>DATIJN010000074.1:0-5818 GCA_035478615.1 Saccharimonadales bacterium (SeqCode)
AAATTATATAAAAAGAAAAGTGCATTTATTAGCAATGCCTTTCTTCGTTGTTTCATTCTTAATTTCTACAACTATTGCATCAGTTAATAATCAAAAACAAGTGATGCGCACTCAAGAACCATCAATAGGAACTCGCGGATGCTGCAATAAACCATGTCATGGCATCACTGGTCCACGAGGAGCAACTGGTGCTACAGGAGCTGGAATAAGAGGAGCTACTGGCGCTGTGGGACCCACAGGTGCTGTAGGACCTACAGGTGCTGTGGGAGCTACTGGTGGTTCAGGTGGTTCAGCATTTAGTTCAATAAACGAACGCGTATTTACTACATCAGGAACATACACACCAACTCCTGGTATGAAATATGCAATTATTGAAGTCATTGGTGGAGGTGGTGGTTCTGGTGGTTGTGACGACAGTAATGGTGCAGCATCTGCTGGTGGTGGCAGTGGTGCATATTCAAGAAGTGCTCTATCAGCTGCTACCATTGGTGCTTCACAACCAGTTACGGTTGGTACAGGCGGAGCTGGTGGTGCTGCAGGACTTAACCCTGGGGGAAATGGTACTGCGAGTTCTGTAGGTGTTTTAATTTCTGCTGGGGGAGGATTTGGGTCACCACAAGGCGACACCATTAGTAGTCCCAATACAGCAGGTGGACTTGGTGGAATTGCTGGCACTGGTGATTTCGCTATTAATGGTAATAGTGGTGGCGTTGCATTTCCTAATATTGCTACTGGAGCTGGTGCAAATAGTGTATATGGTCCTGGCGGAGCGGGTGTACCTGTTGACTCTGCAAGTAATGGTAATCCTGGTTTACCGTATGGTTCAGGTGCTAGTGGATCGACACCTGGTCTTATAGGATTCACCAATCCTATCGCTGGTTCTCCAGGAGCTGACGGTGTTGTGATTATTACTGAATATATTTAATATTTTAAAACTTTTTACTCACATATGTGCCGGTGAAAATCGGCACATTTCTTTTTACTCATGTAATATGTTGACAATCTGCAATGAAGATATGCTACTTTTGCAAAAAATGGATTCTTGAAAAATTAATTCTTTTAAAGAGGTAAAAATGAAAGAAACTATAAACAAATTTATAGATATACAGTGGCAGATACCCAATCATCAACGAGATGATTATTATGTTAGTATTGAATGTTTAAAAAAAGACAAAGACGGTAAAAATTATAAATATGATTGTTGTTTACAAACAAATGCAGGTTGCAATATTGCTGTTTGTAATTGTAAACCTGAAGATGGTTTAAAAATACGTTTGTATGATAAAGGTACAAATTTAATTGATGAAAAAGTATTGCCAAATAGATCTTTTACAACAATTATCATTTCAAGAAATGATGATGACATGCTTAAAATAAATGTTAAAAATGAATCGAGCACTATTACAAATATAGCTTAACTTAGAATGATCAATAAACACTTCTAAAACTAAATTCCTTCATTCCCTTCGTGTTCGGGCTTGACCCGGACATCCATGTTCTCATTAAGAAGAATGGATCCCCGGGTCAAGCCCGAGGAAGAAGAGAGATTGTTAAAATCTTTGAAAAATAATAAATTCCGAAAGAAACCTTAGAGAAAAAATCCCTTACCAAAGCATAAAACTGCTAAATAAGTAATTGAATTGCTTAAGTAAGCTTTAAAGTTTTATACTAAGAATACATAAAAAAGGGGGGCTTTTTCATGAGATTATTATTTTTATTCCTAAATTTCATACCTACATTTCTCTGCTGCACTATTGAACTATGTCCAAAAATAGTGCCGAAAGAAATTTCAATGCAGTGCGATAATCAAGGATATCCAAAACCAGATTCATTAAAATTTTTAATTGCAATGTATCGTATGTGCAATGCATCAAATGATGACATAGCTGTAAACCAGCGCGTTGGAGGTCATTATAGTGAAAAATTGTATGTAGCAAGCTTGAAAAAAAAGAGTTACGAAAAACCATTATTCTTTTTTAAAATAAGCAAAAAAAATCAATCAACTCAAAATTTATTAGCTATTCAGCATGGTCCAATTGGCCAAAAATTTAAAGAACTGGATACTTTAAACCAGTCTTATAAACAAAATCTTCCTGTCATTATTTGGCTCACGCATGTTTTCATGTATAAAAATCAAAATGGAATAAAAAAAACAATTGAAGTCAGTCCAAGTGCACAAGGAGAATTATTACAAGACATTCTAGAATCACACGATCTCTTTGCAATAAAAAAAGCTGCCAGCAGCCTGGGAAAATCCCTAGCTGCTTTTCATCAACTTTTTATGGATTATCATGATTCAACAAATCCAGCACAGTGGCAAACCATCTGTCATGGAGATTTTAGTATAAAAAATAGTTTATATAATCCAATCACCAATAAAATCTATTTTATTGACAATGAAGGAATGAGAAAAGGTTCACTGCATCATGATGTAACAACCATTTTAGCAAGTCTTTTTATGTTCCAATATCTGAAAAAAAATTATAATACTCGTTGGCCTTTATATTTGGAATATTGCCAATCATTTTTGAAAGGATATGTGCAAGAATATCCTGTTGAAAAAAGAGCTGCACTTGCATCATTTATTGAAAAATCTTTAGATAATTTCTTTGATAAAATTGTACATAAACGTTTTATTAACAATGGTGCTGTCAGTGAAAAAGATTTTGATGAAAGAGAATTTAAAAGAATCATGTATAGCTGTTTGCGCACCTATAAAAATGTAAGTTAATAATACATTTATTTTTTATAAACTAATTGAAAAACTATAAGAAGTATCATGGCACTCAAACTCAAGACTATAACATAAGAAAATGCCAACACAGCAGAAAACTGTGTCCACAAATATCCAATAAGAGCACTTGAAAAAAGAGCCGCAAATCCTTGCGATGCCTGAAGAACACCATATCCCAACCCGCGAATTTCTGCAGGCAGCATGTCTGCAGCACATGATTTTTTAAGCGTATGCATTACAGCAGCGCTTATTGCTATTAATGAAAAAAAACCACAACAATAGACAAAAGAAGCTTGATGCGCCATAAGTAAAAATGATGCTACTGCAAACGTACCACATCCTAACAATGCTAAAAGTATAATTCTATTGAGATAATCACTTAAAAATCCAATCAAAAACTCACTGCACGCACGCACAAGATTAAACAATGCATATAAAAGAACTAATACTTTTGTTACACAGTGAGTATCAATATCAATTATTTCTTGTGCTCGCGCTAGTAACAATAATTTATTAAAACAACTCATATCAAAAATAAAAAGAATTGAAATCAATACGAGAAATGATGTGGGCAAACGTGACCAAGCATTCCAAAAATGCAATGGAACTGCGGTATGTTTACGTACGACTGCAACATTTTTGGTAAAAAACAAAATTGCAAACACTGCCAAAATTCCAGGAATAAATGAAACTACAAAAATCTGTTGAGTTGAAAGAATTCCAATAAGAATAAACGTTAACAATGGTCCAAAAAGTGACCCTAGTGTATCCATTGCATTTCTTAAACCAAAAGCACGGCCATAGTGTTTTGGTTCTACAATAGTTGCAATAATTGCATCTCGAGCTGGTTCCCGAATACCACTTCCTGCAAAAGAAAGTATGCGATAGAATGTTACTGACCATAATGATTGCGCAAATCCAATCAATGTTGTACAAACTGCAGATAGTCCATATCCAAACATGATTATCAATTTTCTATGCGGTGATGCATCACTGACATAACCTGCAAAAATTCTTAAAAAACTTGCACATGCATCGCAAAGGCTAGACAAGATTCCTAAAAAAAATGGAACTTGATCAGCGCCTACAAACTGTAAGACTACTGCAGGAATTAATGATATGGTCATTTCATGACCAAAATCACAAAGAAAACTAGCAAGTCCAAAACCAAATATTTTTTTAATCCATTTTTGCATGCAATCCTACCCTTTTACATATAAAAAATTATATCAATGCTGAACTCATTAAATGATCAAGCTATATTTTTCAAGCGAACAAGTTATTATAGTGCTTTACTGAAAATACAATTTATAAATATCTTTTAAAACGATCTCTTTAAAAAATATAAAAAAAGGGGTATACATACTATATATTTTAATACATTCCAAAAAGGAAAATATATGCTTTCTACAAAATCATCCATGGTTTTAACATGTTGTTTTTTAATTACAGGTGCTGCATTACTTGCATCACAAAAAGATAAACCTGAATCAGTTCAAGAGACCAAAGAAAATGTTACTGCTATATATCAACACGCAATAATTACCTATATGAGATAAAAAATATGTCCTGAGATTTAATTTCAGGATCCAAAGTGAACATTGTAAAATCCAATGAAAGAAAAAACATACATTCATTTGAAGGAAGACTTATGAAAAATGTAAAACATATATTCCTGGTATCAATAATGTTATGGAGCGGAATTGTTTTTGCCTCAGAAATCTCACAAGCAAATATGCGAGTACAAAATTGCAAAGAAGATTTACGAGTATTGATCAAACACTTTGAAACAGAAATTAAACAAGGACCTGAAAAATTAACCTATGATACCCTATGTGCAATGTATGCTCATAGGGCTAAAGAACTTACCAGTCTGTATGGTAAAAAAGTTTGTAAAGTTGCTCGCAACGAATTATTTATTGATGAATGTAGACGTAAAATTGATGAACAAACTCGTACATTAAAATTTCCAAAAGATCCGCAAAAACGCCATATTGAAGTGCTCAGATATCGGCAAGAAATGGATAACTTATGCAAACAATATGGAAATAAAATCTTTTTTATTGCACAAGAATTAAAAAAATAAATTCACTGATTTTTAAAAAAAGGAAATTTAATGAAAAATATAAAAAATTTATTCTTTTTATCAATGATACTAGGCACAGCAGTTCTTCTTGCGCCACCAAAATCGAATCAATCTGGTGATGATGATGAGCAACCTACACAATCAGATCAAAGAAAAGTACAGAGCTGCAAAGAAGATTTATGCAAATTACACAGACAGCGTGATAAAGAAGAAAAAGAAGGTACCCTTGATGATGCCCGACTGACAGAATATAGACATCGAGCTGAGAAACTGAGCAATACTTATGGCAAAGAAGTTTTTGAAACTGCTGACAATGAAGTATCATACGAATTATCGAAAAAAAAAGACATTCAAGAAGCAAGAAAATTTTTTGCAGCGCATGATTATGCATTAACTGATAAAGATGTACAAAAATTAGAAACAACTGGATCTCTGCGTAAAAAAATAGATGGTTATTTGGTTAGATTTGGAGCACACAGGAATGCTCCTCCAGCAAAGATTGATACCAGTTCGTCATCAGAAGAAGAAATTGAAACAGATCTTGATCCTGCAAAAGTACAAGAATGCATGCAAAAAATAGAAGAAGAAGATTGTAGATTTAATCAAGCTCGTGATCAATTACCAGTTCAAGAGCGTGGAAATGAATATCTCAGACATTTGGCAGAAATTTCTCTATTGAGAAAAGAATATGGAAACAAAATTGTAGATAAAGCAATAGAACTAAACCAATAAATCACTGATTTTTTTACAAAGGAAATTCATGAATAAAAAATTATTTTTAATTTCACTTTGCATAGCTATGCACCTTGAAACTCATAGCATGCTTAGAAAAACTATGACAGCATTCATGACAAACTCAAAAAGATTAACAGAAGCAATCGATTTTTTGAAAAAATCTGGATTTAAACTCAAGCAACATCAAGTAAAACAAAATGATGAACTAGAATATGCTATTTTAGAAAAAGAGACTAAAGAGTATCCTGATTTTACAAAAATAA
>DATIJN010000075.1:0-7881 GCA_035478615.1 Saccharimonadales bacterium (SeqCode)
TTTGACACCAGAAGAGCAACAGTTTTTAAATGAATTTGAAACAAAACATAAAAAAATGATGCGTCTTAGAAGTAAGCATGCAAGTGCTTTGCGATCAAAAAAGGAATCAGATGCAGTTTTTGTGAGCTACAATTTAAAACAGGAGCTCATGTATCTGGTTGAAGATTTTGGATTTGAAAATTCACAAAAAAAATTATTTAAATCTGCAAATTGGAATACTTTCGTAAATTCACTAGTTGATGGTTTAAAATTACAACAAATAGGCCCAGATCAAGTATATGCTCAAAATACTGTGCAAGAAATACTATTAGGATATATGCTTGCAAAATCTCATAATCGATCTGATCTTGAAAATTATTTTAAAGCATTTTTAAGAGACAATAACTTTGTATTGCCTGAAGAAATGTACACAGAGATAGAAATAAAAGAGCGTCTTGCATCGCACGTTAATGCAAAAAATTTTGAACTATTTGCAGATTTAATGTGTGCTTTTACATATCAAGAAAAATATGCTTCAAAGTTTCCTAAAATTGTTGAAGGTAATGATAGGGTAGAATATCAAGGTGTAGGTTTTGCTGATTGCATGGAAACTGCAATGCGTAATTTAGCTAATATTATTACTTATTTAGAGGGCAAGCTAGGTGTTGCTCCTAAAGGTTTAACCATGAAGCCTCAATTACAAAAATTTTATGAAATACCACTAAATAGCGATAATGCTTCTGTAGGTCATAAAGATGTGCATCAAAATTGGACTGATGTTATAGAAAATATTGAAGGTGCATCCTATGATTATTTGGTATATCAAGGCAAAAAAATAGCATCACATTGTGATGGATTTATTTTTATTGATAATTTAAACGATCTTGATAAAACGCTTCCTAAAAAATCAGTTGAACTTAATGGTAAAACTATTGAACTCGTTGAAAAAAATGTTGGTGAAAGAACCTATTTACTTGTTGCCAAAAATCCAGAATTGTTTGGTTGTGAATTAATGCCTAATCTTTCAAACATGGTTGTTGTTTTGAACAATTTATTTAATTTACAATTGTATCCTTCAAGCAAAGATGTTATTGAACCCGATTTTGCTTCAAAATATTTGCAATTAGCGTGTGAAAAGTTAGGTTGGACATTGCGAAGTTCTTCAAAGATTGATGGCTTAAAGGCTGAATTAAATATTACTTGCAAGCAAGGTGATTTTAAGATGTGGCTTTCAAACAAAGTACATGGAAGTCTATCAGTTGCTCCAAAAGATCAATTAAAAATAAATCTGGCTATTCCTGAGGATACATCCCAGTCAAGAATCGCAGTTGCAATGAGTGATCAATTGGCTACAAAAGATCAAATACCACAAGCATTACGCCAATCTTGTTTGACGCGTAATGTAGATGCAGTTTCATATGATGCACGACTTAAAGCTGCAAAAGACATGTTAAAAAATTGGACAACTCTTTCTGTTTCTGAAAAAAATTATATCCAAAAAATGATTGTTAGTTTTGGGCTTCATGCAGATAGATATTATTTAGAAAGTATTATAAACAGCACACCATCTACGTTTGAATACAAAGATTTGCTTTTTAATACTGTGATGATGTTTAGTTTGAAAAATCAGCATCAATTTTTATCATTAATAAACCAGATAATTCGTCACAACTTGCTAAGTGCAAATAAAGTAAATAATTTACTTCTACTTTTAGAAAAACATATAATTGACACAAATTTTGATATTCGAGCAGCTATGATATCTTTTAACTCTTTAATAACCAATAAATTAATAACAACAGAGCAAGTTCTTCCATTTTTACAAAAACTTATAGACAGCAAATATCCTACACGTTATACAGATACATTGCTTCCTATGAGTAATTTAATAAAAAAAGATTTAATAACCTTTGATCAAGCTCTTCCTTTTTTGCAAAAAAATATAAATAATTTCTATCTGAAAAACGATATCATCTATATTATTTATGACTTCATAAAATATAAAGCAATAACTTTTGATCAAGCTCTTCCATTTTTACAAGAAGGAATAAGCAGTTCAGATGAGATTACTTTAAAATGGACAATATCAGCTATTGAAGCTTTAGCAAATTCTAAATCAATAACTTTTGATCAAGCGCTCCCATTTATAGAAAAAGGTATAAACAATCAAAACGGAAACATTAAAACTGAAACTATACAACTTATTAAAAGTTTAATCAGCAATAAATTAATGAGTGTTGATCTAGCTCTTCCATTTTTAGAAAAAGACATAAATAACTCAGATCTGGATGTTCGACTTAACATTATGAGTTCTATCAACTCTTTAATAACCAATAAATTAATGAATGCTGATCAGGCTCTTCCTTTTTTAGAAAAAGTCCTAGGCCCATACGATAGAGAGATTCAAAAGATAGCAATAAGCTCATTAAAATCATTGATCACTGAAAATTTGATAAATAGTGATCAACTTAAACAACTACAGCCCAAATTAAAGATATGTTCAGAAAGTTTTGATTTGGATACGTTACAAATAATGGTTGATAAAAAATTAATAAATCTTGATACAGCATATTATTTTGCTAAAAGAAATATGGTTAAAAAGAATGATCCTGACTATCAAAATTTCTCAAAACATATGAACGCAATTTTTAACGTTGATCAAATAGCACAAAAGGGTATAGATAGTACTAATGACGCAGATCTAATGAAAACTATAAGACAACTAAATGATTTGCTCTATTTAGATTTTGATATTACATCTAAAGATATAAGCAAAATATTACAAGTAGCAGAAAAAGGTTTAAATTCCACAAATAAAACTATTATTCATTATTCTACTTATATATTTCAGAAATTAATTGGTGAATATAAAACCAACATAAATCCTGATGAAATTCAGACTATCACCCAAAGATTACTAGAATTAAAAGACATAGGAGCTTTAAGACAAATGTGTTACCTCAACTTGATAAGTGCTAATAAATCTGATCAGCTTATTACTATTATTAAAGAAAAACTAAATAGTTCAGACCCCGAAAAAGAAATAGATTTAGAAAATTCAGACTCCGAACAAGCAATAAATTTAGTAGAATCTATGATTCCAAAACTTATAACTACTGATCAAATTAAAGAATTAATTACTGCTGCTCCAAAATATAAAACAGTTTTAGAAAAGTTACTGATAAAGGCTCAAACTCTTGAACCTAAAATGACCGGCGAAGGCATGTTGTCACGAGGTGCTTTCAAAACAACTCCAGTTGCCTCAATGCGTCATGAGCCCTATGCAACTGACATTGTTAGTAGAGAGCTTGCGCAACGTAGCATGAGTGCGCGCGAAGTGGGAGAAGAATTTGGCAAGCAATATGCAAAAGATCGCGCAAGATTAATGCACATGCATGAACAAAGTGAAAATGAATATCACATACCTGATTTAGAATTAGAGCGCCAAAAATTTGAAGAAAGACAAACTATGATGTCTGAAAAATCATGGGATGATGCAAATCATCCAACAGATTTTGACGCAGGCATTGATACAGCAGCAAGACTATCTATAGCCCAACAACGAAGATTAATGCAGCAAGCTATAGCTCGTAACAGACTAAAATTGCCAACTGCTCGTGAGCTAGGCCGTCAAGCAGCTCGAGGTGCAAGAGGAGCAATTTTATAAAAAAACATAAAAAAATTGGTACTTTCGAGTACCAATTTTTTTAAGATAGGATTTTTACAATCTTTATTTTTTTACTGGAATTACGTTCGGTTTTACTTGAACTTGAACTGGAGCAACATTTTTAATTTCAGGAGTGGCTTCCTGTTCAATCATTGATGTAGCAACATTTTGCATCGTGTTTATAGCTGTATGCATCAACAATTGAATTGCTAGCGTAGTCAGCACTGTTGTAAATACATGCGATAGGAAATTTCCTGTACCTGTTGCAGCCCACTGCGTCCATCCCATAGAACTTCTATCTTGCAGTGCAGATAGTTGCATAATTGGAGTAAATTCGTTAAGTTTTGCGGTCGCACCTTCAATTCTTTGCGCCACAGCACTGCCTGCTGCAGTTGCAGCCTGAATTGAGTTAACTACATCCTGACCAATACGCGCTGATTCAACTTTATGAGACCAAACAGTATACATCAGTGGCGTGTTAGCTACTAAAGTAACAACACCCAATCTTGCAGATGATGCCCAAGATGCTTGAATAGAACCATATATACATGCAATTGCCGTAACGGCGAGTAATAATTTTTTCATGAAACCCCCATGATTATGATCTTTTACACTATGTATAGTGTATAGGGTCAAACCTTAGAGGTCAAAAGGTAGAGATAGTTTTTAGTTCTTCAAGATAGAAAATATACAGGCCAATAAACAATATAGCTAGGGCTATTAACGCTTCTTGGGTTATCCCATAGCCCATAAAAACTGCGGCATATAAAAGCCCGAAAGCTGGTTCTAGAAATCCCGCAAAGGATATAAAAGTAGGAGAATATCTTTTTAAAAGATACACATAGAGCATATACGTAAATAAACTCGATAATAAAAATGCCATCATAAGCATTGGAAAATCAGAAGAAAATTTTAAAGAAAATAAATCGTAGCCATGCGCCATTATAACAAAAATAGCAGAAACAAGTCCTCCAAAAAGCATAGCAATACCATTAATCAACTGAATAGGTTGCGAAAATTCTTTTAAAAACTGTTTTAAAACGATCCATCCATAGCAAAAAACAATCATAGAAAGAAAAGCTACCAAATTACCCCACCATACAAGTCCTGGATTTTTGAGGCCTATAGCATCCGTATGTTGAGAAATCATCAAAATAGGGAGCAAACCTAGAAAACCAACCACGAGGCCTATCATTTTTTTATGGGTCAAAAATTCTTCTTTTGTAAAATATTGAATAATTGCAGTAAGAAATGGTCCAGAAGCAACAATGAAGCAAATACTTACAGGATCAGCATATTGTACCGAATAAGAAAAACCACACATCACAAAAGCATGAATTAAAATTCCATACGTCAATAAAAGCTTCCAGCCCCGCTTTGAAAGTGTAAAATTTTTTGTTTCATTCCTAAAAAATATCCATGAATAACTAAGCAAAATTATACTACTGCCTAGTGCACGAAGCATACCAACAAAAAATGGGTATGGATTTTCAGCCATCAAAGCACTATTGATAAATGTCATTGCAGAGAATACTGCGTACAATAGAATAATTAGAATCATAAGAAGCCTTTATATCTAGAAGTTTTTTTATGCCCCAAACCACAAGAAACACTCTTCAATATTGACTACAGTTTAACATACTACCTATACAAAACCTAAAAACTCAATGAAAACAACTAAATGTTGTTGTTTACACTTTCGTTACACCAATTTATTGATACACTAAACATAATATTTTTCATTTTCAGAAACGGGATATTCTTCATGGCACAGACAATAAAAATTCTAGATCCTGCACAAGCCATCAAAATTGCAGCAGGCGAAGTCATTGAACGACCGGCTCACATCATTAAAGAATTAATAGAAAATAGTATTGATGCTCAAGCAAACATCATTACCATTCACGCTACCTCTGCAGGCAAAGAAGAAATCAGTATTTCTGACAATGGATGCGGCATGTCGCCGCAAGATGCCTTACTCTGTTTTGCTCACCATGCAACCAGCAAAATTTCTACTGTGCATGATTTAGAAACTATCGTCACCTATGGATTTCGTGGAGAAGCTCTTTCCAGTATTGCATCAGTAAGTCACGTTGAACTCATAACTAAAACTGAGCAAGATAAAAGTGCAACTCGTGTGATCGTGCATGAGGGAAAAATAATTGAACAAACAATTGCAGCCAGAGAAGTTGGAACTACTCTTACCATCACGAACCTTTTTGCTACCATTCCAGCTCGTAAAAAGTTTTTAAAAAGTGATGACACCGAATGGAATCTCATTGTTTCAATATTTCAAGCGTTTTGTCTTGTATATCCCAACATACATTTTAAATTATTTCATAATGATCATCTTTCATATAATTGCCCACCAACAAACGATATGAAAACTCGGTGCGCTCAACTATGGAGTGGAAATTTGCACGAACAGTTGATTGATCTTGAAGTAAAATCGGAGTCGCGGAAGACGAGTGCAGAAAATATTTCAGTTGTGGGCGCCATTTCAACGCCACATTATTATCGCTTTAATCGCGGGCAGATTTTTACCTTCGTCAATAATCGTTGGGTTAAAAATATCGAAATGACCAAAGCCATTCTTAAAGGTTATGATGGTGTACTTCCAACGAAAAAATATCCTGCAGCTTTTTTGTTTTTAACAATTGATCCAACACAAGTTGATATTAATGTTCATCCCAAAAAAGAGGAGGTGAAATTTTTGCATCCTGGCGTTATACAACGAATTATTCAGGAAGCTGTCCAAAAGACATTAAGTAATCGCATCACTAAACATTTAACTGTTAATCAACTTTCTACTATCTATAAACCTTATAAAATTGTTACAGAACCTAAGGATTTTCATAAATTGCCTGGATCCCCGGGTTACTCCTACGCTAAAGCTACGGCGCACGAGCAAGCCCGCGTGTCCGTCGAAGCCTTGGCGAAGTCGCAAGGACGAAGAGGGGAGGAGAATATTCCTTCATTCATTATATCTAGCGAACCTTTTGCCGTGCCCACCATAACTGAAAGCGACGGCTGGGCCATGTCCGCCGCAACATCTACCGAATTCTCTGTCATTCCCGCGGAGGCGGGAATCCAGGAAAAGATAGTAGATAATGAAAAAGTTGCATCAACAGTTTTTATTAAATCGATAGCGCCTAATCCAATACCAACTCCAATACCAATCATGCCTGCCGATGTTAATCAATCCGTTTATGAGCAAGAACCTTACTCCATTGTCGGACAATTTAAAAAAACATACATCATACTTGAAAAAAACAATCAGCTCATATTGATTGATCAGCATGCTGCACATGAACGAATTTTGTACGAACAGTTCAAAAAAAATATGCAACAAACGGCTAGCGTTCGACTGTTGTTTCCTCATATCATCAAACTCAGTATTTCTGAAGTTCAACAAATTATTACTTATGAAAAACTTTTTTATAAACACGGTATTGAATTTGAAGCATTTAGTCAGACTGAACTTGTGATCCAAGCAACTCCGGTACATATGCAAGCACAAGCTGCGCACAATATTATTCATCTGGCTTTAACATGGATTAAAGAACACAGCAACATTGATCATGATGAATTATATACACAACTTCATGAAAAAATTTTGACTGAAAAAGCATGTAAAGCTGCATGCAAAGCAGGCGACTGCTTAAATCATGAACAGATGAACAATTTGATTAAAGAACTTTTAATAACTGACAATCGCTTTTGTTGTCCACACGGTAGACCAACCATATGGGGTATAGAACTTAAAGATATTGAGAAACATTTTAAACGAGATTACGTTGGCTCCAAACATTCATCTGGATATTTAATTTGATAGACTTCTTCTATGGACTGGGTGATTCATTCACGCAGTGGTAGAGCGCGAGAAAAAAACGTAGATGAAATTCGAGTAATCTATCATTCAAAAGTTCTTAACTTTAATTTAATATAAGGCTATTTATTCATCTTAGCTGATAAATTTAACACCCTCTCTACCATTACGCGATTTATTCGCGTAATCTATTTTATTTTTTTGTGATGGATTGCGTGAATGAATCACGCAATGGTAGAGTACGAAACTGATGGACTACATGAACAAAGCACGCAGTGGTAGAGCGCTAAAGAAAAACGTAGGTAAAATCGAGTAATCTATCATTCAAAGTTCTTAACTTTAATTTAATATGTCGACTATGCATGAAGTTTCAGAAGAACTCTAATAAAAAAAAGGGCAGCATTAA
>DATIJN010000076.1:0-1553 GCA_035478615.1 Saccharimonadales bacterium (SeqCode)
ACATTTCCATCTCCAGCATTTGGGCCACCAATGAATGTTCCAGAACAAGTTAATGCATTTGATGACGGAATAGTTGCAATTATCACACCAGCTTGACCATTACCAATTGCAGCAGTTCCCGTACGATTTGTACCTACAAAATTTCCTTGAATAATTGGATCTTGCAAATTACCTGATAAAAAAATACCTATTCCAAATGGCGCAGTCCCCGTATTTCCTGAAGCTACGTTTCCATGACCCGATGCTCCAATAATAGTATTGGTGTTAAGCTGACCAACTGTAGCTAGAACTTTAACTCCCACATGATTTGGCGATGCTACTGTTCCTGTTTGATCCACACCTAAATAACAACCCAATACAGAATTGTTTGCTGCAGTTCCTTGAATGAAAATTCCATTATCAAAACCATTATTAATCACTAAATCTTGAATAGTACAATTATTTACAGCAGTAATTGTTAGTCCATCAAAACCAAATGCTGCATTTGTTCCATCAATAACAATAAGAGGGATACCGGCATATCCAGGTTGGCTGCTTCCATCAATAAGAATGTTTGAAGCTGTTAAATCAGGCAATGCTGTAAGCGGAGTTATCGTTTGCACTCCAGCGCCAATTGCAAAATTAATAATGCGGGGACTTCCTGGATCAGCATTTGCATCAATAATTGCTTGCCGCAAAGATCCTGGTCCACTATCAGCAGTATTAGTTACAAGATGGATGGCACAATAGAGAGTTGTCACAGAAAAAGACAAAAGAAATAATATTATTTTTTTATACACTCTTATTCCTTTTTTTTACAACCACATAATTTAAACATTTTTTACATAAAAAAATCAAGCTACTGAATTATCATGACCAAAGCAAGACTTAGAAATTAATACTATAATTAATCAATCTATGTCAAAAGACTGCAAATAATGTGGTATGATTACGTTCCAGCCAAAGCGGTCTTCTATCTTTTGTTGTAGTGCTTGACTAGCCTGCAACTCTCCGTGAGTTAAAAATAATTTTTCAGGAGCAGTTTGTAAAAAGCTCAGCCACTGCAAAATTTCATTGCTATCAGCATGCGCTGAAAAACTATCTATTATTTTTATCGATGCATAAACCTTATACCATGTACCGTCTATATTAATTCTATCTGCACCATCAAGTAAAGCGCGACCATTGGTACCTTCTGCTTGAAAACCAATAAACAAAACTATGTTTTTAGCATCAGAAATATAATGTTTCAAATGATGCAAGACTCGACCACCATCTGCCATGCCACTTCCTGCAATGATGATTGCAGGTCCTGCAATATGATCAATACTTTTGGATTCTTCTATGGTATTTATGTATCGAGCAATTTCACTCATATCCCTACATAATTCTGAAGATAGTTTATGTTCATCTTTAAAAATACAAGACAAATTCGTAACTTTTACAGCCATAGGACTGTCTAAAAAAATAGGTATATCAGGAATGATGTTTTGTTGTCGTAATTGATGCAAACAATACAAAAGTACTTGCGCTCGTTCTACTGCAAAAGTTGGTATAATAAGTACCCCTTTTTG
>DATIJN010000077.1:0-5092 GCA_035478615.1 Saccharimonadales bacterium (SeqCode)
TTTTCATTTTTTTTCAAAATAAATCCTTAAGTGAAAATTTGTTTTGTGTGAGTAAATAAAAGTTTTTTGAATATTGTTTTGATGAAGGGAAATAGATAGGATAGAAAACTATTTTAAAGGAAAAATAAGAATGATTTCAGAGTCTAGCTTCCATCCTAATACGAACATTCCTGCTGGCAAAGGGCAAGGAAGAGCACTCGGATTAATGCAAGTCACCGATGGCACTATGCATATCTTATCCGATCATCATGGAGAATTAAGTAACTATCTTATCTGTTTTGATCATTCAAAATTACTCAATCCGTCAGCAAATATTTGTGCTGGCATCCGTTGGTTGTTTAGGAAAAAAATAATTGCAGACGCAAAATTAGGACGAAAATCTACTTGGATTGAAGCTGTCGCTGAATATAAAGGGGTATTAAAGCAAAATCCTCTTCCAGCAGTAATGGAGCGATTTTTACATCTTTATTTTTGCATAGCTGGCGGATGCTTATTATGAAAAACAATTCCTTATTATTATTTATAATTTTTTTATTACCATCATCGCAGCTGTTTTCTATTAATCAAGAAAGCTTAAAAAAATATCCTTATCAATTACTCACAAACGATTACGGCATCCTAAATGAATCTAACTTAAAGAGATATACCGAAGACATGAATGTTGAACCTTTCACTGGAAAATTTAACGATATTGATTACTGGCAATGCTTTCCAACAAAAAATGTAACTGTTTGGTATGAAAAAGGAGATTATGATCCTGATGAAAAAATAACACATGGCAGCCCCTATATACAGGCCAAAACAAATTCAACTACAATTTATGAATATGTTTTACGGCGAGCTTTTTCACTTGAGTATGCTCAAAATAAAGTAAAAAAATGGCAACAATTAATGAAAAACCAGCAATTTGTTTGTATCGGTGGTAGCTTTGTCAAAACAAATGAAAAAAATCAGTTATGGGTCTTTGAAAACTTAAAAACAAAAAAAGGATGTGACTCTTATTTTTCTGGATGGTGTAGCTAATACAAGAGGAAGAAATTTAATGAAAAACAATCGCGCCACCTTTAAAATTGCCATATTTTTATTTGTCTTTTTTACAAACATTCAATACGCTTACTCTGTAGAAAAAACCTCCTCCGAAGTTAAAACCAGCCTTACTCAATATCTTGCCGTCCAAGCAAGACAGGGCCAATTTTCAGGTAGCGTTCTTATCGCAAAAAATGACGAAGTAATATTTGAAGGTGCTTATGGACTTGCAAGCCGTGAATATAACGTTCGTAATAAAATTGATACTAAATTTAATTTGGCTTCTAAAGGTAGCCCTGCCGGCGGTGGCTTTTCAACAACAGAAGATATGTTTAAATTCGCGATTGCATTAAGAACAAATAAACTACTCAATCCACATTTTACTCAACTTGTACTTGCAACCCAAATTGCAAAACCTAATGACACTACAAACTATTTCGAAAAGACAATTCCAGTTCATGGCGTAAAATACTTAGCAACCTTTTCGCAATATGGCTTTGCTGGCACATGGAACAATTATGGCTTTGCAGTATGGCAGTCTCCATCTATGCTTGGTCATACTGGCGGCACATCGGGGATTGACAATTATTTTGGTATGTCACCAGACAATAGTGGCTATACTATCGTTATTCTTTCTAATCAAACAGGACCTGGGCGAATGAAAGTTTTGCATGAAATTCAAAAACTTCTTTCTTTCCCTATACAAAGTTTAAATTTGTAACAATCTAAGAGGAAATAACTATGAAATGTATCGTATGTAAACATGGGCACACTCAACCAGGAACCATGACAGCCACCCTTGAGAGAGCCGACACAACCATTGTGGTCAAAGAAGTTCCAGCAGATGTTTGTGATAACTGCGGGGAAGAATACTTATCTCAAGAAATTTCTGCGCAATTATTAAAACAAGCAGAAGAAGCCGTAAAAGCAGGTATTCAAGTAGATGTGCGTAAATATAAATCTGCTGCTTGAGTCGTTATTAACGTTTTAATGTTTATAATAGCGTGTAATATTTTTAACTGCATGATTAAATTAACTTAAATCTTTGATCTTAACAAATAACACTATACAGTCCCGTTTTAATTCCCATCGTAATATATTTTGTTAATTATATATAATAAGCCCTTGATATGAAAGGGCTTGTTTACTTTAACAATATTAATTTAAGTTGAATACTGAAGCCAATTAAGCTACAATTGAAGCTCAATTGGCTTCATGGTGCTGACTATGCTCACTTCTTTCTTATTTCCAGAATACCGACAAAAAGTGCTGGGACTATTGTTGTTACATCCAGAGACCCGTTATCATGTACGTGAAATTGCGCGCCTCACAAATACTACGGCTGGAAGCCTCCATCGCGAATTATCTAAACTAGCAAAAGCCCAAGTATTAATACGCGAGGTTAGCGGGAATCAAGTGTATTATCAAGCTAATTCCACTTTCCCTATTTTTGAGGAACTCGCAAGTATTTTACGAAAGACCTCTGGCTTAGTGGATGTTTTGAAAAATGCACTAACACCCCTAGAAGAAAAAATTGCAGTGGCTTTTGTTTTTGGCTCTGTAGGTAGTGGAACAGAAAGCAGTGGAAGCGATGTCGATGTGTTAATTATTGGAGAGATTGGTTTTGCTGACGCTGTTACAGCTCTTTATTCTGCGCAAACTATCGTAGGCCGCGAAATTAATCCTAAAGTATATAAAAAAGCAGAATGGAAAAAATTAGTAAATAATAAAAATACCTTTGCTCAAGAAATTCTTAATAAACCAAAACTTTTTATTATAGGTACAGCGAATGACCTTAAATAACCTCATTGGGAAAACCCTTGAAAAAATCACAGTGAGTCCTGACGTAATAAGACGATTGATTGTTGCAGCAGAACGAAATATAGCAGATTCCAAAGTATCCGTTGTGAGCGCTGAAAATCGCTTTGATGCAGCTTACAAGGCAATCATGCAAATAGCCAATGCTGCACTACAGGCAAATGGCTACCGAACTTTAACTAGTAAACCTGGTCATCACCAAACAATGATCCAATCATTATCAAAAACTCTAGGAATAGATAGCAAGATTGTGATCCTGCTAGATGCTCTGCGTAAACAACGGAACATTGCTGACTATTCAGGCGATATAATACCTGAAACTACTGTAAAAGATTGCATTATTCAAGCCGAAATGTTATTAAAACACTTTAAATCCAGTTACAAAAAATGATGTATGGTAATAGTAAAATCAAAATTAGGTTCAAAAACAACCTGGATTGATGCAGTCACCCAATATAAAGGTAAACTGAATGAGAAACCCCCAATATTTTGTAACAGGAAATAACTATGAAAGAGCTCATGGGGTCACGTCTCATCATGCATCAACCGCAATAGATATCAATTGCATTTAAAAACTTAAAGCGTGATGCATGATGAGACGTGACCCTTATCGATACAATTTCAAGCTGCCAAAAAATAGCTGGAAAAGGTGGTTGCTGGAACCACGGGACGTATAAGCATGGAAGACTGGAGATACCGAATACGCTATGTGTATTGAGAAGTTAATATTAATAAAAAACCAGAGCATTGCAAAATTTACACAAGATCTACGCCCTAAACATGTGCACTAATATAATCCACTTTTATGAATCAATAAAAAATAAATTATTTAAACTGATGTAGAGCAACCTCCAATATTCTCTGAGCTCTCTTTACACTTTTATGATATTCAAGGTTGGTTATCTTTGGATCGCAATGACAAAGAGCGCGCAACAACCTTTTACCCGTTTTTGATTTCTGGAATAAGTGATCAGTGCTTTTCTCATTTTACACCACACATTTCCGTTTTGAATGACATAATGTATTTTGTTAAGTATTCCTATAAGAGCCTGATTATATCAGGCTTTTAATTTAAGCAATAACAGAACGCATAGCTTGAATTTTATCTTCTGAAAATCCTGTCAATAATTTAACTAATGAAACTCTTGCGTTTTCATCCAGTTCCAATGATTCTGAAAATAATTTTTCGATAATTTCGCTATTTTTAAGCTCAATGCCTTCTACTTTTCCTTTTATTATTCCTTTTTGTATTCCTTCTTCTCTTCCTTCTTCTCTTAACCATTCTGCAATTGTTGTCATTTTATTCTCCATTTCGTCTGAAAACTTATGATAAAAAGTTGATCTAAATTTTTTCTTATCCAGGTTGCCTGTATGTATTAAATAATACATTATATCTTCAACTTCGTCTCTATCTCCGATTCTATCTAGCTTAAGCAATATTTGCAGCAAAACTTGCTCAATATAATGCTGTAAATTTTGATCAAAAATATGTTTTAAAGTCATTAATAAAGCTACTCCCTTTGTTCGATCTTGTGCAGCTTTACGCAATTCCTCATCTTTAATTTTGGTTAAATCAACCAAACAAAAAGGTTTAATAAATAATTGACCGAATATTTCCTTAGATAATTGGGTCTCTATCAAATCTGACAAATTTAATGAGTGTTGATACGAAGTATCTCCATTATAAATAATAATAGGCACGATCAATGGAATTGATTTTAATTTCTTTTGTGTTTTTCTTAAATTATCCCAAATCAAAGCAATATATTTAAAAATTCGCACCGGCATCCAAAAATCACTTTGTCTTTGGTGCTCTAACAAAATCCATATGAATCCATCTTCATTATTTATTTTAGTTTTATACAATAAATCCACCGCATAAGCTCTATGTTGGTCATCTATAAATGAATCCTTTTGCAATTCTAAATAATTTAAATTTGTGATTTTTAAGATTTCCTCAGGCAAATACAAACTTAAAATATCGCGGGCAGTCGCGGGATTAGATAACATTTTTTTAAATAATTTATCATGCGCCTGATGAATACCATCATCGGCTTTTTCATTTTTTTTCAAAATAAATCCTTAAGTGAAAATTTGTTTTGTGTGAGTAAATAAAAGTTTTTTGAATATTGTTTTGATGAAGGGAAATAGATAGGATAGAAAACTATTTTAAAGGAAAAATAAGAATGATTGAAGAAAAAAATACATTAATTGAAATTAATTTTAATGAAAAAGTTCATCCATAAAA
>DATIJN010000078.1:0-4987 GCA_035478615.1 Saccharimonadales bacterium (SeqCode)
GGAGCATAATGGCTTGGACTAAAAAAAACATCAGGACGAGGAGAATTAAGATACAAATCCAGAGGCAATCTCCACTGAGTCCATAATTTCCCAGGCCTAATAACACGATATTGCCAATTTTCGCTTTCTTCTGGTAAATCCAGCAGGGGATTAGATTTCAAATATATTTGAAATTTTAAATTATTCGTCACGTGCGTGCCGGATGGAGAAATTTGAAATCTCTTGAACTGTTTAAGCAGTTCAAAGCTGTATTCTCCTATACCAACTCTGCTTTTTGTATTAGCCTCATTACCATCAATTCCAATTAACATAATCAAATTCCTGCATAAACAACTCTCAATCTACTTTCATCAATTCCCAATATATCTATTGCATCCTGTTTGGTTGACTGCGAAATACAAAAAATGATATCGCATTCTTTTTTAACCCAGTTCAGCCTTCTCCTCTGTGTATGAACAATATTAATATCTGTCTCTTCAGGATAACGATAAACAATCAAATCATAAAGTATAGTTGCGGATTTTGCCTGTTTTGTAGGAGGCTGAGTCCAATCTGAGGAAATAAAAACATCGACTTGCCCTATCAAATCTTCAATCGGCATAATATGAAGTCTATTCCAGAACATATCCAAAAGAGTTGGAGGATATTTAAATGTTTTTATTTTTACCTTTGTATTTTTTTTATCAGCCAACTCTTTTATAAAACCAGGTATTTGCTTTCTAAGTGAGGAGAAAAAAAGAATATATTCGTTTTTATCATCAAGCTTTATTAAATTTTCAACCCAGCTCTTTGTATAGTTAGCAACTCCAGTATTCTCATAAGCAGTTTGGGATATGTCTATTCCTATTACCATACTGTCTATTGTAGCAAAAAATAAACAAAAAGCCCCATTTATTGGAACTTATTAATAAATCAGAATGTAAAACTAATCTTTAGCTATAAATTCACGTTTTATTATTAATGTACCGTCCTGTAATTTCCACTTATTTAATGTTTTAAATTTATCGGACGGGGTTCGATAATTTATAAAATTTTGTTTTATTTCATTTTTCGCATTAGGAATTATCAAGTAAACAGTATCTGTATTTATATGATTTAATCCCGGATCATACGAAACATCGTACTTCACAATCCATTTAAATAAATACTTGTACTCATATGTATATATTGAGGGACTATATGCAAAAACATTAAATTTACTGCCTTTTGCATCTGATGCTATTGTATGAACAATTTTTTCCTCTGTTGCAAGTGATGATGAATTTACATAAGGATTCTGATGAAATGCATTAGCAATTCCACTTGCATCTAACATCAATGTAATTACTATCCAAATTGCCAAAAAAACCCGTAGAACTTTTACTTTTCCAATAATTAAGCCAATAAACATAAGAAAAATTATCTCAACTCCTATAAAGTGGTAACTCCAAACTGGATTTTTTGATGTAAGATACACAAATAAAATACCAAATACACTAGATAACAAAAACAAAAATAACCTATTCTCCTGATAGGATAATAATATCTTTTTTTGTCTAAGTATATACGCGAAATATATTATACTAAATACAAATACGCTTATACCAAAAAACATCGGCAATTTCAGAAGTATACTTGATGTCCCAAAAAAGTTTTGCAAAATAGATACTTTATTCAGTCCAACAACAGTTACTACTGATCCCTTAGTTTGAAATACTTTTAAAATAGTTTTAATCTGCAAGTATCCATGTCTTTGCTCAAATACAAAAAAAGGGGAAAATGTAATTAGTACACCAAAAAAATACATTCCTAACTTTGAAGTATGAGATATCAATATTTTTCCCAATTTATTTTTTTGTTTTAAAACTTGCATTATAAACTCAAATATGAAAAAAGTTATTACGCCAAAACTAGAACCTACACCAAAAGAGATGTGAAAATTCAAAATCAGTCCCGAAACCAATCCTGCCAACAATGCTTTTAAATGCTTACTCTTGTCATTCTCGGAAAAATTGGAAACCGCGAGTATATAAATAAGAATTAAAAAAAGAAGCGGTGCTGGATGCGGATTCCAAGGACTGGTTGCGTATTTCATTCCGGTTGAAAAAATAAATAGTACCCAGAGAATTAAACAAGTTGCAAATCCAAATATTTTTCTGAATTGAAATAAAACAAACGGAAAAATTATAAAATAAGGAATAGTTAAAATAATAAAAACAACCCAAGCTGGATTTTGCGAGAAAAGCAAACCCAGACTAATTAACCATATCCAGTATGGACCATAGAATAATCCCGGAATTCCGGATGTTGGACCTATTAAAGTCAACTTGTGAAGATTATCCAACCCTGATATAAAATCCCTTGCAGAATCATACCCAAAATCAATATTTCCCGATTTAAGCGTACTGATACTCATCGCAAAAGGCAATATTATTGCAAAAGCGAAAACTATAAACTTTATAATTGAAAAATTATTTATTTTTTTCATTTAATTTAAGGTATTTTAGATAGCTTATCGGAAAACGGAGTGCGGAATAAAAAGAAAAAACAAATCCCTGCCATCCATCCATAAAACCTTTATGACGAATGTATGTCAGAGCAAACCATCGAGATGGTTGAAAAAATAAATAATCAGCAGATGTTAAAAAACCTATCTTTTTATTTTTTAACTGTACAGCCATCAAATCGGTGTACCGGTTGTTTCTTTTTAGGTATCTCTCAAATGTTGGTGAATCAATGTGAAATAACGGATTCTGAAGCCAGCCCACTTTACCGTTTATTTCTATCAGCTCGTGGACATCTTTTGCCGGAAAGCGTGCGCTACTTTTTTTAAAAAGTCTAATTGCACCATCTGGGTACACACCACCATAGCGCAAATATCTACCCAAAAAATAATTAAGACGCGGAATAAAAAATGCCACATAAGATCCATTATCTGTACCAATAGATCCATCTCTTTGTTCTAAGAGTTTTTGATGTCTGTGGAATAATTTTTTGCCTGGTAAGTTTTTTTCATGTATTTCCAATTCTTCATCAGACATTTCAATAACTTTTTTTATTTCAATTGCCAGTTCTGGACTCACCCGCTCATCTGCGTCAAGCTGGAGAATCCATTCATTTTTTGCCATATCAAGCGCTTTTTGCTTGTTAATATGAAAAATTGGCGGGTTATTGGTAATTTTTACTTTTGCACCAAATTCGCTGGCTATTTCAATCGTCTTATCTGTTGACGACCCATCAACTATTACAATTTCTGACGATATATCCTTTACTGACTCCAGACAAGCACGCAAATTATTTTCCTCATTATATGTTGCAAGAGCAATAGATAGATTTTTCATATACTCAAATTATCTTTTGGATCAACTAATAGCATTGCTGGATTACCATTTGGGAAATAAATTGTTGTCTTCACTTTTACGCCTATTGGAAAATCAGCAGGTGCACCGACAAGTAAAGAATCTTTACTGAACTTATCCTTCTTCCAGGCTAAAGTCCGGAAATTATATTTACCAAAATCGTGACTAGATAATTTTTGATATTCTGCAGGATCAAACTTCAAGTAGTAAAGAAAAAACATATATGATTTATCAAATGAGTTTTTGTCCGAGATAATAATTTTAGAATAATTATTTTTGATTGTACTGATTTGCGGAATCATTTGAGCATATCCATATTGCCAATCAGATGCATAAAAATAATTTTGCTGAACAAAATATTGGTTGAGATAATATAAAATATTAAAAACAAAAAACAAACAACCAATTGCAAAACACGAAAACCTTAATGCTTGATACTTAATACTTGACACATATTTAATTGCCACAATGACTCCAAGTGATGCAAATATCTGAAATGTTGGCAAAAAATTGAGTGTCCTGACTGCATGGGGAACATCATTGGTAAATGCTGCAGGAATTGGAGCAATCAATAACCAGGCAAAAATAACCTGCTTTGTTGTTTTATCAATATATTTGTTAAAAATCAAAAAGTATATTCCTATTAAAATAAATGGCAATTCCCAAAGATACAAAAGCCCCATCCCGGGTGCATGATGCCTTGCGAGGTCTCCTTTAATAAACAGCCAATTTGGATCAAAGTGTGAGAAGTATCCGGCAATTCCTGTTTTTATATACAATACTCGCCTATTATCCAGTACCAAACCAAGCAGGTCATTATTTGCCTTATCTGTCTGCAGACGATGTATGTCATTTTTGAGAAAATTGGTTTGATCTGAAAAAGCCAGAGATGTTTGTGCGCGATTCAGTGCTTCTTTATGGGTTCCAATATATAAAATCATCGGTAAAATAACAATCGATCCGATAATAAAAGCAGAGACAAGATATTTTTTTGATAGCTTTGCAAAACTTTTACGATAAATTAGCAAAAGCGAAATAATAAATAATGGTGTAAACACTTTTTCGCTTTGATAGGCATAGATTGATAAAGCAGCAAATACAGCAGCAACTGACAATAGCCAAGGTCTCTTTAATCCCTTGACTATAAATAGTCCGGCAAATACATTTAGAGAGAGACCTATATTTGACTCAAAAGCAACTCTGGAGAACTGTATATGCCAGGGAGAAATGGCTAAGAGAAAAGCGCTAAGTAGAGCAATCTGATCTGCACTTATCTTTTTTTTATCCAAAATAAATCCCTCCGTAAATAATTCTTCAACCAAAAAATAAACAGCAATTACAGTCATTATTCCAAAAACTGCAGATGGCAAACGGACAGCATATGTATCTAATCCGAAAGCTTCGACACTCGGCACAGCAAGATATATGTAAAGAGCTGGTTTGTAATCATCATACGATCTTAGTACTACCGGCATAAAATTTCCGAATTCATCACGACCGGTGTGCAGAAGGGAATATGCGTCATATCCAAGAGCTACCTCATCCCAGTCGGGTGATACAGGAGTAGTTCCAAGCTGCCACAATCTCAAAAGCGAGGCTAAGAAAATAATCCCAACAAATATAATTGTAGTTAAACTTTTACTCATAAT
>DATIJN010000079.1:0-2665 GCA_035478615.1 Saccharimonadales bacterium (SeqCode)
GGGACGTTTTTTCTTACAAAAGGTTAACAAGCTACTATGGTGAAGTCAAGCAATAATTCGCTGCAGATCTCGCGATCCAATAAAAATCGCTAGGAGATGCTATTTTCCTTGTATAAAGTTTTTTATATTTGTAAAAGATTCGGGTTGTTCTTGCAACATTTTAGTTGTTGCAGATTCAATTATTTTTCCATCACGCATCAAATGAATCGTGCAAGATAAGTTTTCTAGTAAACCAATATCATGCGTTGCAATAACAATTGCCATATTTTGTTGCGCAAGCTGCGTAATAATTTTTGCAACATCACTGGTTAGTTGTGGATCAAGCGCAGATGTTGGTTCATCAAGACATAATACTTCAGGATTCATACAAAGTGCACGCGCAAGTGCTACACGTTGTTTTTGACCTCCTGAAAGAGCAACAGGATAATTTAAAGCTTTATCTACAAGATTAAAACGTTGCAACTGTCTGCCAGCAATTTCTTGTGCTTCTTGTTTTGATTTTAACGCAACTTTTGTAAGTGGAAGCATTAAATTTTTTTCAATAGTCATATGATTAAACAAATTAAAATCTTGGAACACCATGCCAACTTTTTTAAAATCAATAGAAGCATTATCAAGCTGAATTGAACCAGAATCAATTGTTTCCAAATTGTTAAGCACACGCAGTATGGTTGATTTTCCAACGCCAGATTGTCCCAAAAGAACAACAATTTCTCCCTGTGCAGCAGAAAAAGAAACGTCATCTATAATTTTTTTACCATGAAATTTTTTTACAATATTTTTAACGATGAGCATATTTATTCAACTTTTTATCAAACAATGAAACTAATAAACTAACTACTGAGGTCAGACATAAATAAATAATACCAACGATTAAATATACCGCTGGTGCATCATACGTTTGTCCAAATACAACATTCCCCTGCTGTGTCAATTCATATACACCAATGGTTGAAGCTAAACTCGAATCCTTCACCAAGGTAACAAATTCGTTACCAAGCGCAGGTAAAACATTTCGTAATGCTTGGGGCAGGACAATGAGTGTAATTGTTTGTCGTTGTGTAAATCCTAATACTTTTGCAGCTTCAATTTGTCCTTTACTTACTGATTTAATTCCTGACAAAACAATTTGGCTTACATAAGCACCACTATTGAGTCCAATTGAAAGAATTGCGGAATATAAAGCTGAAATAGGAAATCCTATATACTGCAACAAAAAATAAGTTGCTGTAATTTGAATCAACATCGGTGTACCGCGAATAATGATCACATACGTCATGATTAAAAAACGAAGAAAACGAGATTTTCCCGCCAAAATAATTCCTGCAGCTCCACCTAGTAGCGTTCCAAGTAAACAACTCAAAAAAGCTATGATTAAGGTAAGTTGCACACCAAAAATAAAAAAATGTCCGTATTCTTTAATGAAATTTACATCTATCATGAAAGTTTCCATTTTTCTTTAAGACGAGTTAATGTTCCATCTTTGTGCATACTATCGATGGCTTGATTAATTTGATCGACAAGTTTGTTATTTTTTTTATGCACAACAAGACCATAATTATCATCTGTGCCAACAAGTGGCGTTAAAATAAATTGATTTTTATCTGTTATTTTTTCTAAAAATGCTTTTGCTGAACTTTCCGCACATATCCATGCATCAACACTTCCACTCTTAAGAGCCATCAATGCTTTTGCTGGTGACTCTAATCGAACTAAATTCTTTGAACTCATTCCTTCTTGATTGGTCATATAGGTGTCTGCCACATATCCAGTATTTACCACTACTTGTTTATCACGTAAATCTTTTACGTTGTGAAATATTCCGCGTGATACTTTACTTACAATAACCAATGGATCACCGGTTAAATAGCTTTCTGAAAACAATACTGCGTGTTTACGACGAGATGTGGGACTGATAGCCGATGCAATAACATCAATTGAACCCGAAAATAAACTAACTATGAGTGAACTAAATGGCATACCAATAATAATAATTTTTTTACCAATTCTACGCGCAACCTCTTCTATTAAATCAATATCAAAACCAACGATATTTTTCGTTTTTACATCAATATATTCATAAGGCGAATAATCTGGTGATGTTCCAACAACTAAAATTGATTCGTCTTTTGTTTTTGAAAATGATTGATTTGCCAATTTTATGGCGTAAAAACCGATCAAAAAAGAAAAAAGTATTACAACAATTTTTAATATCTTCATACACTTGATTCTAGCAACAATATTTTTTTTGAAAAATATTTGTTTTCAAACCCAAAAAGTCTTATTCTTATGTAGACTTTAACAATTATAAAATATCGAGGGTTTAATGAAAGTATTTCATTTGTTTATGATAACATCTTTGTTCTGTTCATCATTATTCATACATGCATCGCAACCTAAACACACGCAAGATCCTCGGTACCGCACTATTTTTATTCAAACTGCAAATAACAAAAAAATTCCCTGCAATGCTGATCAAAACATTGAAGTATTTTTTCAACAATGTCGTCTTCAAGGTGATTGTAAAGGACCACAATTAACACTTCTTTTTGATCGATGGGAAATCAAAGAAGGAACTCCAGCTGCAAACAAACGTTTTAACCAATACAACACAACAGTTAAAGAAGCATTTATTCAAGAATCACTTGATAATAAAGCATTACAC
>DATIJN010000080.1:0-2062 GCA_035478615.1 Saccharimonadales bacterium (SeqCode)
GTAAGTATTCGGTCTAGACGTCAATAGAATCAATCGGCTATAGCCTCCGCCGCTGCTGTCAACTCTTGCGAAGGCGCCAACAGGTCTCAAAAGTATAACCAGGCAAAACCGCTGCCTTCGACAAGGGGATCCAGGGCGGACTTGAGAAGAACATACTTTGGATTACCCGGAATTTTTATATTCGGGTGGTTTAGAAAGCAACTGTCTTTTTTCTTCAGTCATTTCCCAGGGTAAAAATTTATTGATATTTTCTGGAGGCATACCACCTATCAATGCACATTCATGAAAATAGGCAAGCAGCCAAGTATGTATGTTGATTTTCCATAATTTAAGGGTTTTAAATAGGGTGAATAAAGCCGCAGCTAATTCCGATGACCAGATTGCTCCAGAACCGTAATAATTTTTTCTTCCAATCACACTGGAGC
Source organism: Saccharimonadales bacterium (SeqCode) (assembly GCA_035478615.1). GTDB lineage: Bacteria > Babelota > Babeliae > Babelales > Chromulinivoraceae > JACPFN01. Next base: position 426 of record DATIJN010000080.1, read on the forward strand.
GCAATCCTCTTTCGGCTGTATTGTTATCCATCGGGATCTCTGATCTATCAACAAATATTGTGAGCCCACTCCAATGTTTATTTAAACTTTTTAATATTTTCCTTGCTGATGGCAAAAGCTCTGTTCTAGTAAGTTGATCGGATAATTCTTTTTTCATTTCGGAAATAGCTTTTTTTAGCTCGACATCTTTTTCGTGAAATAATTTTGATTGTGGTTTATGTTGAATACGCGCATTGTTAATATGATAAATTTTACCAATACGTTCTACCCAACTTAATGCCCAGGTTTCTTGCTCAACATAACCTTTAGCATGATCTAAGAAATCACGACGCACATGCGCCCAACAAAACGCTAAAATAAATAATCCTTCTTTAGCGATGACTTTATAGGCACTGTAACGATCAACATTTAAAGTTCCGCCATCATGATCTTTTCCAAAATACTCAAATAATGCCTCTGATGAACGAGTGGAATGTATTTTATAAACCACTGTTTCTGCGTTATGAAAAATCCACAAATACCAATTATTATTTTTCTTTCCTTCGATTGTTTCAAACACCTTCCAACCTGTTTCGTCAGCATGCCAATGTTTTGCTTCTACACTACGCTCAACTATTGCATCATAAATTGGGATAAAATAGGGTAATAGTTTTTGAAAACCATCTGTCACTGTCCCAGCAGAAAGAGATAATCCATGACCGCTCAATTCATCAAGTGTACGATTTATGGGTTGTTGATATTCATACTTTTTTAAAAGTAATAATGCCCAAATCGATATGCCTAATTTACTTTTCGGCAATAATCGTTCTATAGCAGGCGCACTGACTATTTGAGGATCTGGATTTTTTTTACAGAAACAAGAACGTTTATAATTTTTTCGACGTATAAGACGACGATGTGCTTGTACGTCAATTTCAACAATATCGGATTCTGCATAACCGGGTAATTCTTTGTATGGCTTGTGGCAGCAAGGACAGCGAGCACTTTCGTTTATGAGCTCAAGTTCTTCAACTTCTATAATGGGTAAATGATCATAATCACGACGACCGTGGCCTTTACTTCCAGGCTGTTGTCCTCGATTTCTTTTAGATGGGTCACTTTTTAATTGAGGATGAGTATCTTGAGTTTTTTTATTTTTTTCTGAGCTTGTACCAAATAACTCTTGCTCTCTTTTGCGTAATTTTGCTTTAAGTTCTTCAACTTCAGAAACCAGCTCTTCTTCGCGTGTTTTTAATTGACGAAATTGTGCTTCCCAATAATTTGCTTTCGTTTTATATCCGATCATTTCTATATTTTTATGTTCATAGCTCGTTTGTAATTCTGAATAACGTTGCATACAACTCGTGTGAACATCTGTTCCTTGTTCATTGAATACAGTATTTTTTGCTAAACTTTCCATGTAAATATAACTTAATCCTTTCAAGCCAAAAACGTAGAATAAGATACTCATTTTGATACACGAAAACAATAGATAAAAAGCGATATGCACGGATTAAGTCCGCCCTGGATCCCCTTGACTTCGGCGCGGTTTTGCCCGGTGATACTTTTTAGACCTGTTGGCGCCTTCGCAAGAGGATGACAGCAGTGGCGGGGGCTATAGCCGATTGATTCTATTGACGTTTAGACCGAATACTTAC
>DATIJN010000081.1:0-2069 GCA_035478615.1 Saccharimonadales bacterium (SeqCode)
AAATAAATAAATGTTACAATATTTGGATTATATGATTTTGTTCTTGGATCATTAAATACTGTCATAGCTGATGAAAGTAATTTTGCTTTAGCTTGTGCAGCATCAATTTTTGTAATTGAAGATAAATCAGGTATTGCAATATTTTTACGTATAAAATATTGCTCGGCGTCTTTAAATACTGGAACATCTCCAGGATTTGAATCGTAAATAATGATAACATCTACTGCTCGCTGCGGTCTATCAAGCAACAATGGCAATGGGAAATTAAATGCAATTCCAGCATCAAATAATCCAATCTCTTTTTCGTCTTGAATAAGATTTCGTAAGCTAACACCTAAAGAAAAATTCGGGAATCGCGCATGGATTTTTCCAGATCGAGCAGCTCCAGCATCTTGTCCAAAGCTTTCCTTAAGAATTTCTTTTACCCATTGATCAACAGGAACATCAACTTTTATACCACTGACCATAAATGATGTATCTGGAAGACCTTTATCCACTACGTCATGAAGAGACAAGCCAAACGCTGAACCATACACACCTAAATAAAAACTGATTGGATATTCTGGTGTAATAAATTCAGGAACAATTTTACCATTTTTAAATTCAGAACCAAGCCAACGAGTTGGAATATAACCAAGCATAGAACTTCCCGCTTGAAATGGACTCATTTCAAACCAATCATAAGACGCGCCAACTTTAGTTTTTGTATCAGTTTTCATATTTGCATTAAACGCAGCAGAAGCAAGCGGTAATGGGATTCTTCCAGCTTTGGCAGCAACTGCAAGTTCTGACCATTTCACATGAAGACGATTATTTCCTGCTAAACTTAAAGCATAATTTCCAACCAAACCTCCAAAAATATCTACAGCTGAAAGATGTTGATCAAACCCAAAACGTACCGCTATGCTTTGAGAAAAATCTTTTATGACTTGATCAGATTTTAAAAATGGCGGTTTAAGTATTCCAGCTCCTTGCAATTCTAATGCAAAACTATCACGCATAGCTGTTAATGTTGTTTCAAAATCTTTTGATCTAAACATATTTTTTAAATAAAGATAACTCCATGGAACAATTGTCCATGTTGAACCTGAAAGACCTGTCATATACATTGATGCATCTAAAAATTTATGTCGAGCTGCTGCAATAAAAAAACCAAGTGTTCCAATCATTGCACGGTTTCCACCACCACTGCAACAAAAAGCTAGACGTAATGGTTGATCAATATCAAATTCAGATTTTAAAATTCTTTGAACTTTTGGCAAACGATTTGCTAAATATTCTTTTTCCTCATCACATAAACCAAGACTTGATTGTACTTGCACAACTTCTGTTGCAAGTGGTTTATCGATTACAGGACTGACCATTCTAATGGTTCTTTTTAATGCTTTTACCGCAGGATCGCCATAATCTTTGATTACTTTTGAAAGAGTTTCATGTTCTAATTTTGAAGATAATTCTGTTAATTGTTCGTTAATTGGTTCAGTAACACTTTTTGCTGCACCTTTTGCCACATCGCTGCCAAATTTAACTGCAGCATCTTTTGCTTGTTTCTTAACTTGTTTTATTAATTCGTCTTTAAATCTGCTTGAAAATTCATCTATCAATGTTCCACCAGCTGCTTTAACACTATCCCACCATGATTGATCCATAGCTTGTTGATTTTCAGCGAGCTGTGCATCATAATCTTTTTTAGCTTGCGCTTCTGATTGTTTTAATGCTTCTGCTATTTGCAGTCCCATGTTGCTTGCTACTGCAGATGATGTCATATCAAGAACTAATGCTTGAACATGCAAAATCGCTTCTTGTGTTATTGTTTCTATACTATCAAAAAGATATCGTTCATCTGGAGTAATACTGCGAGGATCATCTGATTGTTTACCCTCCTTTTCTAAAAATGAATAATATTGATTGTATGCCGACATTTTAGCAACGCGCATTGAACCAATAAAACTTTGCAAAGAAGACGATAAATACGCTGTAAAATCTTGAACATGTTTAGTTGAAAATGATCCTAAATTATTTAATTGTAGTTTAACTTGCGTAGAAAATGCTTGTTGAGCTTTTAAAGC
>DATIJN010000082.1:0-18640 GCA_035478615.1 Saccharimonadales bacterium (SeqCode)
GTTAGATTTTTGCAAAACTGGTCTCTTGGATAATCAGGCATATCCAATAAACCTTGAGCACCAGTGATATCATGTATATTCGGTTTATTATGTTGGATATGATGGTCATTGTCTTGTGGTTGTGGAGTTTCATCATCAAAAGCTGCTGAACTATTATTGGTTTGAATGCAAAGCATAGCTATAAGAACTAATATTGATTTTTTTGAAAAACTATTTTTCATAGATGATTCCTTTTTATTTATTATTTTAAAATATAATTATTGGATGATTAAATTTTTTGATTCAGGTATGTAGTTAGGGCTATTCCAGCTGCCATACCAATTGTTGCACCTGCCGTAAAAGTTTTCCAAGCAAAACGTTTATTTTCATTTACAAGTCTTTGATAGGTAGATCTTGAAGTTATTACTATTACAGGTTCGTCTGTATTTTCTGTATAACCTATAGGACCTGTAGGACCTAGATTACCCACTGGACCTGGAGTCATACCACTTAAAGTATGAATTTCAGGTTCCTGAAAAATACCTAAATCGTTGTTTGCTATAATAGTGCAAGATTGGAAACAAATTGTTAGAGACAATAATAAACTTAGTTTTCTTGAAATAAATTTATACAATTTAATCCTTTAGATTATTTTTAAATAATTCCATATCAAAAAAAGCCTACCATTTTCAGGTAGGCTTTTTTATTAAATTCTGAATTTAAAGAGTCAGAGCTTAGTAACGGCTGCTGCCACCACGATCACTGCTGCTACGATTGCCAGAACGAAATCCGCCATTGCCGCCCATGCCACCACGACGATCACCGCCAAATCTGCTGCCACCGTTTGAACGAGGAGCAAAAGATTCTTTTTTGCCGTGAGCAATGTTAACTTTTAGGTTACGGCCGTTTAATTCTTGTCCGTCCATTGAAAGAGCTTCTTTAGCTGCTTCTTCTGTTTCGAACTTTACAAATGCAAAACCACGAGGTTGTCCTGTTTCGCGGTTTGTTGGAATGTTGATTTCAGAAATGATTCCGAATTTTCCAAATGCATCTTGTAGCTCATTTTTATCAGTGCTGAAAGCAAGATTGCCGATAAAAATTGTTTGTTGGTTTTCCATATTTTTGAGACCTTCTTAATGGAACAATGTTACTGACCGTTTCCATTCATTTGAAATGTACTTAAGTATCAGTAGTAAATCAATAATAACTCTATTAGTATCTCATTTTTCAAGGCATTTGCAACACCAAAAATCAATTTTATAAGATATTGGGTATATTTTTCTTAAAAATCAGAGAAGATGTCGACAGTATGCTGTTTTTTTATTACAATAAATAGAAATCAAGCAGAGTTGCTTTTAATATAAACTGGTAATGAGGCGTAGAATATGTGCATTAACAGTAATAATAGTGAAAAGGTATTATGAAACCAAATAAACCATTTAATTCATTTAATCCTAAAGGGATTTTGATTGGTATTGTCGTGGCTGTCGGCCTTCTAGCGATGCTTACCCATCTTACTGAACATACAAAAAATATCGGAAATATTACCTATAAAGAATTTTTAGATAAAGTTCGTGGTGACCAAGTTAAACAAGTTAATATTGCAGGACAATTTGTTGAAGGGGTGACCAAGGATAATCAAAAGTTTCAAACAATAGTTGCCGAGCGGCCTGGTGATTTTGATCTTTTTGAACAACATGGAATTGATTTTGCCGTTTCTACGCCATCTATGTCTACAGGCTCATGGCAGGTATTTATAGTCATTGGTGTTTTGATGTTGCTTGGTTTATTGTCCGGATGGTATTTGATGCGTCAAATGCGAGGTGGCGGTAAAAACGGTACTGGCGCTGGGGGTATTTTTAATATTGGAAAAAGCAAAGCTAAAATGTTTTTACCATCAGCAATCAAAGAACGATTTTCATCAGTTGCTGGTGCTCATGAGGCTAAGGAAGATTTAAAAGATATTGTCGATTTTTTAAGAGATGCTGCAAAGTATCGACGACTCGGAGCTCAAATTACTCGTGGCGTACTTTTAGTTGGTGAACCGGGAACAGGAAAAACATTGCTTGCTCGTGCTGTAGCTGGTGAAGCAAATTGTCCTTTCTTTAGTGTAAGTGGTTCTGATTTTATTGAAGTTTTTGTTGGTGTTGGTGCTTCTCGAGTTCGAGATCTTTTTGCGGAAGCACGAAAAAAAGCTCCATGTATTGTATTCATTGATGAAATTGATGCAATCGGTCGTCAACGTGGGTCATCTATTGGTGGCGGCAATGAAGAACGCGAACAAACATTAAATCAACTTTTAACTGAAATGGATGGCTTTGAAACAAGCAAAGAGCCAGTAATTGTTCTTGCGGCTACGAATCGACCTGATGTTCTTGATAAAGCTTTAATTCGTCCTGGTCGTTTTGATCGTCAAATTGAAGTTCCAGTTCCTGATTTGATCAGTCGAGAAGAAATTTTGAGAGTTCATTTGAAAAAAGTTAAAGCAGTTGCTGACCTTGATGTGAAACGTATTGCTCGTGGAACACCTGGTTTTACTGGTGCTGATCTTGCAAATTTAGTTAATGAAGCAACAGTTATTGCATCGAAAAAAAATCTAACCGAAGTGACCATGTTTGAGTTTGAAGAAGCTCGAGATAAAATCATGCTTGGCAAAGAATCAAAAACTATGATTTTAACCGAACATGATAAAAGAACAACTTCATATCATGAAAGTGGTCATGCACTGATTCGTTTGTTGATGCCTAAGGATACTGATCCATTGCATAAATTAACGATTATTCCTCGTGGTCGAGCTTTAGGGGTAACTCACTTTTTACCAGAGCGTGAAAAGTATAGTCGCACAAAAGAGGAATTGCTTGCAAATATTACATCAGCGCTTGCAGGTCGTGCAGCAGAAGAATTGGTATTTAATGAGCTTTCAACTGGCGCTTACAGTGATTTTAAAGCTGCAACTGAGATAGCTCGTTCAATGGTTTGTTTGTATGGTATGACTGATGCTTTAGGTAAACGTGTGTATCTTGATACGTATGATACTAAGGGAGGTTATTCACAAAAAACCTTTGAGAAAATCGATGAAGAAATCACCAGGATTTTGGATGAGCAATATGCAATTGCTATGAAATTGTTGATTGAAAATCGCGATAAACTTAACTTACTTGCTGAAACATTGCTTGAAAAAGAGACGATGTATGCAGCAGAAGTATACGAATTACTCGGTATTGAACCGCGTGAAGATTTACGATTAGTATAGTATATTAAAATTAGGGCCTTAATCGGCCCTAATTTATTTTGAAAGGAGTTTTTGCAGTGCAGTATATTGAAATTATGCGTCCGATTATAAAAAAAGCGGGCGATATGGTGATGTCTCATTTCCGGGGATCATTGCAGATTCAACGTAAAAAAGATTTAAGCGTGGTTACTAATATTGATGTGATGAGCCAAGAAATCTTACTACATGGACTTTGTAGGGCTTTACCTGGATCTGGTTTTATAGCTGAGGAAGCTAAACAGCACGAAATTAAAGAATTTACATGGGTCATTGATCCAATTGATGGAACCAAGAATTTTGTACGTGGTCTTCCTTATTTTTGTATTAACGTAGCATTAATGCAGCACAAAGAAGTAATTGCTGCAGTAACGTACTTTCCAGCTATGGATGAATGGTTTTACGCTCAAAAGGGTGCTGGTGCATGGCGCAATGGAGTTCGTCTTGATATGACCCAAAGAAATTGGAGTCAGGCTGGAGCATTGGTAGTGGTGTCAGATTTTAGACTTCGACACTGCGAGTTGCTTGGAAAAATAAAGCATCAATTGAAGCATATTGAGCATGGAGTTCGTTTCCGAGTGTGTGGAGCTGCTGCACTTGATTTAGCTTATTGTGCATCAGGATCGTACGACGCGGTACTTTTTGAAAATTTGAAATGGTGGGATGCTGCAGGTGGTACGTTGCTTATAACTGAGGCTGGAGGCACGATTTGTCAGTATGATGGTTCTCCTGTTGATCAGTCATTTCGCAGCCTTATTGCAGGAAATAAAGAAATGTGTGATCTGATTTTACCGGCATTATATAGTGAGTAGTTTTAACCCATAAGTGAGATTAAATACATGCAAAAATGGCTTGAAGCATACTGGGTTGGGATGTATGCCCTTCTATTTTGAAAAATAAGGTGTTATTGCTGATTTATATTTGATAAAAATCGAAAAGTACGATATTCTTAGAAATGAATTTGAAAAATTACGCCACCATGTCTTGGTGGATTGAAACATAGTCGAAAACAAAGGTTATCATGTCAAGAATTTGTTCTATCTGTGATAAGCGACCACAGGTCGCAAATTTAGTGAGCCACGCAAATAATAAAACTAAGCGTTGGGTCTATCCAAACGTACATAAAATGACATTTGTCAGAGTTGATGAAACGCACAAGAAACGTGTTCCAGTTCAGTGTGCAAGCGTATGTACGAAATGTGTTAAAGCTGGTAAAATTCAAAAAGTTCTTTAAGGCTCAAAAGGTTAATTCCATATGGCAAATTTAAAATCAGCAAAAAAAGCAGCGATTCAATCTGAAAAACGTCATGCAAATAACGTTGCTCGTAAATCTTCAATCAAAACTGCATTCAAAAAAGTTATCGCAGCTCTTGAAGAAGGCAAAACAAGAGATGAAGTGCAAGTATTGTTCAATGATGCTCAAGCACAATGCGCTCGTGCAAAAGGCAAAAGCACATTGCACGCTAAAACAGCATCTCGTAAAGTAAGTCGTTTAGCGCTTCGAGTACAAACACACTTTGCAACTGCTGCTGCAAAATAGTTTCTGACTTTTTTTAAAAAAATATACATAACACGCTTTCAATAACGAAAGCGTGTTATTTTTTTTTGATACTTAGTTGAATTGTTTAATGACCATACAAAACACTTACGACATAAACTGTCATACGCGCATAGGCGGGAATCCAGTTTTCAAGATTCTGTACCTGGATTCCAGCCTGCGCTGGGATGACAAAAGTGAGACTAGTAATCGCATTATCTCTGTAGAACTAATTTATTTAATTATAAGGTTTAATTTTATATTTCCTCGGGAGAAGGAGTTGTAGGAGTTTTAGTTTCTTGCTCTTCCCTTTCTCTGATTGCTTGCTCAATGGTGTCAGCTAAATGTTGTTGTTTTTCATGTACTAATCGAATTAATTCTGGATCAAGCGGTTTCTGTTTAAATTTTTGGAATAATTGGTCGTATTCTTGAATGATTGGATCAATTTTTTTTAATGTTTCTTGTGGTTGAATTTTTTTCCATCCTTGAAATTTATGGTGAAAGTCAAAAATTTTTTGAAGAATTGGTAATTTTTCATTAAAATCTGCTATTGAATCAGGTATCTTTTTTGATACATTTTCATAATTTTCTATACCTGAGGCGAATTGTTCAATAGGTATTTCTATACATTTTCGTTTTATTGGTATTTTTTGAAATGGATAATGCAGTGATCCGTCTGCATTTTTAAATAAAGGATGTATGTATTCTTTGGTATAAAAGGTTCCTTTATATGGTTTTACGATTCTGTCATAAAATGGATTGGTATCAATAAGGCTATAAAGTTTTAATAAATTTTTAGCATACTCGGATAATAGTTGTTGATGTTGTAAAATTTTTGCAGAAAATTGTCTATATCTTGGCAAGAATTTATCATAATCCTGAAAATGTCGATACCATGCCGAATATTGTTCAGGTGGTATATATTGTATTCTTTGTCCGCGCCATATGAAGCTTGGAGTTGTTCTTGCAGTAGTGCTTGCATAGGCTGTGTATGGTATAATACTTATGGTTATCATAATTATTAATAATTTTTTCATAATTTTAATCTCCTTTTTAAAAATACGTTAAAAAAGTATGATTTTTCAAGACTTTTTAAATTTTACTGATTTACCTTACGACAGAGGAGAATAAATGTTTCTATAAAACTTCTTGAATTGTGAGCAATTTTATGAGCATCATGAAACATGTTTCATAATTTACATATACTAAAAAAAAGGAGTATGTATGTTTTTAGTATCTAAAAAGCAAAAGCTTTTGATGACTTTATGTTGTCTGGTCTATGGACAAATTCAGTCAGGGCTAGGAAAAAAGCCACTATCAAAAACAATACCACTATCAAAAAAATCTAAAGAAATAATCGATCGTGCTATTGGCAAAGCAATAGTAATAAAAGCTAGTGAAGGAATTACTGATTGGCAACCCATTATTGCCGCTCAAAATTCAGCTGCATTTCTTAGTGCTATTCCTAGAAGTACAAAAGCGGCACCACAACAAATAGATCAATTTAATGCAGGTTTTGAATTAATGGTTCAAAAAATGCCTGCTAAAGAACTCATTCAATTTATTCCTCAAACAGCTTTGCAAAGTGAAAGAGCAACTCAGCAAGCTATAACAAGATTATTTTCAGATACATATACGGTGCAAGCTTATTTATTTAATCAAAACTTTGTTACAAGTCTGTTAAACAGTCTTAAAGCATTGCAAGCAAATAAAATAATGATTGTTAATAATGATAACAGTATTCAATTGTTTGAAAATTTAACAACAGCTGTGGTTCCATTTCAAGATGTAACATCGTTAGTTCCTTCACTGTCACAAATGCGAGATTTTATACGACATGTAACATTGCGCCAGCAAATGAATATGCCTGAGTCTTTGTTACCAGAACAAGAATTATATCTTTATGGCAATGCTGTATCGTTTGATGAAATTCGGGAGGATTCACCAACTTATCAAGATTTAGCAGATGTGTATAAAAATGCGGGAATTATTAGTGATACTTCAAGACTGCAAAATCTACATGTAATTAATGATTTTTTCAAAAATCAAGGGGCTCAACTTCAATCATATGCAGAAAAAATTCTCATGGATTATATGTCTCGTCCTGAAATAAATCTAGTAGATATTTTAAATGGTACTGTGCAAGGTATGCAATCTGTTCAAGATTTTGTACAAGGATTACATGTAGGACCTAATGCAGCAAAAGCATATGAATTATTTACGAAAAAATATGTAGCTGGAGCTTTGCAAACATTGGCTGCTGAGTTGGTTGAATTTAATACATGGAATCAAAGAGCATATGAGCAAGCAAGATCTGATGAGTCAAAAATGTCTTTTGATATACCAACTGATTTTATCAATTATTTAAAATTTTTATTGGGTGTTTCAGCAGGTGTTGCTGCTGTTTATACTGCTGATGAAACACGATTATCTAATATTGCAGTTGCTCAAGAAGATGCAGCTCGTGATGCGCTGCAAGCTGCATTTGAACTGGAATTTGCAAAACAACAACAAGCTGCTAATTTAGCAGCAATACAAGCAGCTATAGATCAGCAAGCTTTATCAGCAGCTGAAGCGAAAAAAGCACAAGAAGAGCACATGAGTCTTTCTGATTTTCAACATGAGCAACATGAAAAATCGCTCAGTTTTGATTTGCCACCATTGATACAGTTTGATGAAAAAAGTTGTAAAGAATTTATTAATGATTTACGTACTTCAATCTCTGATTTAATTCCGTTACAACAATTACTTGCTCGAATTGATATATGGATAGGACTTGCAAAACAAACTGCTCAACAAGTTGATTACAAACAAATTGTCCAAAATATTCGTGCGTATGCAGATGCTCGCAGCCAGTATATTTTTCAGAAAATTTCAGATCAATTACAAAACCTGCCAAAATTGCAGGATCTGAAATCTGTTGACTATGCAAAATTCATTCAAACACTTGCACAACATCTTACGGATCGCAGCCTATTTGAAGGACACATAGAAGTATCATTAAAGGAATTGCCAGAATTTAGCATGGAAAATCTTGCAACAATTACTAACGAGGTACAAACATATTTCCGTGGAGTATCGCAAGATTTCATGAAGCAAGCAGCAGAAATTGCAATGAATGCTCAATTGTATGCAATAGATTTTACTAAATCAGCATCTAAAATTATTCAAAAACTCCATGATCAAATGCAGCGTCAACATCCTAATTTGGCTCGCAGTTTGAAACCACACGTAATGCTTCAACCAGGTACTCAAGATTCTGTGGATCAATTATATCTTATTGCATATTGCAAGCAACAAGCTGCAGCGCAGCATGCAACCGGTTTAATTGTACCTCCTGCTAAAGGACAAGGTATGCTTACTAAAGCTCATAAGTATAAAGACTTTGCGCAAATAGCAACTGTAGTATCTAAAATGGTAGAACAATATGGGCAACCTACAAAAACAGTTTCTGTATCAGATCAATGGTTGAAGTGGCAACGATCAACAATGCAGACGCAACAACGTATACCTGCTATTGTTGCACAGTATAAACAATTGCTCATACAAGAAAGAGAAAAACAGGGAACTCTTACCAATTCAGAAACAAAACGAATAACAAGAACCGCTGGAAGTATTTATCAAAATCTACCAGCGTTGAAACAATACATAGAACTTGCTACTGATGCTGTACGAATGACTCAAGGTTTAACTCCAGAAATGGTAGTTAATAACACTATTAACTTAGCAGATGGCACAACATTACCGGCTTTATCAACGGTTGTTCCAGTCACTGATTTACAAGATATTAAAACATTTGTACAAACTGGTATTGAGTTTTTAATTGCACAAGATCGTGGTGAAACCAAAGTATTGGAATTAATGCCAAGAGCAGCACAGCCGGCAATTGCATATATCTTGCCTGCTTTAGAACTTCCAGCAGTTACTCGTGAAGTTTCTCAAGCATTTAAATCAGACACTCAACAATTTAGTATACAACTTGCACAAGCATTATTTAATTCCGGCATAATGACTGTAACTTCACAAAATATACAAGCTGCAATACAAACAGAAGGTATAAGAATTTCAGGTCTTTCTGATCCAAATAATATGGCTTACTTAATGGGTTATGTGCAAATGAAGATTTGGATGCTTGAAGGAAGTGGTGTACCAAAAGGTGCTGGACGAAGAGGTGTTTCAACAGCTAATGTATGGTCAGTTGTTGAAGTTGTAAAATTCGTACGTTAATTAGTTTTACGGTGATTTAATACAAAAAGGCTTTGTATAAAATAGCAGAGCCTTTTTGTGTATACGAGGAATAAAGAAATTCATTTTAGTTGATTTTTCATCATTTTTCAGAGTAAGTTAAGTCATATTTTGGAATTTTTTTTAAAAAGGAGTTGTTCATGAAATTACAGAAATCAGGTTTAGTGCTCACTGTTCTCTTATTGAGCACTGGAGCAGGAATGGTAGGATCTGACATGAGACGGTTAGGACTTACTCCACCTCCACCCGCTCATGATGCACAAAATTTTGAGGTTGATATTGAATTATTTAATTGGTTAAAAAAACATGCAAAAAATATAGCATCAAATATTGGACCTGATATTTCTTTTGATCATATAAGAAATTACGCTGATAGACATAATCTGGGATTGCCACACAATTTATCTGAGTCTGCAAAAACATACATTCTTGCATCAGTTCAAGCAGCATCAGAACCATATCATGAATGGATGCAAGGTTTTGATGTAGTTGCTTCAGAAGATAGAAGAATGGACGTTGCAGAAGTGTTGCAAGAAGCTCAAAAAGAAATGAATGATCCAGATATTGTAAAGCTTGCTGATTATGTACAACAACATAATGTACGCATAGATAGCTTTGATCAATTAAGTAATGCATTTGAAAATTCAGGTATTGGTTGGGATGATGAAATTGTTGATAGAACAAAATTGACAGATGTTGAAAAAGAAAATTGGGTAAGAATTTATAAAAAAGTATTTGAATTGCTCAACCAACGAAAACCACGCTCTGCTAAAAGTTCAAAAAATGTGTTTAAAGTTGTTGAAGTTGTTGACCTTGCAAAAAATCTGCAAAGAGCATCAACACGATCAGGTGTACTAAGAAGAGAACAAGAACAAGAAAGAGATAGAGTGAACGCAGAACGAGAAAGAAGAAATAGACTACAAATGCAACGAAGAGATCTTGATCGAACTTATAATACACATTGAAGATAATTATTTAAATTTTAGAACAAAAAGTCCTTGCTATAAAAAGTAAGGACTTTTTTTATTAAGTTGGAATTGTTTCCACATTTTTTTTGCGTAACCATTTCATATAATTTACTAAAAATGTATGTGTTGCATTCACAGCAATTGAAGATTTGCCAACATGTTCCAGTAACATAACAAGTACGAGTGGTTCTGTATCATCAGTATAAAAGTAGCTGACAAACCATGCATGTTCTTTGTGCAAACGCTGTGTAGTATGCATGTCATCAGGATCTTGGCTATTGAGTCGTGTTTTGGTTTGTGCAGTTCCAGTTTTTGCATAAATGGTAAGATCACCAATTTTATGCATGATACGTCGGCCAGTTCCTGTTGTTGCAACCATCTTCATACAATTTTGTAAAAATTGACGAGTATGTTGACTAATATTAATTGGTTTTTTTTCTAGTTCACTATCCAGTGTAATGCGTGGTTTGACTAAATATCCATGAAAAATAGAGCCAATCATGCATGCTACTTGAATAGGTGTGACCAGTAAAAAACTTTGGCCGATTGCAGCTGAAAGTGTTTCACCTGTCCACCAACGCTCACCTTTATGTGCTATTTTCCATTCATTGGTTGGAATTAATCCATGTTGCTCACAAAAAGGAACATTTGTTTTATTTCCTAAGCCAAATTCAAAAGCATAACTTGCCAGAGTATCAATATGCATATGTTGTGCCAATTCAAAAAATGGAATGTTGCATGAATATGAAAGACATTCTTCGGCAGAAATTCTTCCATGACCAGTATGTTTATGACAATAATATTTACGATCTTTAAAAGTATGAAATCCATTACACATAAAGACTGATTGTGTAGTCATTAATTTTTCTTCAAGTGCTGTAGCAATCGTTACTAATTTGAAAATTGATGCTGGAGGATAGCTTGCATTAAAGGCACGATTAAGAAATATTTGTTGTTTTTGCATATCTTGCCATTGCTGCGGTGATAATTTTTTGGAAAAAATAGTTGGTTGAAAATTTGGTTTTGAAACTAAAGCTTTAATAAGACCAGTTTTAGGCTCTATGATGATGCATGAACCTTCAAGTTGATCAGCCATGCAGTTTTCAAGCATAAGTTGGATATCAAGATCAATGCTTGTTTTAATATCTTCACCAGATGATTCTTGCTTAATTTCTTGGCAATCAAGAAGTGATCCAAATGAATTAATTGATTGTCGCAATATACCCGGATTTCCGCGCAGTGTTTCTTCACAAATTTTTTCCAGACCCATTTTTCCTGATATTGCTTCGTGCATATCACCTAAATATCCCAGAATATGACTTGCAAGTGTATCATAGGGGTAAAAGCGTTCAAATCTTGTATTAAACGTAAGATTTAAAATCTCTGAACATTGTTCTGCTATCAAACTTAATTGTTCATGAGTAATACTTTCTGCAATGACTAGTTCTGTGGAAAATTTCTCTGCACGTTTTATTTTTTGCATGCAAATCGGTTCGCAGCATAAAATTTCATTGATTTTAGCAATAGCTGTTTCTTGTTGTTGTGTTAAAGAAGAATTTCCTGTTCCTTTCCAAATCAACTGTGTTACGGGTTGATTCATGGCTAAAGGGACACCGTGACAGTCTAAAATATTGCCACGTTGCGCTGGAATAACTTTATAACGTAAAAAATTTTTTTCACCCCATGTGGCAAAACGTTGATATTGAATAATTTGAAGATGTATGAGCCTGAAAGCGATAATGCCAAAATATAAAAGAATGATCCATGAAAGGTGAATTAATTTTTTATTATAGATGTTATGAGGTGAAAACATGTACATCCTTTTTAAAGAGTGCGTGGCAGGTTTATTCTTTAGTCATTTTTTTCACTTAGAAAAGCCATAGGATTCATTTTTTGATATAACTCTTTTAAATCTTTTGTGGCAATATGTGTGTATCGTTCAGTTGTTGCAAGTGACGCATGACCAAGCAATTCTTGAAGTGCGCGTAAATTCATACCAGCATTAAGCAAATGAGTAGCAAATGAATGTCGTAATTTATGAGGAGTAAGAATTTTTTTATGGGGTAATTTTTGACTAAGTTTGCTTAAAATATCTTGCAATGCACGATCAGTAAATTTTCCGCCATTGGTATTTAAAAAGAAAAAATCGTTATGACGATTTTCTATATCGATAATGCGTTCTTCTCGCAGATAACGTAACATTTTTTCTTTTGCTTTTTCTCCAAACAATACCATGCGTTGTTTATTTCCTTTTCCAGTAATCAAAATAGATTTTTGATCAAAGTCGATATCAGAAAGTTTCATGCCAGTCAGTTCAGAACATCTCACTCCCGTGCTATACAATGTTTCAACCATGGCTCTGTCTCGCAATGGACGTTTGGTTGGATAATCTTTATCCGATAAAGTATCTAAAAGATACGTAATTTCTTCAATGGTTAAATAACTTGGTAATTTTTTATCAATGCGAGGAGCTGTTAATTTTAGATTGATTAAAATGTTACAACTGTGTAGATAGGTCCCGTACGATTTGAAACAAGCAATTTTTCGAGCAATGGAACTTTTTTGTATTTTCAGAGTATATAAATGCATGAAAAATTTTTCCAGCATTTCTTGCATCGTAAATGATGACTGAGGATGTGCATCGTTTGTTTTTTTCCAGAAAGTAAAAAATTGATTTAAATCATATTGATATGATTTATAGGTATTGAGCGCAACGTTACGCTCAACATCTAAATACGTTAGAAAATCTTCCTTTTTTTCATAGGCTTGATCGTACGTCATTGTATTACTCCCATTTTTTACATCCGAATTTCTATTAAATAATGAAATATGGATCCCAGCCTTCTTTTCAAATCAAATTGAAATCCTTGCAACGTCTATTCACCGATGATCGGTTAACGCCAAGTAAATCAGCAATTTTGGTTTGACTTCCTAATTTTTTCCATAAAGATGTCATGAGTTGAATATCTTTAAGAGCATGTTTGCCCAGTTGGGTAGCAAGCTGTAATTCAGGACATAACGTGTCAAACATTTTTGGATTACTTAATTTTTCTTCTTGGCTAATGCGTGCTTCTGTTGATTTCATCATCATGAGTGTTTGAATTTTTTGTTTGAATTCAAAAATACTTGGAATTCTTTTTTCAATTAAAGCATCTTTTTCTTTATAATTCAGAGGCATGAGACTTTTATTACCAGCTTCTTGCGCATTTTGATACATAAATCCATCAATAATAACAGAAAGTTCTTGATGATCCATAGTGACAAGAGAAGGCAGACGAATGATAGAATTTTGAGAATTTCTATGCAATTCATGATAAAGCTCTGGAATGATTAAACCATCTTGTAAAAGTGTTGAAAGTTTGTGACTGGTTGAACAAATAATACGAGCGCAACTAAATTTACGCTGCTCGCTTTTAAGTGGTGTATAAATGCCATAACGAATGAAATAAGCGAGTTTTTGTTGCGAAGTGATATCAAGTAGTTCAATGTTTTTAATAAGAAGTGTTCCTGTTGAGTGTTTTTCTAGCAACGCAATATCACGCTCGTGGCTTAAAAGAGGATTGATGCCAAATAGTTTTAGACCACATTCTTGTTGTCCTTGTTGCAGTGTTAAAATGTGTAATGTTTCTTTTCCGCTTAATTGATGAATCACTTCTACAACAGGATTAATATCATCATGATGCATTTCAAGGAGTAATGCATTTTTTTGCAATGCAGCTTCAAGCAGTTGAATTTTAGTATTTAAAATTGTTTCATGATTGCTTGGTAATAATTTATTAATTAATTGTCCAGCTTTTGTCGTTTCAAGATACAATAAATAATCTCGTTTTGAAGGATCTTTTAAAGCATCAAGTTGCATTTTTATAATATCAGTTGCTTCAGGATTTCTAATAATAAGCAATACGCCTCCTGAAGTTTCTGCATGAGGCATACCAGAAATTATTAATTTTGAACCATTATGAATGGTCATATGGGTTGTTTGTGCTGTTTGAAATCGATCAATTTGCCGAGCAAAATTAGTTAAGGTAGCACTTGTTGGGTGAGATGGTTGCAGATTAGGATTGATACCTAAAAGCGTTTGAGCTTCAGCATTTTTAAATGAAAAATGTTTATTTTTAAAGAAAATAACACCAATATGATTTTCAACACGATCTTTTAAAAGTTTTTTAATACTTTCTTTGTACTGATTAATTTCTTGATGTTTTGCATAGAGTTCTTCTTTAATTTCTTTCGTTTCTTGCAGCATGAGATACAGATTGCTGTGTTGCAATAAATGAATTGCTGGAGCTAAGAATTGTGCAAGTACGATCATTTTATTTTGTTGATCAAGATTGTAAATAGTTTGAGTTTTATCTTCTTGAACAGTAATATAACCGATTAATTTTTTATTATTTAATATGGGCAAAAAGATATCGCAATCAATCGTTTTTAAAAATTGGGATAGTTCGGTAATGATTGGATTATTCGTATAAAATTCATCAAATTCAATTTCATGTCTGACTAAAATTTTATGCTTTATAAAAAGTTCAGTTGGGTTGCATGTGGCCACATCGCTATTTAAAAAGTTTTCAATACTTTGTTGTGTATTACTAGCTAGGTCATTTTTGGAGCGAATGTACGTTGTAACACGTGATTTTGAAATGAGGAACTGTTCTTGAAAGAAATTTTGCACAATATGTTCAATTTCATTTTCATTTTCAGCAACATTGATTTGTTCCATAGCATCTTTGAAATCAGTAGAAAGATTAAAGTTTGGTTTGGTTTGAACATGTTCTGATAAATTAAGGAAACGAAACTGCATAATTTTTTTGAAGCAAAAATATAAGCTTGCTGTAATTAAAATTGTGCCAAGATTTGAAAAGGCGACAATTCGTGTTTTGTTGAAGAAAATGATAGGCATGAGTTCCAGTAAAATACAAATAAAATGAGGGCATAGAAAGTATAACAACAATGTTTTGAGCTGTTGTTTTAAAACCAGCGGAATATTTTGATTTGATAATTGTTTTACAATAGTTGCAACGACACTAACAAATGAAAATAACGTGATGGCATAGAATAATATAATGACAACATGAAATGGTTCATTATATAAAATAAGATGTATGGTGCTTAAAATAAATCCTATAGATAACAAACTTTCTACTGCTAAGAATAGTTTGTGATACCAATTCCACATAATTCTTTTATGTATAAGTTGTTCCAGGAAAAGAATAAGACTATGAAATTTCATACAAGAAAAAATCCAAGCAATGCAATTGATCGTTCTGCATAGCGGAGTTTTTGGAATTATAAATTTTGTAATTAAAAAAATATTATCGATCATAATTGCTGCAATGGGAATTATGAAGAAAACAAATAACGTTTTTTCATATGCGAATTTTTTTTGAGAAAATCGCAAAATAGTAAAATTTGCAATTATTTTTGCAAGAATGATAAAAGATACAAGTTGAATTGGTATAATTAATGATGGATTTGAGGATAAATCGATATATTCTTGAAATAAAGTTAGAAAAGTATTCATTAGATCTTGACCTTATATTTATGCCTTATTATACTCTTTGTAATGATTATCAAAGAATTTAAATGTTTTTCAAGGATTAACATGTTTGCTCAATCACTTCTTTCCAAATTACCTAAATTATTAAAATCTTCAAGAATAGTTTTAGCTTTTCTCATGATTTGTGGAAATGCTTCGCTCATTTTGTCACAAGAAAATGAAGTAATTCGCTCAGTAACACCTCAGACAAGAGGAACAGTGAGAAACAAAATTCAAGCATGTCCTCGAAGCCGTAGTTTAAGTACACCTAGAAAACTATCAACATTAGATACAGAGCAAAACGTTATATCAGGAAAACAACATTATAAAAGATCACCAAATTGGCCTGCTTTAAGAAGAACACCAAGCTGGCCTGGATGATAGTAGCAGCATGCAAAGCGCATCAAAAACAAGCACTATTGATTTTGATCTGATTGTAAAAATTCTTAAAAAAGATACGAAACGATTTCCTGATCCTTTAATTCAGCAGATTATGGCTTTATATGGTAATAAGCCATATCTCATTTTAATGAGTTGTCTTTTAAGTTTGCAATCTCGCGATGTAGTCACATTGCCTGTCTCTATTGAACTTTTTAAATTAGCAAAAACACCGCAAGAAATGGTTGAGCTTCCTCTTACTCAAATTCAGCAAACACTTAAATCGATTAATTATTTTAAAACCAAAGCGAAACTTATGCATACTGTTTCCCATGAATTATTATATCGATTTGAGGGAAAAGTTCCTGCAGATATATCTGAGCTTTTATCAATAAAAGGTGTAGGTTTAAAGACTGCAAATTTAGTGTTAGCAGAAGCTTTTGGAGTACCCGCAATTTGTGTTGATACGCATGTCCATCGTTTATCTAATCATTGGGGCATAGTACATAGCAAAACTCCTGAGCAGACTGAATCTGCACTTAAAAAAATTCTACCATTAAAGCATTGGATCATATGGAATTATCTTTTGGTCAAATATGGTCAATGGATATGTAAGTCCAAAAAAAAATGTACCCAAGAAACATGCAAAGAAATTTTAGACATAGTCAAAAATTCATAATTTATCTTTTGCAAAGCCATAAAATTGACATTTTGTGTGAGTAAAGATACTCTAAAACAAGTAATTATAACTATAATTTTTTTAGGGGTACATTTTTATGATGCACTATCAATTGTTTAAACAACGTTCATTTCTTTTATTAAGTTTAACAACATGTTTTTTGGCAGCTGCACAAGTTGACAATGCCTATCATGAGTCTACATATGCTTCAATGGCGCATGGTACATTTGTTCAAGATGCTCGTTGGCAACAACTGACTCAATTTGAACAATCAATTTTCCTAGATCTTACACAGGGAAAATTTGGAAAAGTGTTGTACGATATGCAGTACGATATATCTGCATACTCAAAACTTGCAGGAATGTATGATCTTTTGTGGATTACGCTTACGACTGCACCATATTCAAGCACTGACAATCAAAAAACATTTATTCTATTTCTTCTTTCTCAAGGTGTTGTCATTTCAGATAAATCTGTAACATTTGTTACACATACATGGGACAGTTGGTATATAGAAAAATTTTTAGAATTTGGCTTTAATCCAAATTATACATTGGCAAATGGTGATACATTACTTATTTCATTAGTTAAAAATCAGGATATTAATGTTGAACTTGTGGGATTGTTAATTCAAGCTGGTGCAAGTCCACTGATCAAAGATGCATCTGAAAAAAATGTGTATGATTATTGTCCATTGGTATTTGATAAGAAACAATGGCTTAATCAGCCTCTTTTAATAACATTATACGGTTCCAAAACATTCTATGCTTCAAATGCTTATAAAGAATGGTTAGCTCATTTGAATGTAAAGGTCAATGAAAATGATGATTATGAACGTTTAGTAGGTATTGCTATTGCTGCTGCATTTATTGCGGGCGCTACGTACATGATACAAAATATTTAGAAATTAAAAAAGTTGTAATACAAAACATATAGGAATACTGGATGTTTGGTTTTAAAATGTCAATGTATGCAATATCTTATGGATTCTATAAGTTAGTTAATACATAGAATTATTTTTGAAATTAATGTAAAGTAAAAAGCCCTTGGGAAAACCAAGGGCTTTTTTTTGTTGAATAAAATTATTTTTTTAAAATTTTATTTTCTTTATGAGCCATTTGCAAAATGGTTTCAAGTGTTAGTCCAAATTCTTGTTTGCCGGTAACATGGCGCAAAGTAATTGTATTTGTTTCCATTTCTTTTTGGCCAACAACCAGCATCCATGGAATTCTTTCAATTTGTGCTACTTTTATTTTTGCGGAAAGTGGTTCTGAATTTTCATCCAGTTCAACTCGAAGTCTAGCATCTGTCAAAGTTTTGAAAATATGTTGAGCATACGCAAGTTGATCGGACGTAATTGGCAAAACTTTAATTTGTGTAGGGCACAGCCAAAATGGTAAATGTCCTTTAAAGTGTTCAAGTAAAATTCCAAAAAAGCGTTCAAGTGAACCAAAAAGCGCTTGATGGATAATAACAGGATGTTGTTTTTCACCTTTATTATTGATGTAATAAAGATCAAAGTTTTGTGGTGCAAAAAAGTCGACTTGGACAGTTGAACATTGCCATGAACGGCCCATTGAATCAAAAATAGTGATTTCAATTTTAGGCCCGTAGAAAGCTCCTTCACCTTCGTAAATTTCAAATTCTTTGCCAGCTTTGCTCAGACCGTTTTTTAAAGCGTCGATAGCTTTTTGCCAAAGATCATCACTTCCCATAGCATTTTCAGGTTTAGTTGAAATTGCATAATGAATATTTTCAAAGCCAAATGTTGTTAAAACATGATCAATCATGTTTACTGAACTCACAATCTGTTTTTCAATTTGTTCAGGTGCACAAAACATGTGAGTATCATCAATGGTAAAAGCTCTTACACGAAATAATCCATGCAGTACGCCAGAAAGTTCAAATCGATGTACATGACCAAATTCAGCAAGTCGGAGTGGTAATTCTTTGTATGAATGCAAATTTTGTTTATACACTAAAATTGACCCTGGGCAGTTCATAGGCTTGACTGCATATTCTTTATTTTCAACACATGTAAAATACATAT
>DATIJN010000083.1:0-8440 GCA_035478615.1 Saccharimonadales bacterium (SeqCode)
ATATCCAGCAGAAAAACTGGATAACAAAACTCATATGGTTGGTATGACCAATGGTTTGGCGTGGACTTCATTTGGTGGCGATGTGCTCAAAATCGAATCAGTATTGATGCCAGGAACAGGAAAATTAATTTTGACTGGTCACTTAGGCGAAGTAATGAAAGAGTCAGCTCAAGCTGCTTTAAGTTATGCCAGAGTGCATGCTGCTGCGTTCAACATTGATCAAACAAAATTCACGGCGTACGATTTGCATATTCATGTACCAGCTGGTGCAGTGCCAAAAGATGGACCTTCTGCAGGTATAACACTTCTTTCATCAATGCTTTCAACGTTTACAGGTCGTGCAGTTAATGCTTCTTTTGCAATGACTGGTGAACTGAATTTGCGTGGTGAAGTGATGCCAATTGGTGGTGTGAAAGAAAAAGTACTTGCTGCAAAACGAAATAATTTAACTACGGTTATATTGCCTGAAGATAATAAAAATGATTGGAATAGTATCAAAGATATTATTGAAGATATGAATATTATTTGGGTACGTCATGCTGATGAAGTGCTTGAACATGTGTTGATGCCAATCGTGGCTAAGTAGAAAAAGGATAGAGCATGAAACAAAAGCATTTGTATCAATTTATGCTGGCAGCTATGGTTGTCCTCGTTGTAATTACTGCATGGGAAGATGGCATCAATATGCAATTATTTAAACTTATATTTGCAATGTGGTTACTTGAACGATTTGCACATTGCCAAATGTTTCATCATTCATGCAGAGTGTAGTAAGTAGATTGTAATTTTAGAGAAATAAAAGCCCCGAAAATCTCGGGGCTTTTCTGATTAATTGTTTTAATTCAATGGGACCATATTTAGCAAAATTAACGCAACTTGGCAATTTACTATTTTTCTTATCACAAAAGCAAAACCCTTGCTTTATATGTAGCAAATTGGTCATAATACATGCAAATGGAGGGGACAAATGATGTTTTTAAAAAAAGTAATTTTAGGGGCATGTATCGCTGTTGCATTGACCAGCTGTATGCAGACAACGCAACGGATTTATAATTTTAGGTGGCATTTAATGAATGTGCTCCAGCAGCATTGCCAGGATGTAAGCGGAAGCACAAAAAAGATAGGCTCAAAAAATCCTTGTTTGATTTCATTTGATCCTTTGATTCAGACTCCCTTGCTCAATAAAGTTTTAGTTGAGGATACTTTGGTAAAAAAGAAAGTTTTTCTGCCCATGTGCACGCAGCATATGACCAATAGGAAGGGAACATCAAAACTTTCGCAGTATGATGCTGTGAACTATTGCAAGCGCGCTTATGGACATTTTAAGCAAGCACATCATAGGTATGAGCGTAGTCCAAAGTTGGGATATGTAAGCAAGTAAGGTCGTAAAAAAATTTGTTTAAATCAATAAACACTTAACAAACCATCATCCTTACGACTTCGCCAAAAAATTAATTTCTTTCAATGAGCTTTTTTAGTTTTGTAAAAGAACTTTTATAAATTACTGGATCCTGGTCCCGTTGAGGCTTCGTTAAAACTATGCCGGGCACAACAGGATGAAGAAATAAAGTTTTTTTGTTAAAATAATAAAAAAGAGACGATTTTATAAATCGTCTCTAAAAAATAGATAAAACTTTTTTAAAAATTAATCATCATCACCATCATTAGGATCATGTTGGGTTACTTCTGGTGGTGGAGGAGATAATAAAGAAATAGTTTGTGTAAGTTCAGCAGCATCTTTTTCAAAAGCAGTTCTTCTTTGTATGCCACAATGTTGTAAATAGGTAGTAGCTAACTCACATGTTATTTTTCGCAAAACAAGATGGGGAGAAAGATTAGGATGTAGAATTGCTCGTAACATTTCTTCTTTTTCATCATCAATAGCTTGACGTACTCCTTCTTCAAGCCACTGATAACCTTCTGTGCTTTTGCTACCGTTAAGACTGTGTATAAATTCTACTAAAGTACCAGCTTGTTGTTTTTGATGCAGAATTCTATAGGTTCTTATTCCTACCTGACGAGCAATGCGTTCAACTCGATTTTTATCACTTACATGTTCTTGCCAAAACCTTTGTGGTATTTTTGCAAGAGCTTGCATCCAACTTTGGTCTATGTTTAATAATTGTTCAGGTTTTTTTTGTTTTGAAGCAGGTTCATCATTTGTTGTAGTATCCCAACCTTGTTCTTGAAGTTGTTTTAAAGCTCCTAGTTCTTGAATTTCTTTTACTGTAAGTGGTGCTTTTCCCGCTACTTCTTCAAGTGAAGCAAATCTTGCTGAAGATTGGTGTGCGTCCTCAGGTAATTTTTCGGTTTCAAGATCACCGCAAGCCACTGCAGCAGCTGCCTGAGTAATGTCAGTTATATCAAATTGTTGTTCAAGTGATTGAACAAATGATTCATCAGATGTGTTTTTTTGAGGTGCTGTATCTTGCGGTATTTCTAAAGATTCAACAGGCGTAACTGATTCACATTGATCATCTTGTATATAAAGAGTTGATGCCTGAGAAATCTTTGCCGGAGTTCCCTTAAATGTTTTTTTAGGAGGAGCTTGCATTTCAATTTGTGCGCTGAGCAAGCTGATAAAAATATAGGATGTTTTTGTTTTCATAAATATATAGTTCTTATAAGTTTATATAAAATTATTTTTTACTTCTGCCATCTGTACAAGTATTTGTTTTTGATCCAGTTGAAGCAGCTGTAGCGCTTTCCAGTGGTTTTCTTGGGCTGAGTGGTTCAAGTGTGCAAGGTGCAGGATGTGATCTATACAGTAATTCGCGCAATTGATAAATTCTATCAATTTGAGCATTGCCTTCACTTTCTTGTTGTTTTGATACTTCTTGAAAAGCCGTGGTTAATTCTTTTAACATATCTGCTTCAACGGTGTGTTGTAGTTTTAAATCTTCTTTTTTTTGTCGTTGTATTTCTTTTAACTTTTTGAGTTCTTGTTTAATACAAGCATCACTTAAGCTTCCATTTGCATCAGACATGTTGTGAACAATTTGAAGAACAGTATCAACTTCTGATGTTGTTTGTTGCAAATCTGTATGTTGTTGTTGTAAAAGAGCAGCTGTTGTTGATTTTTTTGATTTAGCAAATGTTGCTACAGCTGTGCGTTGTTGATCTAAAAAAGTTTTTAATGCCAGAGTTTGTGTTGTAATAAGTCTTTGCAGATTGTTATCCCCTTCTGCAATTGCTTCGCTTAATCTTTCACGAGTTTTTTCAGTTGTACGAATTGGGTCAGTTAAAGCAGCTGTAAGTCTTTTATCTCTTGTTAATCGTATGATGTATGCCATAGATGTTTCTCGTACACCTTTACCATGACCATCAGTTACAGCCATTCCCATTTTAATAAATGGTATCCCCATTTTAAATGGTTCAGTCTGTGTTTTAGGGTCTATAACGACTGATGAATATGGTTGGCCAATGAGTGTTGTAGGAGTCGTTGTAGTGGTTGCTGCTGCGGTGGCAGCTGGAGCAGTCGCAGTAGTATTTTGTGCTTCACGATCTGCTTTTGCTTTTAAAAAAGTTGCATCTCCAGATTGTGCAGCGCAAGACTGAATGTATGATGGGGATAAGGCAAAAAGTAGGCTTAAAGAAATAACTTTTTTTGTAACCATGATCGCTCCTTTTAGTTGATTAAATCAATACAAAATTACTTCATATGTATTAAAGTTTTTACGATGTTTACAAAGTTAGATGAAATTTGTTTAAAAAGCAAATATCCTTATTGAGTTTTTATATAATTGGGACGTGAAAACATCTTACTTTTAATGGTTTTAGTGAAAGCTACTTTACAAAAAGTTGCTTTCATTTTACCTTTATTTAAAGACTTATTTGCCTCGATTAAAAAACCAAGGAAATTACGATGTTACATCAGGCATCAGATAAAAAATATATTGCAGAGTCTGCAGGAAAAATTGTAAAAATTACAGGTACCGTAATTGATGTACAATTTCCTCAAGGAAAAACTCCTAAAATTAATTCGGAGCTTTATATAGATATTCCGGCTCAATCAAATAAGCCGCAGCATCGTGCACGACTTGAAGTAGCATTGCAACTTGGTGATGATATTGTTCGTTGTATTGCCATTGAAAATGTACAAGGTATCAGCAGAAGTCTTGTAGTGCATGACACAGGTTCACCTATTACTATTCCAGTAGGCGATGGTGTACTTGGTAGAATGTTTAATGTACTTGGTGATCCTATTGATGATCTAGGTCCTGTTAAAGGTGCGCAGTATTGGTCAATTCACCGGCAAGCGCCCGCCTTTATTCAGCAAAAAATTGAAAATGAAATCCAAGAAACGGGCATTAAAGTTATTGATTTAATGTGTCCTTATATCAAAGGTTCAAAAATTGGACTTTTTGGTGGTGCTGGTGTTGGAAAAACTGTTTTAGTAACAGAATTAATTCGAAATATTGCAAAAGAACATCAAGGTGTTTCTGTTTTTACAGGAATTGGAGAACGAAGCCGAGAAGGTAACGAACTCTGGATTGAAATGCAAAAATCAGGAGTGCTTGATAAAACTGCTTTAGTTTTTGCTCAAATGGGAGAATTGCCAGGAGCTCGTCTGCGCGTTGGTATGACCGGTTTGACCATGGCGGAATATTTTCGCGATATTGAAAAAAAAGATGTACTTTTATTTGTAGATAATATTTTCCGGTTTGTACAAGCCGGTGCTGAAATTTCATCACTGCTTGAAAGAATACCATCTGCTGTTGGTTATCAACCAACACTTGCATCTGAAATGGGTATTTTTCAAGAGCGTATTGCTAACACTGTAAACGGATCAATAACTTCGGTACAAGCAGTGTACGTTCCTGCTGATGATATTACTGATCCAGCACCAGCAACAACGTTCATGCATCTTGATTCAAATACCGTTTTATCTCGTAAGCAAGTTGAACTTGGTCTTTATCCTGCTGTCGATCCTCTTGCATCAACTTCAAAAGGTTTATCACCACAAGTAGTTGGTGAAAAACATTATATGATTGCGCGTCAAGTAGAATCTATTTTGCAACGATATAAAGAGTTGCAAGATATTATTGCTGTTCTTGGGCTCGATGAACTTTCAGATAAAGATAAAGTTATTGTTCGTCGTGCAATACGTATTCAAAAATTTTTAACACAACCGATGTTTACAGCGGAATTTGCAACAAGTATTCCAGGACGATATGTACCACTTGCTCAAACAATTCAAGATTTTGAAAAAATACTCAGTGGTCAATGTGATGATATTCCAGAACAAGCATTTTATATGGTTGGTACATTGCAAGAAGTGTATGCAAAAGCAAAAAGCTTATCAACATGAAATTACACATAATTACTACGCAAAAAACAACGCAGTATGATATTGATTGGATTGAATTAAATACTCCTGTTGGCAATATGGTCATTCAGGAAGGTCATGCTCCTATGCTGGTTGAACTTTCTCCTGGTTACGAGCTTATATATCAAACAACATCTGGCGTTTCTATGTCACTTATGATTGTGCAAGGTGTTGCGCATATTTCTCGTACTGATGTAAAAATTTTACTACCTATGGATTTATGAAAATATCATTAAAACCTCTTGGGCATATCATTCAAGGATCGCTGACTGATGGATTTATCATGCGTGTTGATCGACAAGCAAATCTTGAAGAAGTCAAAGCGGGAAAATTTGTTGCCATTAGCGGTAATCAATATACCTTTTTTTCAATGATTACTAATCTGACTTTGCAAGTAACTCATCCTGATATTTTGCTGTATCCACCAAGTGAAGGTGAATCTTTTTTAAAAGAATTTCTAAAAAAAAATAGTATTTATGCAACAGCGCATGTAAAGCCTATGATTGCTTTAGATAAACAAGGTCGCGCACTTCCAGTCAAAACTGTACCGCAACATTTTGCATCTGTGTATGAAGCAACTGATCAAGATGTGTCGGCTATTTTCGGTTCTGAAACAGATCACATTAAAAAATATTTCAGTATGGGAACTCCACTTGATATGAGTACTCCTGTGTGTGTGGATCTTGAAAAATTAGCAGAGCGAAGTACTGGTGTGTTTGGAAAAAGTGGAACAGGAAAAACATTTTTAACACGATTGCTTTTAGCTGGTTTGATTAAAAAACAAGCAGCAACAACCTTAATTTTTGATATGCACAATGAATATGGACTACAAGCACGTCAAGAATCGAATGCAAAATTTGTCAAAGGTCTAAAATCATTGTTTCCTTCAAAAATTGCAATTTTTTCTTTAGATCCAGCAGCTACATTGCGTCGGGGCGCAAGTCCGGATGTAGTTATTCAACTCTCCTATGAAGATGTTTCTGTGCAAGATGTAATATCGTTGCAAGCTGAATTAAATTTACATAGTACTGCATTTGAAGCTGCATATTTAATTCATAACAAATATAAAAATCAATGGTTGCAAGCTTTACTGGAACAAGGACATGATGCAAAAGTTTTTGCAGAGCAGATTGGTGCACATCCAGAATCTATTGCAGCATTGTATCGAAAATTAAAACGAATCGAGCAGTTACCGTTTTTTGTAAAAAAATTGCCTCATAGCCAGTCGGTCATTGATCGATTACTTGAGTATCTGCAAAAAGGTATTCATGTGGTTATTGAGTTTGGCAATTTTACATCAACATTTTGTTATTTGCTGATGGCAAATATTATTACACGAAGAATTCATCATGAATATGTGGTTAAAACTGAAAAATATTTAGGTACGCAAAAATCGCAAGATGAACCTGAACAATTAATGATTGTTATTGAAGAAGCTCATAAATTTTTAAATCCAATTGCAGCAAGCCAGACTATTTTTGGTACCATTGCGCGCGAAATGCGAAAATATTACGTTACCTTATTTGTGATTGATCAGCGACCTTCTGGAATTGATGGCGAAGTTTTATCGCAAATTGGAACTAAAATTGTAGCACAACTCAGTGATGAAAAAGATGTACAAGCAGTTTTAATGGGAGCTGCAAACGCACAGACATTGCGAACTATTTTAGGTTCATTGGACAGCAAAAAACAAGCATTGCTTATTGGCCATGCAATTACTATGCCGATGGTTATTGAAACAAGAACATACGATGAAACATTTTATGAAGCGATGCAAGATCCGTTGATGGCACGACCCGTTAAACAAGTGATTGATGAACTATTTTAAAATAAAAACTCCCGTAAATTTTGTACGGGAGTTTTTATTTAACTGACTAAATTATAAAGGTTTAAACCATTTTATCACGGCAGGTTGCTGCAGGAATAGTATGCATTTTAGAAAGCTGACTAAGAGGATGCTTTTTTTTATACTCGCTAAATTCATCACATTTAACACTAGTCACTAAGCAGCCTATTGTCGCCGAAATGAAAGCTCCTGCAAGATTTACAACTACAGGAAGCATTAATGGATCTGTTGGAGTTGGCGGAAGAGGATGTGGACAACTTAAAAAAGCATTACCTAAAAGGCATATTGCGCAAGTGCCTGATGATGTTATGAAAGGGCAATGTGGTGAATTTACTACAATTGCACAATCTTGAAGGCATGGATTATTTCGATGTTTCCACATTATTTTTTCAAAAAATGCTTCTTTGTTTTTTTGATATGCTTCTTGATAAGCTTCCTCAGTTTTTTTATATGTTTGTTCTGCCTCTTCTAATTTAACCAATTGATGTTCTTGTTTCCTACGATACTCAAGAAGCTTTAATTCTTCTTCCCGAGCTCTTGCAAGTATTCTTTGATCAAGATAATCGGTATAATTTTGTTGCTGTTGATTATTTTGACTGCCAAATATTTCAGTTGCTGAGCTGAACAAAAAGAGTGATACAAGAGTGATATGCTTCACTTCAATCCTTTTTTACATGATTTTTGAATTAAACATTGATGAGATTTTATTTTGAAAGTTTTTGTGCTTTCACATATGCCCAGTACATAAGAGCGCAGCCTGCAATTCCTGAAACTGCTGAAGCGACGATCAATGAAGTATTTAATTTTTTTTTGTTTTCAGGTGCTTTTACTTTTGATTCTTCTACTTGCAATCGGCTTAAACCTTTATTTTCTACTTGAGCTATCCATTTTTCATGTCGATCTGGTCCTGCAAAAATAGCTTGACTAAATGTACCACATACTATGCTTGTTAAAAATAAACGTTTGATGAACATAGATATTTCCTTTAATGGGTTAAAATATTCTTAATGAATTAAATAAAGAATAGCTGCAGCAACTGTTGCGGCTACACCAGCAAAAAAATCTTGCACTCTTGTATCATTGTTTGTTGCAGTACTATTATTGGTTTGTGTTGTTGTTGAATTGTGTAATGCTTTATTATCAAGTGATTCTTGAATAAATGCTTCTTTAACTGTTGTGTTGTATTGGTTAAAACGTTTGTTTGCAGCTGGAGTTCCTTCTTTGATTTCCCATCGATCAAAAAGAAGTGTTAATTGTGGTCCTTT
>DATIJN010000084.1:0-4581 GCA_035478615.1 Saccharimonadales bacterium (SeqCode)
TCCTGGAATCCTTGAAACTGCTGCTGCTGATAATAACCAGGCTTTCTAACCATCCTGCTAAAATGTTCTGCCATTATAACAGGTATTCTTTCAACCATGATCCAGCCATTAGTGCTTTCACTATAAGCTGCTATTAAAACATCAGTTAATGCATCAGAATGATAAACAATATTTCCAGGCACTTTATGCAGCACATACTTGTACAATCCATCCTTTACATGAATGGTTTCAATAACATAACCTTCCTTACTAAGTTCTGATAACCTTGAATTATATTGTAGGCAGATTTTAGCCAGTTCAGCATTAGTAATTCCTTCTGCACCAGCATCCCTTAAAAGCTGCACAATTTTTTGTTTTTGGGAAGGAATCCTATTCTGTGCTTCATCATAACTTTCAAACATTTTTTCTTTTTTCCTCCTGTCAACTTAAAAAAATCTTCAATTTCCGACAAAAAAAGGTTAAAAAAAGAAGGATTCAAAAAATCCCCCAATCCCTATTAAACTGTTCCTTTTTTTATCTCTAAATAACTCATCATTTCAAAAGCAGCCATTCTAGCTTCATCCCTATTTAAAAATCCTCTTTTCCTGGTTGCTCTTGTTTTATTTGTAATGAAATCCTGGTAAACAATTTTATATTCCCATCTATTCCTTTTGTATTTTCTTAGGATCAGCACCAACCTATATTCCCCTTTTAGCTGTTGGATTCTTCAGGATAACCCATATCTTTAGGAACATATAACTTTAACAGTGTATGCCAGGTTTTAGCTTTATAAGATAAAACAGGAACATCCCAAAATTTAAAACCTAACTTCCTGGCTTCATTCATTACTTCATAAATTTCTTCTTTTTTGGTTGCATTTATAGAATAGCTATGAACACCTTCTTCATCTTCACCAAAATCCCCAATCATCACAATAGGCACTTAGAAATCCTCCTGGTTATTTTAAAAATTCTCTAATTTCATCAATGGAAATACCTATTTTTTTTGCTTCTTCAATTAACAAAATCCAATCTTTAAAATCATTAACTTTGTGCATCTGCTTTTCCTTTTTTGATTTTTTGCATCAACTTAAATTCCACATAATACTGATCATCTTCTTCATCCAGCAATGTTAAAATCTTCAGCAGTTGCTTCTGAATCATTTCAGCATCATATGCACCATTAAATGTTAAATTTAATCCGTTTCTCATTATCTCCTGAATAGGTGCAGCAGCTTCCACTTCTTTAGGTGTTTCAATCATTGCTTCATTTCTTGTTATAACTGCAACAGCTTTAGAAGTTCTAGGTGCTCTTGGTTTTCCTTTACCATTTGCTGCCCTATCTTTAGGTAAACCTAATTCATCAATAATTTTGTAAAAAGTACCCTGGGCAATCTTCATTCCTTTTTGTATCTGTGCAATGGTGTATTTTGATCTCCAATATTGCATTCTGTTCTTTTGTTCGGTTTCCTCTAGTTCTTTAAATGCTTCAAGTGTTACTATTTCATCAAATAAATTAGTTGTCATAACTTTTCCTGCTTTCGTATGCTTCAATTTTTCTTTTCTGTTCATCAAATCACTAGGGAACATTAAATTTTTCCCTGGTCTTTTAAATTTCAGTGCTGTTTTTAATGAAGCTGCTGCTTTTTTTTGTTCATAAATCTGATCCAAAAACATTTTTTCCGCTTCATTATCAAACCAATCCATCTTTTAATTCTCCTAACCCATTTCAATCTGTTCTGCTGCATCCAGTAAACTATTTCTGATTTCTTCCCTTTTTAGCAACAGCTTTTGCAATTCCAGCTTACATACTTTTAAATCAGCCTTAACACGCTTTGTTTCATCTTTTCTTCTTTCTAATAAAGATATAACCATACATCTTTTTAGCAGCTTGATCAGGTTCTTAACCGCTTCTATTTCCATTTCAAGTTCTTTCATTCAACTTCATTTCCTTTAAGTATTCCTGGATCAATTCAAAAGGAATAGCAATAGTTTCATTTTTAATATCATGTTTAACTATCTGTTTTGCTGTTCGTTCTTGAAAAACACCAGCTTGATCAACTTTATATGTGTAACCGTGTTTATTCCCCTTCCAAAATGCTGGAATGTTATTTTTAATGGTTCTTTCTAAATCCAACAAAATAAATTCACCCATGTTTCAACCTCCCAAAATTTTCATGTTTTCATTTTGTCTTTTTTTCTCCTGGCAGCACCTCCTTTAAATTTTTACATTTTTCACATGTTCTAAAAGTTCCTGGCAGTGATCCATCTATTAACTGAAAACATTTTCTGCAAAAAAATCCAGCTAATAAATAATCCTTCATTAAACCCATGATCAACACCACCTTTAAACAATAGAAACTGTATGATAATCTTCTTCCTTACCGAAATAAATAAAACTTACTGGAATACCATAAACGCTTTCAAGCTTACTAAAAAAGCTTCTAGGAACATTAGTTGAATCTGCTTCATATTTTCTTAAAGTTGAAAAATGAATATCAAAATGTTCTGCTGCTTCTTTTAATGTATATCCTTTATTTGTCCTGGCTGCTTTTAGTGTAATCTGTAGTTCAGGCATCTAGTTCACTTCCTTTCCGTGTTACTTTCTCTAATTATAAAGTGATTACTGAATATTAGGAAGGTTTTATTTATTTCTGTTTATATGATACACATATTTAGTTTGGCCCATACATAAAAAATAAAATTTTTTATATAAATATTTCTGCTAACTTATGTTCACAATAAAAAGTTCATCTACATACTATACATTAACCCATGATTTATTTCCTTTTTTACACAAATAAAGCAGCCTGGATAGGCTGCCTTTTTTTTTCTTATTCAACATATTCTATTTTGATTTTAGCAGGATATTTTAGCCTATCAGGATGTTTAGTTCCTAATGAAGCTATTTCAGGTGGAAGCACATGATCATAATAAATTTTGTGTATGATACGTTTCAGCAGCATGTTCATCTTTTCAGGTGAAGGATTTTTTTTGATTTCATCAATCACATTAATCACTTCCTGAAGCTTTTTAACTTCTTTTTCAGGTGATCCCACATTAGCCAGCTTTTCATTAATTTCTTTTAGCTTCTGCTGCACTTTAATCCTGGCTTCTTTGTTTTGCTGCTTATCCTGGGCAATAGCTTCTTCTTCCAGTTCATCAGCAAATCCTGATTCTTCTTTTTCCATTAAATAAACTTTTTCTGCCTTTCTGATCACATTGAATTCTATTTCTAATTTCTTCTTTTGCTTTTCCTGGTCTGCAATCTGCTGTTCCAATGCTTCCTGGTAGTTTGTAAAATCATCACTTTTTAATTCATTAATTTTTGCTTCAACTTCTTCTTTCTTTTTGAACACCAGTTGCAGCACTTTCTTTTCCACCACTTCAGCCAGCATTCCAGTGTTTTCACAAGGTTTATTAGATAGTTTCCAATCATAGCATTTTCTGATATGGTGGTTTTTTCTTTTCGCTTCATATGCTATTCTTATTTTTCTTCCGCACACTGGACAAAATAATAAATCTTTTAAAATTGAAGGAAATACATTATCTTTTTCCCTGCTGTTTATTTGTCCAAATCTTTCTGCCCTATTTTCCCTTACCTGTTGTAAAGCATCAAAAACTTCAGGATCAATAATTGCAGGATGTGCTTCAGGAATCCTAATAGTATCAATTATTTCTTTTTTTGTTCCGTTCTTAATCACATTATGATAAACAATAAATCCTTTATAAGTTTCACATGTTAACATTGTTTTTAAGGTATTTCTTCCAAATCTGTTTCCAGTTTTGCCTGTGTAACCAGCATTATTTAATTCTTCAGCAATCCTATTAAAACCTAACCCTTCCTGATAAAGTCTAAAAGCTTCTCTAACAATAGGTGCTTTTGTTTCATCTATTTCTAGCTTCTTTGTTTGTTTATTCCTTACATAACCTAAAGGAACACTTCCTGAAGCATTTAAACCTGCCCTAGACATAATCAATTTATTTTCCTTGATCCTTGCACCAATAACCCTTCTTTCATATTCATTCATTCCTGACGAAAAATCATAAAACATTCCATCCATAGCTTTATTAGCAATATCAAATATTTGAAAAGGATTCAATTGGATAATTAATTTTCTATATTGAATCACTTTATCTTTAATTAGTTGGCTGGTAGTTCCTGATCTGGATAACCTGGCTAATTCCATAACCACAATAGCATCAAAATTTTCAATATTATTTAATAAATTTTCTAAGGCTGGTCGTTTTGCTAATTGCGATCCACCACTAATAACTTCTTCAAAAAATGTTACTTTCATATTATGTTCATTAACAAATTCTGTAATTTTATCTTTATGATTTTTTAACGTTTCTTCTTCACTTACTCTTTTACCTTGTGAATCCTTTTTTTCATCTGAAATCCTTAAAAGTGCACCTACTGTTTTAATATCTGATAAAAGCCCTGTACCTATTGCCATTAAAAAAACCTCCTAAAATGTTGTTGCATCAACAGTTTAACAGGTTTTTCATTTGTATGTCAATTAGTAAGTTGGATTCATCCAGCTTCCTTATGAACATGCAAATATTATTCAAAAGAAAAGCACCAACAAAAGCTGGTGCT
>DATIJN010000085.1:0-6642 GCA_035478615.1 Saccharimonadales bacterium (SeqCode)
ATCTAAGTCAATACCTACACCAGTAAGAGTTGCCTTGATAGAAAGTTCGCCCGATTGGTTAGAAGCTACTGTTAATTTACCAGTTGCGTCAATTGTTGTTCCTGCTTGAACAGTTGTTCCGTTAGTTCCTGTAACAGTCCATGTAGGAGTACGTGGAGTTGTATCCGTTTGACGTACTACTGCATTAAATTGGTAAGTAGTAGACGGTTTTAATTGTGAAATAACAGGGTCAACAATAATTTGTGTAACTGCTGGTACAGTTCCCGACACGAATGCTACTGCATTTGCAAAACGTGAAACTGAAAGAGTTTGCCAAACGTGGTAGAAATAATTCCAATATAATCCTTTTTGGTTACGTACAGTCTCTAACTGATGTAAGTTGTCATACACCATAAAGAATGATTCGTCAACCAATACTGCTTCTAATCCTTGAATACTAAAATCATCAATAACAGTGATGTTACCTAAGAAAGTAGTTCTGTCCATGTTAAATGCTTTTGCTAATACATCAACGTCCATAGAAGCCATTAAGTCAGCGTCAATGAATAAATGTAAATCACTCATGTCTGATTTTGTTCTTACTGCCATTGCGTTATAATCACGTGTACCCATTGGAAGTGTCATCTTCATAGCGTGAGCACGTAATGAACGAACTAAGTCAGTCGTTGCAGTAGATGTATTTGGTTTTGTAACAGGAACTACTTTAAATAATGATTTAGAATAGTAGTTCTCAATAAGTAACTTCATGTACTCAAATTCGTCAACTTCTGCTGAATTGTAAATTGAGTTAATAATAGAAGAAACTAGACCTTCAAAGTTAGACCATGAAGTAAATGCACTTCTTAATGAAGCGTCTTGTAACGTAAGAGGGTAAACGTCTTGACGGTTACGGTCATGGAAGATAGTTTTAACGTTAGGCATAACACGTTTGAAAAGTGTAGATTCAGCGTCAGCAACGTCATATTTTTGTGCTTTGATAATATCTGTGTAAATCTCTTCGATAGTACGGCCATCTGTAATTGAACCTTTTTTGAACTTTTTAAGAGGGTTGTTTAATGAAGCATTTTTAACAACTACTAAAGCGATACGGTCAATTAATGAAGCAACGAACTCATTTTGAATCGTTTGATTGACTAAGATACCTTGTCCTACTTGTTGTACGTTATCAGCGTTTGCCAAAGGTACATAGTTTTTGAATGTATCGCCTGCACTGTTACGAATAGCATTTACTAAGTCGAAAGTGTCAGAGATACCTAACGTTGTTTTAACGTTACTAATGGTAATACGTGCCATGAATGTTTTCCTTCTTTCTTTGTATGAATTTGGTGTCTAATTAAAGACGTAATTTTATGCGTTAAGTGACTCTAAAGTGATTGTTTCACTTCTAGTCTTTGCGTCTTCTTTTTGTTTTTGGTTTTGGTCTTGTTCGATTCCAATCTGTCTAAACAGTTTAGAGTTTGCTAGAGTTAAATCATTAATCATTTGTTGATTTTTCTGAATCAATGTTTGACTGTCTTCAAGCACGCTTGATGTTTCTCCGAAATTAGTGCGCATTAATTGTAAAACTTCTGTACGTCTTACAACGTCTAACTCAGGATTGTTTAATTCATTTAATAAATTTTCGTGGTCTTCATGTGACAATGGCATGTCGAAATTCCCCTTTCTTCCTATTATATAGTCGAAATAGCTTACTAGGTTATTATACCATTATTGTCATATTTTGACGTTGTAATAGTCTAATAGATTGCAATTAAGGGTACTTAATAGAGAGTTTTGTCAAAGAAAGTGATACATGTCGAAAACTAGTAAAATGTTTTTAAAAATAATCTCGAAAAATAGTAAAATAGTTGTTGCACTATGTCAGATAGTGTTATATAATAAAAGAGTAGTAAGGAACAGGGAACAAAAAACAAACACAGTATTTATACTGACCCATCTTACTATAATGTTCGCTAGTATTGGAGCGTGACCGATACATATAATAACGTCTAGTTAAAGAGACTGACTTTAACTCCAAACCTATTAAACTATGAAAAGAGGAAAACACAATGCGTAAAATGATGACAAAAGAAGTAACAAAAACAACTGTAAAACTTGCTAAGATGGAAGTAGTAGACGGAATCCCTTCAGCTAAAGTACTTGAGGACAAAATTCTATTAGGAAATGTTGCACATGAAACTGCTCAAAAATTAGTGACAAAAGAATTAGGACAAGGTGTTACAGTTTTATCAGTACAAGCTGATACAGTAACTTACGAATTACCAGTAGAAAAATTCTTAGAAGTTGCAACAATAAAAGTTGCAAATTCAGAAGAACAAACTGAAGCTGAATTAACTGCATAATTAAAGCAATCCCCAGTTGCTCATCTATATGTAGAATTTAGAAAATAAAAGTCCTGTCTCGACAATAGGCACTTATATTATACGATTTAAAACAATCCGTTTAGAGTTTGTCGGTTATCAAACTCACAAAAATTAAACAGGAAAACAGTACAAAGACTATTTTCCATATCATCTTACATTAAACATACAAATGGGGAGTGTAAGCCCCAACCTATTTATATAAAAATTCTAAAACATGAAAAGAGGAAATTAAAATGACAAACGAAATGACAACTGTAAATGCACAAACTGGTGAAGTATTAGGACAAGTAATTGTGAAAGAAGACGCACGTTTTGTAACTGTATTAGAAAACGGTAAATATGTTCGTAAAGCTAAGTTCTCAGATTATTCTTCAATTGTTGCTGAAACTCGTGCAGAAAAAATTTGGTTATTAAACTTAATGACTGGTGATGAAAATAGCGGTAACGGTTTAAAAGACCACGTTGGAAAAGAAATTGTAGTTGCTGACGTAATCTTCCGTAAGTACGATAAAGTAAACGAAGAAACTGGTAACACTGAATACGGTGTATTAACATACCTAATTGACCCTAATAAAGAGGTTTATGTAACTTCATCTAAAACGGTTTACTTTGCAGTAGAAGAAATGTTACGTTTATTCGGTACTCCACACTCAGAGAATTGGGAAAACTTAATTCTTAAAGTTGGTAAGAAAAAAGGACAAAATGGTGACATCATCACTGTTCAAATGATTGGATAATAAGGAGTGATTGAAATGCCCTCAACAAAAAAGGGTGTTTATCACAACTTACGGGAATCAGAATACGTGGCTTCAAATGGTGAGGTCACGTTATTCTTTTCTAGTGAGTTGTATTTAAACAAATTTCTGTCTCAGTACGAAAACAATCGTATTATTTTTTTGTCAAAAATGGCGAAACTTGTTGTCGATTCTTATCTAACAATGGACATTCTTGCTGACATTACATTCTATTGTAAAACCGAAAAACGTGGGTTTCTTGCATGGCTTAATGGGGTTAAACTCAACAAGGAAGATTTACACAAATATGCTTTACGATTAATGCTTCAAAAGAATGAGGTCAAATGGATACAGATAGACAGACCAAAAGCAAGCCAAAGATTTAAAATCGGGGTGTAAGAATTGGGAAAGAAGCCTAGACATAATAAAACTAAGTTTATGCGTGTAAGTGACGCTGATAAAAAGGTAGTCAAAAGTGTTAAGGATAAAATCAAGCGATTACAGAAAAAGGGAATTGATTTATCTAACGAAATTAAGATACCGGATTTGAAGAAAACTACACGTAAAGAATTTAAGCAGTTTGAAGAATTCAGAAAAACATTTTTAAATCGTGCTAAATCTTCACAATATGCCATCATCAAAAATGAGAAGGGTGTTTCCTTTCTAAAGAAAGAAATAGATGAAATCAAAAAGAATATTGAAATCGACACAAAAAGAGCAGAACGAAGACGAAAAGAAGAAGAAATGAAATATGGTAAACAAAAAGAAATTGAAAAGCTAATCTTAATGAAAGAACCCGATGAATTTGGAAAAATGGGTAAGTTTGACATCAATAAAATTGACAGTAGAAAAGAATTCATGAAGAAGTTTGAGAGAGCAGAAAAAAGAGCTAACCCCAACTATGAGGACGTTCGTATCCGTCAAATGATAGAAAATTATGTAGAGAAATTGTATGACGTTTTTAATTCAGACGCTGAACCAATTGTCGAAATGATATACAAAATGGACTTGATGGACTTTTACGACTTATACAAGCGTGAACCACGTATGCAATTCGACATTGTTTATGTAGAAGAATTGATGGAAAGTTATGCTGATGAATACGCACAAGAAATATCATACTATATACAACGATATAATGAAGGATTTTACAATGATGGACTTAAAAATTTTCCTGATACGTATTAAGGAGGTGATAATGAATCACTTCATAGTTTAGGGAGTTGAAACGGTTGGCAAGAAAGAAATATAGTTGTGATTTAGAAACACGAACGAAACGTGAAGACGTTACACCATGGGCATATGGTTACATGGAAATCGGAAACACTTCTAACTATCGTATTGGAAACGATTTTGATGAGTTTATGAGGTGGGTAGAAAATACGCATGCTGACCTATATTTCCATAACCTCAAATTTGATGGTTCATTTGTAATCAACTGGTTAATGAAACATGGTTACGAATTTAGTAACGAACCTAAACCGAAAACGTTCAAAAGTGTTATATCCAAAATGGGTACATGGTACATGATTGATATATGTTATGGTTACAGGGGTAAGAAAAAACTACATACAGTGATTTATGATAGTTTGAAAAAACTACCCTTTCCAGTTAAGAAAATTGCAGAAGATTTTAAGATGACAATTTTGAAGGGTGACATTGACTATCATGCAGAACGTCCAATAGGACACGAAATAACACCTCATGAACATATGTATATCAAACATGATATTGAGATTGTAGCCAATGCACTTGAGATTCAATTTAGTCAAGGTTTAGAAAAGATGACAAATGGTTCTGATAGTTTGAGTGGTTTTAAGGACACTATTTCTAAAAGACAGTTTGAAGCGTTATTCCCAGTTTTCTCACTCAAGATGGATGAAAATATACGTAAAGCATACAGAGGTGGTTTTACGTGGTTAAATGAACGTTTTGCAAATGAGATAATCGGTGAAGGTATGATATTCGATGTAAACAGTTTGTATCCTTCACAAATGTATGATAGAGATTTACCGTTTGGAGTTCCGAAGACCTTTGAAGGTGAATATGTGTTTGACAAAATTTATCCGTTATGGATACAACATATACGTTGTAGTTTTGAGCTAAAAGAGGGGTACATTCCCACTATACAAATAAAGAAAAGTCATGGTCGATTTAAAGATAATGAATACTTAAAGACAAGTAACGGTGAAATTGTAGACTTATATGTATCAAATGTAGATTGGGAAATTATAAAAGAACACTACAAAGTAGAAGATGAAGAATACTGTAACGGTTTTAAGTTCCAAAAGTGTAACGGTGTATTCAAAGAATTTATTGACTATTGGACTCACATAAAAGTGACTTCAACTGGTGCAATAAAATTGCTTGCAAAATTGATGTTAAACTCGCTTTATGGAAAGTTCGCAACCAATCCCGAAGTGACAGGGAAAATACCGTACTTAAAAGATGACGGTTCTAACGGTTTTAGAATCCCAAAAGATAAGGAAACAGGTGAACACATAAAAGAGTACAAAGACCCTATCTATACTCCAATGGGAATATTCATAACTAGTTGGGCGAGATACACAACTATTACAACTGCACAAAAATGTTTTGACCGTATCATATATTGTGATACAGACTCGATACATTTAACTGGAACAGAAATACCGGAAGTTATTAAAGACGTAATTGATGATAATAAATTGGGCTATTGGGCACATGAAAGTACGTTTAAAAGAGGAAAATATATAAGACAGAAAACATACATTAATGAGTTGTATGATAAAAAGGATAAAAATATCACTCATTTGTCAGTAAAATGTGCAGGAATGCCTAGTAATATTAAGGGTTTAATTAAGACACGTAAACTAAAAGTAAACAACAAAATAAAACACTGGACGTTCGCAAACATGCCTAGTGATGTTGTTAAAAACTTAGCATTTAAAGACTTTAAAATAGGATTTACTAGTGAAGGAAAACTACTACCTAAACAAGTTAATGGCGGGGTAGTTCTTATAAATGATAGATTTACAATAAAATAATGAAATGGGGACATAGCAAATGGTAACACAAAGTATGGCTTTTATGTTAGTATTAGGTTGTCTAATTGGTTGGATTGCCAAAGTAGGCATAGATGAATTAATGAGATCGGAGGATTGAATGGTGTTTACAGATTCGTATACTTTGAAATGGAAGTTATCGAATGGCTTTGAAGAATGGACAGAGGAACATACAGATATTTCGTTGTCAGATTTTGAAGTCATTTATGGTAACAATATCCATGAAATTAAGTGGGTAAGATTGGTGCAAGTCACAAATACAGTGATGGAAGAAGAATGTTAAGGCTCTATATTTTCACCATAAATGGTAAAGGTAAAATCAATAATGATATGTTTCTATGTGATAACATGATTGATGTCACACGAACATTATTAACTTATAAACCAAAAAGAGGGTATGAGTTTCAAGGCTCTGAAATTACTGCAATTTAATCAGTTATTGACAAGATATGGGAAATATGAGACAATATAGAGGTAAGGTGCTCTATTTCCTATATTGTA
>DATIJN010000086.1:0-3312 GCA_035478615.1 Saccharimonadales bacterium (SeqCode)
ACAAAAATATATCAAAACAAAGAGGGTTTTATTGCTTCTTTATATAGAACTGCTAAGATTAATAATAAGATAGAAATCAAAGTAGAATTGACTAGCCGCATAAAAGAAGTATAAACATGAAAGAAAAAGTCACAGCCAAGAATCTTGAAAAAGGTCTTGAAATCGATGATGCTGGATCTAAGAAAAAAGCTCTGGAAGTAACGTTTTCTCTGATTGAAAAGCAATATGGAAAAGGTTCTGTAATGCTTTTAGGAGAACAGCCGATTAAGGGTGTTACGGCAATATCTTCAGGTTCGTTACAGATAGATGCAATTATGGGTGTTGGAGGATATCCGACAGGAAGAATTATTGAGGTTTTCGGACCTGAATCTTCTGGTAAAACAACATTGGCTTTACATGCAATTACCCAAGCTCAAAGACAAGGCGGAGTTTGTGCATTTATTGATGCTGAACACGCGCTTGATCCTGTATATGCAGCTAAAATAGGTGTAAATGTTGCAGATTTAATTATTTCGCAACCTGATTGTGGTGAGCAAGCTCTTGATATTGCTGAGATGCTTATTCGTTCAGGGGCAATTGACATTGTTGTAGTTGATTCTGTTGCGGCCTTGGTGCCACGTGCAGAGCTTGAAGGCGATATGGGTGATGCTCATGTTGGGTTGCAAGCACGTTTGATGTCTCAAGCATTAAGAAAGCTTGCGGCAATTGTTCATAAATCAAATACAATTCTTATTTTTATTAACCAAGTGCGTCAGACTATTAGTGGTATGGCGTTTGGTCCTAAAGAAACAACAACTGGCGGAAAAGCATTGAAATTCTATGCATCAGTACGTTTGGATGTTCGCAGAATCGCTTCTTTGAAAAAAGATGAGGTTCATTTTGGAAACCGTGTTTCAGTGAAAGCTGTTAAAAATAAGGTTGCGCCACCGTTTAAAGCAACAGAACTTGATTTGCTTTTTAATGTTGGTATTAGTCCAGAACTTGATATACTTGATGCTGCTTTAGAAACAAATGTGATAACAAAACATGGTGCTTGGTTGGCATTTGAAGGTAAAAACTTTGCTCAGGGACGCGATCAGGCTTATCAAATTTTGAAAGATAATGCTGCGCTTCTAGATACCATAAAAGCAAAAGTAAAAGAAGTTTTAGCTGCTGTTTAACTATAGGGTTTAGAAAAACATTGAAAAATAAAACAGAAACTCAATTAATTAATGAACAAATTCGTGCATTTAAAATGCGAGTGATATCTCAAACGGGTGAAAACTTGGGGGTTCTCTCTCGTGATGCAGCGATAGATCTTGCAAGAAAAAGTAACTTGGATCTTGTTCTTCTTTCTGACAAGGATGATGTACCACTTGTTAAAATTATGGATTTTGGCAAAAGTTTATATGCCAAAAAGAAAAAATTGTCAGAAGGCAAGAAAAAGCAAAAAGTCGTCAAGATTAAAGAAATTAAAATGAAACCCAAAATTGGAATCCATGATTATCAAACTAAGATGAATCAAGGTGTGGGTTTTTTAAACGATGGTCATAAATTGAAGATTACTCTCGTTTTTCGTGGTAGAGAAGTTGAAGCAAAAAAAGTAGTTGGAACAGAGTTTTTTACGCGAGTTGATCAGACACTGGCTGATCAAGGTTTAACTGATCTATCGTATGAAAAAGATGCTATCGCAGGACCATATTGGTCCAGGATCTATTCTCTGAAAACAAAAAAATAAAACAATAAGGTTTAATTGATATGCCAAAAATGAAAACGCATTCAGCGACAAAAAAAAGATTTAAAAAACTTAAAACTAAGATTAAGTTTTCTCGTCCAGGCAAGCGCCATTTATTAACCAAAAAAAGCGCTAAACGCAAAAGACACTTAAGACAAAATTCAACGCTTTGCACCAGTGATCTTGGTCGCATTGCTCGTCTTTTGCCAAATTCATAAGGGGTTATTATGTCAAGAGTTAAATCTGGTAAAGTTACACGACAACGTCATAAACGAGTATTTAAACAAACTAAAGGTTGTTATGGACAACGTAAGAATGTTTTTAGACGAGCAAAAGAAACTTTATTGCGTGCTTTAGCATATGCATTTAAAGGTCGCAAATTGCACAAACGTAGCATGCGTGCTCTTTTCATTACTCGTATTAATGCTGCAGTAAGACCGCATGGTTATTCATACAGCGCTTTCATCCCAGCTTTGAAAAAAGCTCATGTTCAATTGAACAGAAAAATGTTAAGCCAGCTTGCTATTTTTGAACCAACTGTATTTCAAAAAGTTGTAGAAACTGTACGCAGCTAGCGCTCATTTTACTTTTTTTGCATGATTCTTGACGAACGTTAGACTTTGATATTACAGTTGTTTGCAATATTA
Organism: Saccharimonadales bacterium (SeqCode); assembly: GCA_035478615.1. Lineage (GTDB taxonomy): Bacteria > Babelota > Babeliae > Babelales > Chromulinivoraceae > JACPFN01. The sequence goes on from DATIJN010000086.1 coordinate 2,362, forward strand.
AGGTTTAGGGTTTATGTAAGGAGATTGTTATGGAAGTGGTACAATCAAAAAATAAAGAAGTGCCTGTAAAAAATAAAGAAGCAGCAACAACCACCAAACACCATGGTTTAAATTTAACCGTTTTGGAAGATAAAATAGTTCAACTTCTTAAGGCAATGAAAATGCTCAAAGAAGAAAATGCTTCATTGAAAGAAAAAAATAAAGATCTTCAAGGTCAATTGAAGGCTCTTGAGGGTTCTTTAGTTTCTGAAACCAGAGATTTAGAAGAATTGAGCCAAGAGAAAATAAAGGCTAAATTGGTTGTTGATAATTTGTTGCACTTAATTGAAACGCAAGAGCAATAATGAGCAAAGAATTGAAAAAATATAAAGCTCAGATCTTTGGAGAATCATATTCTATCATGAGCGATGAAGAAGATGAATTTGTTCTAGAAGTTGTGCGCAGAGTTGATGGGTTGATGAAAGAAATTGCAACTCAAAACAAAATGGTAATTGATGTTAAAAAAATTGCCGTATTTGCTGCATTAAAAGCGACTGAAGAACTTTTGACTATGGAAGAAATGGTCAAAAAAGAACAAATGAAATCTGAAAAGATTATGACGCTTTTAGATGAAGAAGAAGAATTTTCTTTTTGAAAGTTTGTAAGCTAGACGTACGCAACGAATAGTTTATAACTATGTGCAAAAAAATGAGCCTTGGGATGCTTTAGCATTTCAAGGTTTATTTTTTGAAAAGTGTATCTTGGGATACACGATTAATAGAGGGTACTGCAACTCTCTTTTGGAGATTTATGGTACGCTATACCATAAATATATATGATAATTTTTAGCTTAAAGGAATTTTACATGACAGAAGTATTATTTTTTATAACGGGTATCGGAGCAATTGTTTCCGGTATTTTTCTTTTATTTTATGCTCAAAGAAAAATATTTCAGGCGCAAACGTTGCTTGC
>DATIJN010000087.1:0-5284 GCA_035478615.1 Saccharimonadales bacterium (SeqCode)
CATCAGGACAGCAATGTTGGTTTGCAGCAGAAAAATCACCTTTCTATGTGGCATGCGGTGGTCAAGTTAACGATCAAGGTACGGTAACTGTTGGAAGTAAACAAACACCAATACTTGATTTGAAAAAAATGGGTGATGCAATTTTAGTAAAAATTGTTGCACCTGAAAAAATGACATTGGGTGATACTGTTACTATGACGGTTGATCAACATTCTCGTTTGCATACCATGAAAAATCATACAGCGACTCATTTACTGCAAGCAGCATTACAAAAAGTTTTGGGTAATGGTGTTAAGCAAGCTGGTTCAATTGTAACACCTCAGTATCTACGTTTTGATTATACCCATCATAAACCACTGACAGCTGAAGAAATAAAAACAATAGAAGATTTAGTAAATCAAAAAATTTGGGAAAATATTCCTGTTGTTGTAGAAAATACAACATATAAAAAAGCAATAGCACGAGGCGTTATTGCATTTTTTGGTGATAAATACAACCCTGAAAGTGTACGAGCAATTATCATAGATGATTTTTCTGCAGAGCTTTGTGGAGGTACTCATGTACGCGCAACCGGGGATATTGGATTATTTAAAATTACCGAGGAAATTGCACTTGCTGCAGGTCAACGGCGCATAGTAGCTCTTACAGGTTTAGGAGCATTACAAGAATTTCAGCAAGATTTTTCTTTAATGAAAAAATTATGCCAAGATTTAAAAATTAAACCTGAACTACTTTTTCAAACAGTACAAGATTTAGGTAACAAAATAAAAGAACAACAAAAAGAAATTTCATCAATGAAATCGAGTGTTATTAAAAATCAAATTCCTACGTGGCTTCAACAAGTGAATATGATTGGCGATCTTCCTGTTGCAGTTATTGATGCAAAGGGATATAGCATTGATGAATTACGCTTAATTGCACAAGAATTACAAAAACAAAAGGCAGGACTGTATGTTTTGTTTAATATGCAATCAGGTAAAACATCATTTGTGGCCGTTGTTGACAAACTCTTTGCTGATGAAGTTGAATTTACAGAACTTAAGCAATGGCTTCAAAAAGAATTTGGATTGCAAGGCGGCGGTAATAATCTAGCGCTTCAAGGCGGAGGACCAGCTATTGATATGAATCAATTTAATAAAAAATTGATTGGCTGGTTACAATAGAATAATTAAATCTTAGAATATAAAATAGGCTGCAAATATCGCAGCCTTTTTTACTCTATAACAATAACAGGAGCTTTATCTTTTTCATAATCATCAAATTTTTTAGACAATTGATGCAAATTATATCTTTCAAATATCGTTTGCACCAGATCTGGAATTATAAAAGGACAAGCTGCAGCGCTTAAAGCAGCGCTATGTGTTACATAAAAGCAAGGATCTTGATCGCAAGATGGTAAACCATGCAAATAAATATTAAAAGCTACCACAGAAGTCATCGACAAGGCAGCTCCACCAGATACTCCTGCATAGCCAGCAGTTTTCATATGATTTCTATTGTAGGGATTAAAATCTTTAATACAATTTTTAGCAAGATTATAACCTATGCAAGATCCTATTGGAGCTCCAATACCCAAACAACCTATAATTCCAGAAAGTAGGAAAGATTTATCCGTTTGTAGTTGATGAGTTTCAGATGTCAGTGTATTGAGAGATATTGTTAAACAATATAGAAAGATAGCGATTATTTTTTTCATAAAAAAATACTCTTAATTAAATATGAGCAAGAATCATTGTAACTGATGTATCAATAAGTTCGTTAACTTGATCTGGAGTTTCTTTAAATTTTGAAGTAACAAAATGTCCAACATCTGCAGGACTGTTTGGTCGACCAACGCCACAACGCAATCTTAAAAAGTTTTGTCCGCCATGGGCAATGAGCGATCGTAGTCCATTATGACCTCGAGCACTACCATCGTGTTTTAAAGAAACTTTACCGAATGGAAAATCAATTTCATCGTGTATCACAAACATATTTTCTAATTTGATACCGCGCTTGGAAAGATATGGTAAAATTTCTCCAGAGTTATTCATGAATGTTTGAGGTTTGATTAAAAGAATTTCTTTATCGTTTATCTCAACTGATGCAATAAGCATATTATTTTTTTCTGACCAGGTGCCATGATATATTTCACATAGTTTATCAACGATTAAAAAACCAATGTTGTGTGGGCTGTAAGCATATGTAGGTCCTGGATTTCCAAGACCTACAATCGCTTTGATACTTACTGAATTTGTTTGTTTATTCATAAAAAGTTTTATTTTTTTGCAGCAGCTGCTTTTTCAGCGGCTTCTTTTTTTGCTTGATTTGCAGCTTTTACTTTTTTATCAAGAGCTTCAAAGACTACTTTATTTTTTACAAGGCTTGGGTTTACATATGCAAGAGTTTCTTCAAAATAAAGAATATCCCAACCTTCACGTTGTGAAACTTCTTTAATGGTATCTTTTACAAGTGTCATAAAAGCACTCATTTCTTTTTGAGCGACTGCCTGCATTTTAGGTTCAACGTTTTTAGCTGCTTCTTGTAATTTTTTTACGAGACGTGGGAAATCTTCTTTGTCATCTTCAATTTTTTGTTGACGTTCTTTGAGTTCATCAATTTTTTTTATTTGAGCATCTTCTTTAAGCATATTTCCATTTTTTTGAAACTCCGCACGGTCTTTTTGAAAAGCTTCGTCATCGGCTTGTAATTTTTGTGCTTTTGCTTGCAATTTTTTTTCTTCTTCTTGCAGAGGTTTTGCTAATTTTTCTTGCTCTGATTGAATTTTAGCTAGGACATTTTTTCCAGATTCAGATTCAGTCATGATTTTTTGTTCACTGATTACTGCAATTTTTAATTCTGCTGAAATATCAGTAATGCAAAGAAGGGCTGCTAATGAAAAAAATAATGATGATTTTGAGAAATTCATTTGGATCCTTTTTGTGGATGTAAAAATATTTTAACGATTTGATTTAGACGAAAAAAATATAGTCTTTTTATCAAAAAACGTCAATTTTTTACTTTCATCAATATATAAATCCAATTATTTAACAAAAAAAATAATCCAATTTAAAAATTGGATTGATGGCTCGGCGATTTTGTTGTTTCGACTTGGGATTCCCCTAACCCTTCATCAAAGTCTTGATAACACTGTAAAGGTTACTTAATTTTAAAAGCAACACTTTTTTATTGTTTTTTTCAAAGCCATGATTGACTCATGGTTTAAGATGTAAAAGTTTAGGTTTTTATAAGGAAAAGAGATAAGAGATTTTTTGGGAAAGGAAAAATATTTTTTTAAAATCGTTTTTGAGCGAATGCTCGACCTGATTGTGTTTTTAAATATTTTTCGAAAAGTCTGGCTTTGTTTTCTTCTTTAAAACATAGATACATTTCAAGTTGCCATGGTTTATATTTAGAAGTATGAATTGATCCGCCAGAATTATGGGTATTTAATCTTTGTTCTAAATTGTTAGAAAATCCAACATAAACAATATCTGGAAAATGTATTGATCGAATTATATAAACGTAAAACATTTTATTGATAAAAAAGATATTTTGAATTTTTTTAATTAAGTCCGTCTTCGCCTGTCTACGCTTTCAGCTACGTCAGGCTACGGTCGGACAGTCTTCTATTTCGCGATCTATGTATTATTATTTTCAAAGCATTCTGTGATGGTGAAACCAGACGAAGTTGCGTAGCAACGAAGACTGGTGGAGGCGATGGGAATTGAACCCATGTCCGTAGAAAGTCAAGCCAATAGTACTACATGTTTATTTCCCGAATATACGAACTTGTTACCTTGGGAACAGAGCATTACAAGTAAGTCTATTTCTTATACATCTGCACTATGAAATAGAAAAATATCATGCAGATAGGACTAATGGTTTATAATACGAAAGACAATGAAGAATAGTCGTCTTCACGGCGTCTAAAGGCAACCATACCTGCAAACATTGCGAGCAATGCTGCAAATAATGAAGTTGCTACAGTTTTATATTCTGCATTTATTTAGTTTTATTGTTTGATTAACGAGCACTCAATAAAAGCTCGACATGCACTCTCAACCATCATTAATACGTCGAAACCAGTACGCCCCCGGTTTTGTTTTCAAAGAAATTTATACGTACCAATAGCATAGCAGATCTAAAAAATGAGGTCAAAAGGTTAAGGGTAAATCGTGGATTTAGGCTCCTGCAGGGCTTATTCCTAAGCAGAAAGATTTAACTATTGGTCCAAAAGCCTTAAAAATGGTCATTGTTTTTGTTGAAAAACACGAATAAATCAGGCTATTTTAGCCCTTTGTGGTTGACATTGCGCTGTAAGGGCGTATGCTGTTACTACTTACTTTGATATATCGCGGGATGGAGCAGCCTGGTAGCTCGTTGGGCTCATAACCCAAAGGTCGTTGGTTCGAATCCAACTCCCGCAACCAATTTTAAGCACTTTTTAAAAGTGCTTATTTTTTTGCATTATTTGTAAATATGGTCGATTATTCGTCTTTCTGAAAAAAGTAGAAATTTTTAGTAATTTCAGGGTAAAACTATTGCATTTAAAAGCACTTTTGTGAAATACTTAATATAATTATTGTTATAAATCCAAGGGGGGTTTTTCGATGAAATATATAATAAAAGCATTATCAGTCACTATTTTTAGTGCTGGATTGATGCATTTTGGAGCGGCGCAAGCGTCAACAGCATCGTCGGATATTTGGTCTACTGCTGTGGCTAATGCTCAACAAATAATTGGTTCTAATAGTACTCCACATACAATGTTGTATGAAATAGTTGAGATGAGAAATTATATCGGTACTCAAGCTAATTCAGATGCTAGCTTTAGAGGTATGGTATGTGCATTAAGAGCTATTCGGTTAGCATTAACTTCCACAGATGTTGTTCAGGGAACTACTATTCCACTGTTGCATAATTGTTTTGTTGATTTAGATTTTTTCACTGGTTATTTTTTCAATGTAAGTTCAAACAATATTCCTCAAAATATATCGGGTGATTGGAAAAAAAATTGTGCAAATCTTAAAATCGCATTGCAATCATTTATATCATAATAAAAACATAAGTTTTAAAATTTTTTAAAATAATACATGAGACTCGAGATTTTCTTGGGTCTTCTTTTTTTGTTGAATTTTTTATCTTAACTTTCTTGATTTATTCAAAATAAGCTAATTTTATTCCAAAGCTTTTTTTCGTTACATAGAGCAACCCTAAAAAGAGAAGGCAGAGAGGTCCGGTCCAGATCCATGATCCGATTTGATCTAAGAAGAAGGTTTGATTTACGCTCATGAAATAAAGA
>DATIJN010000088.1:0-2450 GCA_035478615.1 Saccharimonadales bacterium (SeqCode)
AATTGCATTGCCCATATTGGTATACATTGCACTGATTGATTGATTTGCCATTGATGCACCCATTTGACCAGCCATCATGATAGCCATATCAGCGAGCATATTTGCATGAACGAGCGATGGTGAAAAAAATAATAGTAATAACAAGATAAACATTATTGGCCTCCTTGTTGCATTATGTCAGCTGCTGTTGGAATAAGATTTGATTGAGTATAGATCGATGAGTTTGCAGGATGTTGTTGCGGACCAAGTAAATTTGGGGTGAGTGGGATTACGGGCAAACTTGGAATTGTTGGTTTTGTTGCTTCTTTTTTCAATGATTCTATTAAAGTTTTACAAGCAGGAGAAACTATATCAGATTCATTAACATCTTGTCCGTTTTGTGTAACAACGACACATTTAACTAAAGATTCCATGCATGGATCCAAAATATTAAGACCTAATAAGGCTGAAAAATCTCCAAAACATGCTCGTAAAATATTATTTACACCGTCCCATGAATTAAGCCAATCAGGTTGAGCAATGAGTTGTTCTTCAAAAGAGTTAGCACCACTTTGCATACAAATAAACAATCTATTTGATGGATATTTTGCTTCTTGAATATCCTTCTTGCTATATTGCACCACAGTATCATCATCATCTCTAAAATAAGCCATAGGATGCCCATCAATAACACCGCCTAAATTTGCAAGGTCTATAATATGTTCAGGCCACATAATATTCTGTGAATTTGCAGAAAGTTTTTTTGCTAAATGAGGAATTATTTTTAGTGCGCGCATGGTGTCATATTCAAAATAAAATAACGGTGGATCCATTTTTTGCACAGCGATGATTTCTTTATTTGCTGCAGTGTCAGTAAAATTATCTCCATAAATAAATTGATTAATGTCTTCTGCGATTGCAACAAAGGCTGTAAATTCTTTTTGTTTTGGATGAGGTTTGTTGAGATAACTCGTGTATAATTGATAAAATTCAAGATATGAAGCTAAGGCTTTTAAATATTTTTGTTTATAATCTTTTAATTCTGGTTCTATTTGTTTTATAAGAAATTGGGTTAGATCGATACTATAATCATTTTGAATGAGTGTTGTTCCCATAAATGATGCAAATGTTTGAGGAATTTTTCGAATATATGATCTGATAGCACCATTAAATTGAGATTCAATAATATTTATTAAATGATTAATAATAAGTGTCTTTTTATTAGCATCATAAAGTACTTCATCATTTAAAAACTGTGGGATACTTATATATATTTTTCCAGTTTTTTCATTTTGCTTAATACCAACGTGTTGTAAATTGAAGTTGGTATAAATACTCATAAGGTAGTGATACAGCTCGTTTAAAATGTTAATATGAACTTTCCTAAAAAAAGGAATAAATTCTGGATTATTTTTCATATTTTCAATCATGTCATCAAACTTTTGGGCAATATCTGGATAACCAGGAAAAATAATAGAACCACTAGGATAGGTTTGAAATGCTGTGGGATCTGGTTTTAATACGGTGAAATTTCCGTGAGCTAAAATCGGCCACGTTTTAGGTGGCGTCATAGCTTTAATTTTTCGATTTTGCATTCCTTGTTGAACCGTTCCATCAGACATCACTGTAGTGAGTGGATATGAACCCACACTGTCCATAAGATGTTTTACACCTTGTACATGTTCGGGTGCTAATTGGGCGGAAAGAAATAAATCTGATTTGATTTGTTTGCTTGAAGTAATAGCGATCAGCAGCGTGATATAAAAATATTTCAGCTTCATGAACTCTCTTTTTTTTTAAGAACAAAAATCTTTTTTTTGCAAAAAAATCAATGTTTTATTTTCGTTTTATTGTTACAATAAATATCATGAAAATCAAGATTTGTTTCTTAATCAAAACTATATACATAATTAAGGATTGTGCATGATTCCTCAAGGGAGATACATTGTAGTATGTTTAACGCTTTGCTTGGTAGCTTATGTATCAAGGCGAACTTATTTGTATTATTTTGACACAACGCAACCTCAAGTTACCGTGACTGGATTTGAAGATGGCAAAGCATATGCAGGGGATGTGACAGGATCACTGAAAGGATCAAGTCCTTATAAAGTTTCACACATCTCTATGTGGATTGATGATAATTTAATGCATCGTGATTTTAAAATTAATAAAAAACAATTTGACCATCCTATTTCAATTCCTGTACAAACAATTGCTGATGGCTTGCATACATTAAAATTTGAAATTGTGGATGGAACGAAAAATCAAAATAAAACGTCTGTGCAACGTTCTTTTTACACAGACAATCTTGGGCTGCAGGCAACATTAGTTCCATTATCATCAGGATATAAAGTTTTACAAGGAAGTTGTTTGCATATTCAAGTTCAAGTAAATAAACAAATTAAGTCTATAACAGCCAAAGCTTTAAGTAATACTTATTCATTTTTTCCAGAAAGCAAAAATTCTTTAAT
>DATIJN010000089.1:0-16310 GCA_035478615.1 Saccharimonadales bacterium (SeqCode)
TCACCTAAAAAATGGTATCCGACCGTAGAAATAATAATACTGACTTGGCTAATTGCTATAATTTTTGCAATTTCATGACGACGCGAGAGATAATCAAATAAAATATAACTTCCAATTAAACACGCTGAAGAAATAAAATACAGAGGAAAATTGGTATACGTAAAATCAAACATCATTGTTTTAAGTGGACTCGCATCAAATTTAATAAACGTATCTTCAAATATAAATAAAGCGCTGATTGCTCCATACGTGCAAACATGAATCCAAAAATAGACCATTAAAATATGCTTTGATACTTGATTCATAAGTAAAAAATATGAACTTAGCAAAAGCATTCCGTTACTAACGAGGAACAATGCTTTAAGGTGTGATGGATCCATGAGAATTCCTTTATTTCTTATCGCAAACATGGATAAGGTATTCAAATTTCAAAGTACATTATTGTTTCTTAGCATGTAACAATGCATCAGGCAATATATCTAAAAACGTTATTCATTGTGAAGGTAATAGAGTTCTTCTGAAACTTAATTTTACTGATAAATTAACACACACTCTACCATTACGCGACTTGATCGCGTAATCTATTTTACTCTTTTGTGATGGACTGCGTGAATAAATCACGCAGTGGTAGAGAGGGAGAGAGAAACGTAGGTGAAATCGGGTAATCTATCATTCAAAAGTTCTTAACTTTAATTTAATATGTCGACTATGCATGAGGTTTCAAAAGAACTCTTAAATAAAATTCTCGCTGTTTTTTAAACAACGGGAATATATTATAATTCTATTTGGGATAGTCCTAGATAGAATTATGCCAGCCTCAAATTTATTATACAACTTGCGGAAGAAAATCTTTCAAGGGCGTATTGTCCTTATTATGTGTTCCAGTTTCGTGTGCTCGACATAAGGCATGAGCTTCTCTCGCTCTATTTATATACTGTTGATAATCTTGTTTAGAAAAATAACCTTGAGCTGTTGTAGAATAACCCCAATCAGTTTCTTGAGGCTCATGTTTGTGCGAACTAGCTGCAGCAACTTCTCCTAAGCATTTATAGCAATATTGATAATCAGATGCTGCAGCCTCAGCACCTATTTCTAATTTAATAGCATTAGCTGCAAATTTTTTAGGGTTTATAACTATATCTATACCACTAGGAACATTATGATAACTACCTTTCATTTTTTTAAATTGACGATGATGCTCTAATTCATGAGCTATAGTGTGAATTAACTTGCTTCGACGCCATGAGTTATAATCACTTCCTAAATAGATAGTATTGGTAGCTGGTTCATAAAATGCTTCCATATGTAGTTGGCCGCCTTTATCTAACTTATGTTTTCGTTTCATAATGCGCAAATTAAGATTATCTGTTATCCCATAATCATTTTTAATGTGTAAAAACAGTTCATATACTTCAGGATCTACATCTTTGGCATCCTCAGAAGCCTTGAAAACATTTTTCTCCGTACCGGTATAAATGTCATACACGAACTTAGAGGGTGCTGCCCATAGGGCAAGTGTAAATAATTTATCCCAATGAGATTTTGCATCATCGCCCTGATCTTTGTCGCTACTTTTAGCGCTTGCAATGACAAGATCATGTTTTTGCAGCAGCTCTTTTTTTGTAGGTTTCCCTTCTGGAAGAGTAAAATCTTCGTTTGCATGTAAAGGCGGTGTAGAACGTATCAAACGTGCTTTAGTTGGATAAAAAATACCTTTGGATGGTGTTGTAAATCCTCGAGTGGTATAGACAGGTTCTGATAGTTTTGGTTGCTCTAATGTTTCCAAGACAACTTGATGCATTCTTGCTGTATCTATTTTAGCAGTTGGCATTTCTGGTTTAGCGTTGCTTGGTGTTGAATTCCAAGATGATGGTATTTGAGCTCTAGCGGCAGCTGTTGATGTTGTTGGCGGAAGTCTTAACATACCTTTTGTTGGCATAGGAATTAAAATGATTCCAGTAATTATTATATAATGAATTATTATGAATTTTTTCATACTTTCCCCTCATTTTTTATGAATTGTTAGTTTAAGTAAACAGCATTTTGTGCTTTAAAAGCAATGATATTTTTGAATTTTATGAGGGGAGAGATGTGAAAAGCATCCGTTGCTGATGAGGAATAGAGTTTTAAGATGCGAGGGATTTAATGTATGTGAATTTCTAGTCCGTCGAAGCCTTGGCGAAGTCGGAAGACCGGGATCCATGTGCTGAATTTAAAAGTCCTGGATTCCCGCCTACGCGGGAATGACAAAATAGAACACAAATCAATGGTAAGCAAGGATGTTATGAAGATGAGTGAAGCGCTCTGCGTGCGCCATAATAAAAAGCGACGGCGTAAACTACGTAGTAAGGTCACTTCTCTTTATCAAAGGCAACGATATCTTCATTTCTTCCAGAAACAACCAACTCATCATAATCAAGCAATGTATAATTTTCATTGATTGAAACGAATTCTGTTTCTCGTTTTACAGCAATGCAGTTAAGTCGAAATGAATTGTACAAATCAAATTCTTTGACCGTTTTTCCTATGAAATGTTCTGGTACTTGAATAAGTCCAATTGAAAATGATTTGCTCAATCGTGCAAGGTTGTGAAAAGGAGAACTTAACGTATCTGCAAGATCAATTGCAGCTTCTTCTTCAGGACGAATAACTTGATCAACTTTTAAAAGATTTAAAATGTCTTGTTGTGTTTGTGATGTTGCACGTGCAATTACTTTGATATGCTTGAACCGTTTTTTAATAATTGCAGCAATTAAAATTGATTGTGCAATATTTTCACCAATTGCAATAACGACAATATCAATTTCTTCAATACCAATAGCTTCAAGTGATGCAGCATCTATAACTTCCATACAAATAGCTTGTGTGACATAATTTTGTACTGCTGCAATTTCATGTTCACTTGCATCAATAGCTAAAACTTCAGCTTCATGTTCTGCCAAGCTGCGTGCAAGTTGTTGTCCAAATCGACCAAGTCCAATAATACAAAATTTCATAATTAAAACCTTTTTAAAATATCATAAGCATTTTTTAAGCGAAATAATTACCGTAACAAAAAATAAGAGGTTTGAAAAATTACCCTAAAATAACATGTTCTTTGGGGTATGAAATTTCACGTTGTTCACTAATTCGTTTCATACTTAAAATAAGAGCAAGTGCGCCAATTCTTCCAATAATCATGGAAAGAATAATAAAACATTTTCCCAGTGTTGTAAGCAATTCAGCTGCTCTAATAAATGTACCATTATTGCAAAATGCGGCAACTGTGCCAAATAAAATATCGATAAATTGCCAGTTTGGTTCAGTTATAAGTAGGCCGAATGTGATGATAACAATCCACGATAAACTGAGCACCAGAATTGCCATAGCTTTATATACTTGATCATCAACAATCTGTCGTCCATACAGTAATGCCTGTCTTTTACCTTGAATTGCCGCTTTAATAACTGCTAGATAAATTGCAAATACGCTTGTTTTAATACCACTTCCTGTTGAAAGTGGCGCTGATCCAATAAACATAGAAACCATGCATAATACTAAGGTTGCCATCTGCAGCGTTGTAAATGAAATAATCGCAAAGCCGGTACTTTTCATAGCTATACCAGTAAATAATACCACATATAATTTTTGAAAAAATGGCATAGCAGCAAGTGAATGGTTTCTTTCAATGAGCCAAAAAAGAACTGAAAACATAATGCTCGTAAAAAGATACATGCGCAGAACTATTTTTGTATGCCAGCTCATGCCCAGTGGCATTGATTTGCGATAGAGAAATTTTTTACTGAGTTCATGCCATGTCACAAAACCAAGACCTCCAATAATCATTAAAAGCATTGTCGTAAAAATCATAAGTGGATTATGACTGTACTGCATCATACCATCAGGAAATAAGCTAAATCCTGCATTACAAAATGATGAAACCGAATGAAAAATAGAAAGAAATATGGCTTTGTTAAGTGGATATATTTGGTACATAGTTGGAAAAATTAAAATTGCTCCTAAAAATTCAGTCAGTATTGTTAATTTAATGATGAAAAATAAAATATATTTTGTATCTTTAAAGCTTTTAAGTGATAAAACTTCACTTGCAATAACTTGTGTGTAAATTCCCAAATTGCTAAATTTATAAATAAAAACAAGACTTAAAGTCATGAGTCCTATACCGCCAAGTTGCATAAGGCATAACATAATACCATGTCCAAAATGAGTGAAATGATTTATTGGCACAGTCATAAGTCCTGTTACTGTTGTCAGTGATGCTGATGTGAAAAATAAATCGATCAACGGTATGTATTGTGTGCGAGAAATAGGTAACCCTAATAATAAAGTTCCCAGCCCAATTGAAATAATTAAAGATAAAAGAATCATATGCTGAGGATAATATTTAAGAAAATATCTGCCTTTGGTAGCGATCATTAAAATCCTTTTTTTAAAAAAATACTGTGTGTATCATAATAACTTCTTGCGCTGGGAGTCAATTTTTAGACGTTCAAAAGATTTTCAAGATAACTAGTAGCTTGGTCTATAGCAATTCGTTCTTGTTTTCCAGTATCTCTATGACGAACAGTAATCATATTATCATCAAGGCTTTGAAAATCGAAGGTAAAACAAATTGGCGTTCCAATTTCATCTTGACGACGATAACGTTTTCCAATAGAGCCACTATCATCAAAATCAATATTAATAAATTGTTTTTTAAGCGTTTTAAATAATGCATCTGCTGAACAGGAAAGTTTTTTAACAAGAGGCAGAACTGCAGCTTTAATAGGAGCAATTCTTGGATGTAATTTTAAAAGAACTCGAGTTTCTCCATCCATTATATCTTCTGTGTATGCATCAAAAAGCAACGTTAAAAATAATCTTTCAACACCTACTGATGTTTCAATAACAGTTGGCATTTGTGTCAGTCCGGTTTCTTGATCAAATACTGATAAATCTTTACCGGAATGTTTTGTATGTTGCGTTAAATCAAATGTGCCGCGATGTGCGATACCTTCAAGTTCTTTAAAGCCAAATGGAAATTCATATTCAACGTCAAACGTGCATTTGCTGTAATGAGAAAGTTTTTCTATAGGATGCTGATACATTCTGATTTTGCTCATATCAAGACCAATGGATCTATAAAATTCTCTACGTTTTTGCACCCAAAATTCAAATGTTTCCATGCTGTTTTCATCTTTACAAAACCATTCAAGTTCCATTTGTTCAAATTCTCTCATTCGGAACAAAAATTGTTTTGGCGTAATTTCATTACGAAAAGCTTTACCGATTTGTGCAACACCAAATGGTAATTTTGATCGACTTGTTGATAAAATATTTTTAAATTGAACAAAAATAGTTTGTGCTGTTTCAGGTCGTAAATATGCTTTTGCACTTTCATCTTGCAGTGCACCAAGTTGCGTTTGAAACATGAGATTAAAATCACGAATGTCAGTCCACGATTTTACACCACATGATGGACATGCTTTATTGACATCAATTTGATCATCATCGGTGCGGAATCTTTTTTTACAATTCATGCAGTCAATCATTGGATCGTGAAAATTTTGTACGTGACCTGATGCTTGCCACATTGCTTGTGGCCCGATGAGTGAACCATCTAAGAAAAATATGTCACCAAGATCGTTTTGTATAGATTCTTTCCAAGCATTTTTGATGTTTTCTTTCATCAAATATCCCAGATGTCCAAAATCATAGATCCCATTAATTCCGCCATAAATATCAGCTGCAGGGTATACAAAGCCTTTTCTTTTGCATAAAGAAACTATTTTTTCAAGTGTGACAGATGTTTGCGACATATCCATTTTACCTTTAAATACTATTTAGATCGTATTTTTATATGGTAACATGAGCTATCAATTTGTAAATGATTTCAAAATATTTGCTTATATATTTTATGTTTTACTTTTCTTGAGCAGGACTAAGGATGTTTAGGGGCAAAGTATTTCTATTGAAATAATACTATTGTTATTTTGCGGCAAAGTTGGATAACCTTTTTAGCAAGTTTTTTAGATAAAAAATAAAAGGGAAGCATGATGAAAAGAAAAAGTAGTTATGTTTTAGGCTTAGGCATGTATGCAATGATAGTATTTGGGGCGCAAGAAACAACCGAATCTGAAATCACATCCTCGCAAAAATTTATTTCCTCTGATAGTTCAGAACCAATAACTCCACGAAACCGATGGCTACAGCGTATTGATACGCGCAAAATGACGCAAGGTGTTAATGAATTAGCACCGGAAGAATCATTCAGGCCTTTGTATAGAGCATATAAATTTAATAAAAAAATACCTGGTGCCCAACCTAAATCAACTAAAGTTCATTTTGGGTCAAAGGAATATGTAGAACCCGTGCAGGATGAAGGAGATGACTCAGTAGAATATCAAAATTTTAACCCAACATTAGAACATACGGCGCGCAGTACTCAAGAATTACAAAGAAGACAAATTCCGCTCGATACAGATCAAATAATTCAAAATCCAACAGAAGGTGACTATTCCACAGATGTGTATAGTGTAGATTTTGAAACTGGAATTCTTAGAAAAAAAAGTTTAGCAGAAAGACTTGCTGATCGAAAAAAAAGGGATGAGTTTTTTAAAAGATTATGGGAATTTCAACAAAAACATCAAGAAAATATGACAGAGGAAGAATTAAAGGATTTCTGGCAAGCACAGGACAAGAACAATACTCAAGCACTTATAAGAATCCAGGAAAAAATGATAGATGACATGAAAGCTGCTGCATTAAAAACGGCTTCTCCCAAATCAAAATTTTTTAGACAAATAAAATAAAGAAATAAAAAGTATAGAGTGACGTAACCAGTGAGAAAATTGCTGGTTATTTTTTTTGATTTTATTTAAACTCAGCATCTATACGTATCATCATGAAAAACAGGAGATTTATATGAAGATGCTCAGTGGTATTTTAAGTTTAAGTATGATTATTATATGCTGTATTATGGGATATTTTTTTTATACAACGCATATTCGTTTTTCTCGTATTGAAAAAACATTGATTTTACTTCAGGAAAAAATTGGAACTTCTTTGCTTGAAGAAAATATACAAGAAAATTCAAATTCAATTTCTCAAGATACTTCAACTACTGCAGCTTCTGCTCAATTATGGTTAAAGCTTCAAAAAAATTTACAAAATACTGTTGTGCAACTTATGGTGACAAATGTTGAACATAATGTATTGCAGCCGTATAAAATTCCACAACCAGGTCAATGCAGCGGATCTGGTTTTATTATTAGTGATGATGGCGAAATTGTAACCAATGCTCATGTTGTCAATGGAGCGACATCAATTATGGTGCAAATGCCATCATTTGGTAAGCATCAATTTGAGGTAGAATTTATTGGAATTATGCCTGAAAAAGATTTTGCTTTGTTGAAATTTCATCCTGAAGATGTGCAATTGATTAAAACAACTTTAGGAAAAATGCCACGTTTGCCTTTAGGCGATTCTGATAAAGTCATGCGTTCACAAGAAATTATTGCGCTTGGATATCCGTTAGGGCAACAATCACTTAAAAGTACTACAGGGGTGATTAGTGGTCGGGAATCTGGAATGATTCAAATGAGTGCTGCTATTAATCCTGGAAGTTCTGGTGGTCCATCGCTTGATTGTTGTGGCAAGGTAATAGGAATCAATACAGCAATCGTAGCTGGAGCACAAAACGTTGGTTATATTATTCCAATAAATGATCTTAAAATTTTCCTCAAAGATTTACGCGCTGGTGGTTTGGTTCGTAAACCATATATTGGGGTTTATCAATCCATGGCTACAAAAGATTTACTCCAGGCACTTGGAAATCCTGATCCAGGAGGAACATATGTTGTTGAAGTTTTAAATGATAGTCCTTTGTGTGATCAATTAAAACCTGGTGATATGATTTATGAAATTAATGGTATTCCTGTTGATTTGTATGGTGAAATGGAAGTTCCTTGGAGTGAAGATAAAGTTTCAACAGCAGAATATATTACTCGTCTGCCTGTTGGTCATACTATTTCTTTGGTGGTGTATCGCAAAGGTGTTAAAAAAAGTTTTTCTTGTAAACTTGATCGAAAAAAATTATTACCAATTCGACAAGTTTTTGCAGAATATGAAGAATTACCTTTTGAAGCTTTTGGCGGTTACGTTATTATGCCATTGATTTTAAATCATTTACCTCTTTTACTGCCTGTTATGCCTAGTCTTGCAAAATATGCTGAAGATAAAATGCAAGGGGAGTCTGTTTTAATAGTTACTCATGTAATGCCAGATTCTCCAGCATATCGAGCGCGACTTCGCATTGTTGGTCATGTATTGGAAAAAGTAAATGGTCAAGAGGTTAAAACGTTGCAAGATTTGAGAAATGCATTATTAAAATCACAAGATGTTATTACCATTGAAACATCCGATCATATTTTAATTGCCTTAAGTAAAGATAAAGTTCTAAAAGCTGAACGTAATCTTGCTCAAACTTTTGGGTATCATATGACGCTTGGTATGCAACAATTTATGAAAAAAGAAGAAGAAAAAAATAAAAAATAATCCAGCCAGCCTGCCCGGGCAAGTTTTGCGCGAAATCTGTGTCGACTTTAGTTATCCAGGTGTCGTTAAAACTACGCCGGACACAGTGGCTGACATGTTAAAAGGAAAATGTGTGAAAAAAAATATAATAATGTGCTCATTTTTAATACATAGCATTTTTTTAAATGCTTCATTAACAGATTTACACTGTTTTTCTAGCGAAGCAGTGCTTTGTTCAGTTCCTAGAATTCCAACGCCATTTGCATTCAGTAGATTAAATTCTCAACATAATAATGATGAGGAAGAAGAAATGCATGATTTATCTTTGACAGCAAGTTTGTCATCTATGTCTGATGATGATAAGGATGATGATTTGGAACAAAGAAAATGTAATGAAACACCTTTGGAGTATCCTCTCGAAAAAATTTTAACAGAGAGAGAAAAAGAAAGGTTGAATTATAGAAATCAGTGGGTGCAGGAACATTTGATGGATGCAAAAGTAGCAACTGATCTGGTCATTAGTGAGTCTCTTCAAGATATTCAATCTAAAAATGAAATTGCGGCAACAGGAACTTCAGCTATAGTTGCGCAAACAATGGTAACCATAGGACTGGATACTCCTGAATACGTTAATGATACTGTCATCGTACCTAGGGTAAGCATTACCCCTCGTACTTTTTTAAGCGATCATAAAATGTTTTTAATCACCACTGCTGTTGCTACAACAGTCACTATATATGTAGCAACTTTCACTCAAAAGGGAAGAACGGTAGTTGCAGCAGTCAAAGAATTGTTAAAAAGACATTAAAAACATTACAACGGCTTCCTGTGCAACTTTTATGTAAAGAATGCCTTTTTGAAATAAGGCATTCTTTTTTAAAATAGTGACTTTAGTTGACTAATTAATCGTGATTATTGAAAAAAAGCTCATATAGTAAGTGACATTTTTTAAAAAAGGTTTAATATTAGAGTAAATATTTCATAAGGTAATATAGGGGTTCATCTATGAAAAAATACACTATCACTATCACGTTTTTATTACTTACCTGCAGCGTCATGATGCAAAGTTCCTTAGATGATGCATGGCAAGATTTAGTTTTTAGAACAATAGATTATTCAAGAAATTTAATATTTCCAAATAGTAGTTTGAGTGCACAGCAGCCACAATGTTTGCATAATGAAAGAGATGATTTTGGCACCTACGAAGAAATTGGTGAAAAAACATTACGTGAACAAATTGCTGAAACGAGAGCGTTAACAGATGATCATCGATCTAAAGAAGTACATAATTCATTACCTGCAAAAAATGCAACACCTATTCAAGTGCGTCAGAAGACTAAGGTTGTTGATGATGGTAATCCAGAATGTGGCTTTATTTTTTCTGATCAAAAAGATTATGAAGCTTTTTTGGAGATGAAAGAAAAATATAAAAAAGCTCAAGAAATATTAATAGCGTCTCAAGCAGTAATAGCTGCTCAAGCAGCTAAATGTGATTCTCCTGAACATGAATCAGCACTGGAATCAACTTCAATTCCACCATCACGAGAGTCTACAGGGGTACCTAAAGCTTCCAATAATCCTTCTCCGCTGCAATTTTCAACTCCTCATGTTTCTGCCCCAAGTCCTACTTTTGGAAACGCTGCATAAATTAATCAATCGTTTACAAGATCTGTAATCTTAAAAAAATCACCCTTCAGAAAAAATTTTCTGAAGGGTGGTACTTGTTTTATCTTAGCGGTTTAATTTTATTATTTTAAACAACTAGTATGAAGGCTGAAAGCATTTTTAGAATGCTATTCCGCCTTGAATTCCAACATTCCATAGGCTTATTGCTGAATTTTTCAAGTTGGAAAATTCATAGCCACCTGAAAATGCTAAGAAAGGACTAAAGTCTGAATCCATCCACGTATGTTGCACTTGTAGAAATGGTTTGCTTGTGTAAGCAGCATGTGCACGTTGACCATGTATGTTTAATGCATCTGCAGCATCTTCAGGAAGACGATTAGATACGTTTGTTGCATCAACAATTCCTTCAGGCAATGTATCACCGGTACATACTGTAACTCTATTTTGTGATTTGCCAATTTGAGCAAGTGGTTCGGAAAGATTATTAATACAATTGCCATCACATTGTGGATTTAAGCTCGCGTCACAGAACGGTGTTTGACGACCAAGAACTGCATATTCGCTATAGTCTGTTGCTCCTGGGCATGAGCAATCAAGACATATTTTTTCACATGTTCTGCCCCAACCTTCATAACCAATTAAGAAACTCCAGTTACACCAATGGAAATCAAATGCAAGTGCGAAGTTTCCTTCTGCTGCAAATGTAGATTCTATTCCAATAGTAGTAATGTTAACGGCATTTTGAATTGAGTTTTGAAAAGTTGTTCCTGCATATTTAGCAACGAGTAAGTATTTAGAACCAGGACCGTTTGCACATAAATCAAATGAACGACAATGTTTTGATCTGAAAAGATGTAAGACAGTACCATCAAACCATAAATCAATCCAACGGTCATCTTTATCTGACTCCCAGAATCGATAGTGGCTTAAAATAGATGCTCCAGCTCCCCAGTGACCATTGCGACCAAAGATTGGTTCTAGAACAAATCTACCATCAGCTTTGTTTCCTGTAGGAGCACTAAACGTAAGAGCAATACCGAAATGTTTTTCTTCATCAGCATACACGTTGTACCCAACAGAAAATTCTATATCGCCAAATTGTGCAGAGGATGTGCGTTTGCATTCAATGCGACCTTTTGTCATTTTTCGTAAGAATCCAGCATCTGATTGTCCATCAAACGCTTGAGCTATATTTTCATAAGGAGCATTAATAGGTCCCTTGCTAACTGCATCAAGAGCACCTGCAGGATATGGCACGGCAACTGGTTCATCAGATGAATATGTTAAAACTGGTTTAACATTAATAACACCAACTGGTCCATGAGCTCTCAACCAAAAACCACGCTCTGAGCGGTGAACACCAGCGTATATTAAAAAATCTGCACCTGTTTGAAATACCTGTGGATTAAGTTGCACAAATCCATTTGTTGTGACAGGACCCATTCCCATTTGATAAACATCAAGATCGTATGCGCCACTGTTATCACCAATAGTCATTCGATTGCTGAATGTTGGCTCATTGTCATCTGATGTTTCACCATGAGCAGTTGACCAGAAAGGCATTGATCCTAAGTTTTTACAATTAGAAAATACTTTTGGATTACAATCGACATGTCGGTTTGATTGATATTCCAAGCCAACACCAAACATACCATGCCAACTTTCTTCATCATCCATAGGTGTCCACGCATTTTTTTCAAGCATTAAATTACGAGCGGCACTTACTGAAAATGCATGAGGCTGCCAAAGGTTTTGGCTGTTTGTACAACCGCAAGGGCATACTGAGCAGTTATTTCCACAATCAGCTATAATTGTTATGGTACAAAGTAATGCAGCGATTGAAAAAAACCGCTTCAAGTTTTGGTTCATAGAACTCCTTACTATAAAAATATTTTTGAAATATTTTTTTTGATACTCTTTTGCTGCAAGATTTTAAAACATGTGAATGGTTGTTATTTTTTTGCGTTCCTCCTTTCATTTACTGTTTGAACTTTTTAATATGTTTTTTAGTATTGTTTTGACTTTAAATTCGGCATTATCATAACACTGGAAAATTAAAGTTGTAAAGTCTTTTTGTCGATCTGGCCTGATGATTGATGATATTTTTTTGATAAAAATGTGTATTATTAAGCTTTTTTTTCAAGTTAATTTACATGTATAAAAATAAAAAAGGACCTTTGTTTTTAACAAAAGTCCTTTTATCCTAAATCTTTTTCTTAGAAAGTAATTCCACCTTGAGCACTTATATTCCACAGATTTACAGCTGAATTTTTAAAATGACTGAATTCATAACCACCAGAAACACCAAAGTATGGAATGTAACAATAATTTCTCCAGGTATATTGCACTTGAGCAAATGGTTTGCTTGTGTACGCAGCATGAGCGCGTTGTGCTTGTATATCTAAAGCATCACTGGCACTACTTGGTAATCGGTTTGCTGGATCTGTTGCTAAAACAATTCCTGTTGATGGATCAGGTACTACCTCTACTCGATCTTGAGATTTACCAATTCTTGCTGAAGGTTGCGAAAGATTAAGTGGCTGCCCGCCAGAAGTAAATGGCGATTGACGTCCAAGAACAGCATATTGATTAAAGTCTCTTGCTCCAGGTCTTGAGCAATCAATGCTTAATTGTTCACATGATCGGCCCCAACCTTCATAACCAATCATAAATCCCCAGTTGTGATAGTGATAGTCTAAGCCAAAGGCAAAATTTCCTTCAACCATAAATTTTGATGATACTTCAAGTGTTGAAATATTGACGACATTTTGAATTTCATTTTGGAAAAGATCTCCTGAATATTTTGCAACGAGGAGATATTTTGAACCAAGCCCGTTTGCAGCTAAATCAAATGAACGTCGATGATGTGATCTGAAAAGATGCATTGCCATTCCATCAAACCATAGTTCGCCATATTGATTATCATTGTCACATTCCCAAAAATTCCAGTGACCAATTATTTCTGCGCCAACGCCACCATGACCATTGCGTCCAAAAATTGGTTGCAAAATATCAAATCCATTTGCTCTATTTCCTGTAGGAAAACCTATGCGCAGTCCAATGCCCAGATGTCGTATACTATCAGCTACAACATTGTAACCAAATGCAAATTCTAAGTCTCCAAAATGAGCTTGAGAAATACGTTTGCAATCAATACGTCCAAAAATCATTGGTTGTAAAAATCCTGTAGTTACATCACTTGCAAATGCTTGAGCAATATTTTTATTAGGAGCAGCTATTGCTGATATTGGATCAAGTGTTCCAACTGGATATGGTGCAGGCTCCAGTGAACAAGAAAATATCAATAATGGATTGATTGCCGTAACGCCAATTGGTGCTTTTAGTTTCATCCACCAGCCACGCTCATCACGCTCATTGCCAAGGTAAAGTAAAAGATCTACACCAGCTTGATAAATAACTGGGCTTAAAATAACTGTTCCATTTGTTGTTACTGGACCCATTCCCATTTGATACACGTCAAGATCGTAAGCACCGCTGTTATCACCAAGTGTCATTTGATTGCTAAAGTTTGATGACCAGAAAGGTATTGATCCTATATTTTTACAACACGGTACCGGGCAACAAGAACAATTCTTTTTACTGATATTTGTTTGAAAATCAGCAGCAACTCCAAACGTGCCAAACCAACCTTCACGGTATAGATCAGAAGCCCAACCTTGCATTTCTAAAATGATTTCGCGTGACATACTTGTACCAAATGCATGAGGTTGCCAAAGGTTTTGACTTTGCGTGCAACCAGTTGGACAAGGTATATCGCAGCATGATGATGGTTCAGTTATGATTGAAAAAAGTAATCCGGACAGCAGTAAAAGTCGTTTTAAGTTGTGCTTCATTAAGAATCCTTTTTATTGTTGGTTACATAATTCGGCTTTATCATAACATTGGAACAGTAAAGGTGCAAAGCATTGTATAAACATTCATCAACTGATATTCGATTTCACAACCTTTTATTGCGCATGATTATGTTGATTGTTATAATTTACGATTATTAATCCATAATTTTGTTTAGGGAATATTATATGAAACAAAAGTTTTCAATATTGTTATTAAGCTTTTCATTTTTTATTCAGCAAACTGCTTTTGCAGCTCATAATAATGAATATAATCGTGGGGTTATACCTTCAACATTAAGAAATAGTAATACCCTTGTACGGGATGCTGAAATAAGAAGATTAGATAGAATGTTAAAAAGGCAATTACATCTAAATGATCAACAAGTTTCGAGTTTTACAAATCAAATATTAAGTTTTGCCTCACGTGAACCATTAGTAGTGGATGCTACCCTTCCAATTCATATCAGCCTTAAGGATGATGAGAAAATAGTTTTACCAACAAAAGTGCTTATTCTTACAGCAAGCGTGATAAATATGCAAAGACGTGTTAATGGAACATGCAATTATCGTTTACAACAAGAAGAAGAAAGAATTATAGAAAGACATTTAGAGCAAAATCAAGATTATTTCGGTATACGTAAAATAACTCATGACTGGGGATTTTATTATACCTTTGATGGTAGACAAAGCATATATTAAAATTTTATTAAATAGGACTGAATTTTCAGTCCTATTTTTGTATGTACGCAATACATAAAAATTGTTATCTTTTTACATAAGAAAATTATATAAAAAGGTTTTTTATGTTGTTGTTATATTTCTGGATTTTAATACAAATTATTATTGAAAGTTTGCCGATCAGTAGTTCTGGGCATGTTGCATTAATTCAAAAATTATTTTCAAAGTTTGGTTACTCACCTGACCTTTTTGCTGATGCATGGATTGTGGATTTTGTATTGCATGGCCCAACCATTGCAATTTTACTTATCTATTTTTTCAAACCATGGTGGAACATGGTTTTTCATCAAAGTCATATCGACTTCAAAATCTTTTTAAAAAAGAGTACCTGGCTAACGTTGATTCAGCCTTTAATGTTTGTTAGTATTGCTGATATCATTACGGTTATTTTTTGGGCTTGCGGTATAGCAGAAAATATTTTTATTAGTCGTTATTTTTTACCGATTGGTTTTATGATTACAGCGAGTGCCTTGTATACAACCCGTCTACGTGACTCATTACATTCGCTTACTACGCCGAGGCAAGCTCCAGGGAAATTGTTGAAGGGCGATGATATTTGGAATTTTACCAATGCAATTATCTTAGGAATCGTACAAGGGTTGAGTTTGTTACCAGGAATTTCTCGCTTTGCTTCAACGTATAGTGCAGCAAGATTTTTGTGCCATTACGATAATTCAACATCGTTTGCGTTATCATTTTTAATTCAGCTTCCATTAATTGGCGCAGGATTTTTAAAAGGTCTTATTGCGCTGCAAAAATATCCAGAACTTATGGCAAAACTATTTGCTTTGCCTACACTTCTTGTTATGGTGATTGCAAGTTTCATAAGTTATGGATTGTTGTGCTTAGTTGGTGTTATGATACAAAAAAATACATTGTATTATTTTGCTTTCTACATGATTATTCCAATTATTATAAGTTTAATTTTGTAAAGGTATCTGATGAAACAAAAATTGATTGCGTATCTGAAACATTATGTTCGTTTATATGGTCCAGTGTGTCTCATGATTTTTTCAACTATCATTGTTTTTCTTTCACTTCAATCATTTAGGCCTGATGATGTTTCATTTTTTTATCATGCAACTGGTGGAACATGCCGCAACACACTAGGTTATTTTGGAGCAACGCTTGCAGCATTTTTAGTGTATCTGTTAGGAACTTCTGCATATTTTGTTCCGTTCTTAATGATGTATACTTTGCTTTTTATGATGGGACTCAAAAAAGTGTGGCAAGAATTTGATCGCATCGTTGGTGTAGGGTTTTTCGTTATACTATCCAGTGCATTGTGTCATTTCTATGAAATTGGATATTACGAATTTAGTGGAGCTGGTGGCGTTGTTGGATCAATGGTTATGAAATTTCTTTCATCATTTGATGTAAGGTTAAAAGCTATTGTTTTATGGACGCTTTTGTTTGCATCAACAGTTTTAATAGCGCGCTTTGCTCATTTGATTGTTGCTCGTTGGATTTTACATGCTCTGCATTCTTTTTTTTCTTATGTCATGAAAGTTGATAATCTTCCAGCGCGTGCAGTCAGAGCAGTTGCAACTGGTATTTCAATCATATGTTTTAGTCTAT
>DATIJN010000090.1:0-15412 GCA_035478615.1 Saccharimonadales bacterium (SeqCode)
AGATAGTCCATTTGAATCGAGTACTGATTGTATGGATCGATGCCTTGATGGATTGCTTTCTTATACGTTATTTGGACGAACGTACAAATTGCCTGGTAAAGGTTTGATTATGAAATCTTTGTATACACCAAGTTTGCAACCAGTGATTAAATATATTTTTAAATGGTCCTCAGGAATGAATCCAAATGAAGTACCAACCAAGTTTGTGCCTGTGATTCCTATTGAAAAAGTAGCTCATATTAAGATTCCATGTATGTTTATTTCATGCCAGGGTGATCAAAGTGTTGCAACTGACTCTGTTAGAAAATTATATGATGCAGTAGGAACTCCCATGAAAAGATTGTGGATTACACAGGGTACCAAACACTGTGGATCATGCCTTGCTCAGCCAGAAATGTACACATACAAAATCAATAGTTTCATACGTAAAGCTTTGAGTAAAGATTTCAGAGTTCCTTCAAAAATTGTTGATGATCGGGTGATTATTCATGTGGCCTAGTCGCAAAATGCATGTTGCGCAGCGTTATCAAAAGTTGATTTCTTCTACCATCTAAAAATAAACTAAACCTTATCTTTCTACACTTTTCTTACCCTTATCTATAACTGCTTGCTTTCATCTTTATTTTTGTTTTATAGTGATGAGACCGATTGGCAAATTCACTATTTTTTAAAAAAGGATGAGAATGAAGTGTACGAATTTATTGAGTAAATTTTTTATTATGTTCATGCTTGGATCTTATTCAGGATTTATTTTGTCATCAGCAGCGTTTGAAGTGGTCGAAGATGTATCAGGCGATGTGACTGGTGCGATTGATAAAGCTACTGGCTCTTTTATTAAGATGGGCGATGATGTAGAAGAAGATGCATTTATTAAAAGTATTCAGGATCTTAATGCAAAACTTGCAGAAGTTACAGATGTTGCTGAAAGAGAAGCTGTTATAAAAGCAGAAAACTTTACTACAGAACAAGTCACAAAAGATGCAATAGAACAAATGCAAACTTTTAGTACACAAGAAGCATTAAGTCGATCAATAGCAAAAGAAGCACAAGATCTTGCTGAAAAGGAATTGGGTGCAGGTGGAGGTATTATTAAAACTGCTAAGAATACTGCAGAGGCTGTAACACCATTAAAAAATTTAAACAAACTTCGAGGTGCTTTAGAAAGATCAGCACAACGTGTAGATGGTATAGTAACTGCTGCTGAAAAAAATGTACAAGCTGCGGCCAATGATTTTAAAAAATTTGCAACAGATAATCAGGGTTTAGCGAAAAGATATATGACACGCTTGGATGGTATCTCTGATAAAGCATTAAGTTCTGTAGATCGTGCTGCTGCTGAAAAAGCAATTACTGATGCATTACAAAAAGGTGATACTAAGGCTTTGCAAAAAGCTTGTTTAAATGTTGCAAAGCTTGATGCAATTAAAGGAATGGAAGATGAATTTGCAAGTCTTGATAGAGCCGGTATTCAACCAGGTTCTGCGGCAGAAAAACTTTTAACTCGTTCTGTAAAAAGCATGGATACAGCATTTTCAAAGTTAGATGCTGCTATTGATAAGGGTCAAGATCTTCTTGAAGAAACTGTAGTGAAGGATGCTTCTGGAAATGTTGTTAAAGATGCTGACGGAGCGTCTGTTAAAGAATCAGTTTTCTCAAAATTTGTCAAAGATGATTTATCAACTGTGAGCAAAGGTGCTCAACAAGATATGCGAGATGGTTTTGCTAAAATAGATGGACAGGAGTCAAAACTCCTTGAAAACCTTAATTGGTTTCAAAAAATTGATGCAAAGCTTTCTGCTAGCACACTTCTTCGTCCTGGTGCAATAGGTGATGCTTTTGATGATTTTGCTACAAAACTTAAAGGTATAAAAGGTAAAATAAGTTTGAGCGATGTTGCTGAAAGTGTTATGTCAGGAGTTGAAAAAGTTGGTAGTGGTATTACAAAATTTAGCGAAAAAGCTTTGGAAAAAACAGGTGCAGCACTAGAAATGCTTGTTACATCGGTTCTTTTTATGGCACCAAATATTTTTGAATCAGCATTTTTAGCACAAAAGCAAAAGCAAGTTGCACTTCAGACATTGGCAGCACCGATTAAATTTGGTGATTGGGTTCTTCAAATTCCAAATTCGTGTTTTAATTTTGACAATCCTACTGCAACATTGCCGATTTATACCAGAATTCCGGTAGCAAACGTTGGTGATGATATTGCTGAAGCTGTCATGAAACAATTTGGTTCTTCCATTAAGCATCAGAAACCACAAACTAATAATGCGGTTACGAATGCAATTAATACTGCTGGAGCAAATTTCTTTTCTTTTGGTGGCGCTAGTCAAGCTAGTATACCTCGTTATAGCATTGACGAATCTTCTTATTTCCCAAAATCTGGTCTTGTCGTTTCATATGATTCTTCAATGTTGTCAGTACCAGGCTCATATCCTCTTACCAGCAGTCAGTTTACTGGCTTGATGGTTGATTTAAATTCAGGTTATGTCATGGATGCATCAGGCGAACAAAATAGTATAATGCCTTTGATTCCTCCAGTTGACCCACATAATTCAAGTCAACCTACATCACCGCAATACATATCAGTTAAAAATTTCTTGCCATTTGAACAGGGTAAGGTAGGTGTAGCTCCTGAAAAAATTAGTTACATACAATATGTTGATATTGGTACAGGTTCTGCTGGTGCGCAACCATCACATTCATTGCAAGCACAGTTTGATTGTAAATGTATCCCTGAAACTGAGGAAAATGGTTCAAATGTATCAACTGGTGCTATATCAACGTGTTTACCTGATTTTTGTTTACTTACTCAATCACTTGCAAATTATATGAGTGGTTTATCGATTAATGCAGCAGGTCTTGTTGGGTTAGACGCAACTCCCGCAGCAGCGCAAACTCCAGCAGCTGGACAAACTCCTGCAGCTTCACAAACTCCTTCTACTGCTTTGGGTTCAGTTATTCCAATGTATGGTTGGGGTACAACTGGGTATGATACAATAATTAATGAAACAACATTCCCGGGTTATACCCCATCTCCATCTCAATCAAGTGGTACTGGGATTACGCTTTTACCAACAGCTACATCAAAAACAAAGGAAGATGTATATGCCGATGCGAGCATAAATTATGCAGCACAAGGATGTCAGGTTTATATTTGTGCAAATACTCCTTTTGCAAAAGCTGTGCAACAAGGTTCTACTAATACTTCAGTTTACGGCCCGTATGTGGATTATATTATTTTCTTTGATAAAGATGCTAATCAAGTTCCGCTTAATGTACCGACTCAGCAGCCAATATCATCAGACCCAAATGTCTTATGGCCAACTATTGGTTTAAATCCTGATATTCAATATTGGGCAAGCTTGCTCAGTGGCGATAATACTTTATATGATTTGCAAGGAAATCCGGCAGCTACTGATACAGGTTTAGGCGTTCCAAGTGGTAGTGGTATTATTGCAGCTGCTGTTGCAGAGTTATCAACAAATTCAGTAACAAAAACACCAACGTTTCCTCTTTTAGCTTCTCAATTTGCAGTGCATTCAGATGCATTGATCTCAAAATATTCTCAAGGACCGTTTGTGTATGGGCATACTACTTTAACAGAAAGTAAAGAAACTATTTCTGTTCCTGCATCGGGAAGTCAAGCGGCTTCGACTTTATCTTTATATGAAGGAGGTTATTGTTTTGCTTCACAAGGGGCAGCATCACAAGTGAAAGATATTTTAATAGCTCAGGATAATACAGGTTTAGCCGGTGTGCAATTGCCAGATTCTGCAGTTGATATGTTCTATAGCTTGGTTACTGATATTGGTTATAGCGTTGTTAATGGGTCGTTGCAAGCAACTGATTTTTCACAAGCACCGCTTACAAAAAGTGGAAAAACATATAAGTTAGTCAGATCAGAAAAAGATACATTTAATTTATTCACTGCAGTTGCAGGAGCGACTGCAACAGTTCCTGATTATTTAACACGTTTACGTAATGATTGGTGGCTTTCTTTTGATCCTTCAGCAGAAGCTCAAGGATTTACTGTTGGAAAACTTCATTTCAAATTAGCACAAGGCTTAGATGTTAAAGCTGCAGTTGCAAGCAAATGTTTCATATATGAAGTAACTCCAAGCCCTTCATTTGCTATAACAAATCAAGATTTATATATACTTGTAGCAACCTCTTCACCAATGGCAGAAGCATTAACACCGATTGATGCTGCTTCCTCAAAAGCTGAAAATGCAACGGTGGTAAGTTTGATGACAGGATATCTCTATGACACAAAAGGCAATCCAAAATTAGATAGTAATGGTCATCATAAAAAAGTAAAATCAGCATCAGCATCAGCAACGAGAGCTCAATTAATGCAGCAAGCTTTAACAAATAAATTTTCATCAGGCGGCGCAATAACTGAAGCATTCTATAATTTCTATCTCAATATGGTAAATGCATATGTCACTCAAGCCAGAACACCAATTGGTCCAAAAACATTTGGAACATTGCATCTTGGAATTTATGCTGGTGATTTATATGATGAAAAATATGTGTACTTTAGTGCTGCTGGAATGCATCAGCCAAATTTTGAACCAAGTGATATGTTTGTAACGGTTAATGGTTATTCGGCTGGAGGGAATCTTACTCTTGCAACAACAAAATTAGATGGTAATACAACTCATATGATGAGTTTGGTGACAGGTCAGTTATATGATCGAACTGGCGTAGCACCAGGAACAGTGCCATTGAGTCAAGAATCGATTTTTGGTTTAAGTGATCAATTAAGCGCTGATTGGAGTCTATGGGCACAAGATAATTTGAAACGTTTACAACAAACTTCTAAAGATCTCATAGCTGCACAAAAAGCAGAACAAGAAAAACTTGATGAGCTTGAAAAACAAAAACCAACGACGACTGTTTTCATGCTTCCTGAAACTGTAACTCAAATTATTAAAGGACTTTCACCATCAGGTTCTAAAGGTCTTTCTGTTCCATATTCAACATTGAAACAGCATAAAGGCAGAAATCTTTACGTTCGTCTTTCTCCTGCAAATGATACAGATTCTTCTGAATTCTTGTATCAATTCTTTGATGTACCAAATAATGAAACAAATGCAGCTGGTCTTAAGGTAGCAACAGGTGCAATATATAGAAAAAATGGTCAACAAGTACGCGTTATCCAGGGTGCTGAGCTCAAAGCGACAAAAGATATGTATGGTGTTGTTGTTAATGCAGATGGTACTCAATCGCTTGCTGTTCCATTATTAAAACCATCATTGTTGCTTGAGCAAGATGATCAAGGACTTACAGCAGGAAAATCTGGTTCAAGTATGATTTCAAGTCTTGATCCTGATTTCCCTGGTGGTCGCCAAGAATATGCATTGCCAAAAACTAGATATTATATCTACTTTAGCAAACATATGGGTACTTATTATCTTTATGAAACAAAACGAAAACAATGGATATCAATAAAAGGTGGAAACTTGTATGAACAAGATGGAACACCGGTAAAAGTACAACAACAAGTTGCTGTTGCTCCAGGTAAAAAAGGTGTTGATGATATGATCTTGCTCTATGAAAATAGTGAAGGATACATGCAAGGTTATATGAGTGATGGCGGTCTGTACATTAACGTTAACAGTAGCGACGGTAATGACATGACATGGATGAATGTCAGTTTATCTTCTCCAACAGTAGGTAACACATTAACTGTGAGTGACAATAAAACTCATACAACATTTACTATTGATTCAAAAGAATACACGGTTAATGATTCTTATTTCTGGAATCCTATGATTTATGTACCAATTGATGATGATGGAAATTATCTTGAGCAAGCTTCAAATAACGCCATTGCGCAGGCTCAATTGGTAACGAAAAACGGCAATATTTCTCATATGATCTACAATCAAACTATGTACAAAGCATCTAAAGCCGTAACACTTGCAGCACTGCAATCAACAACACTTACTATGACTCCTTTAAATAATGATTCAGCTGATCCAATTGTTATTTCCGCAGGTGTTGATACACACACCAAAGCGCCATTCATTATGGTTAATAAAGATTATAGATATAGTTTTGTATTTAGTCAGCTTGATGATACACAACTGGCAAACTATCAAACAAAAGTTTGGAAAGGTGATGTGGTTGCTTGTCCTATGGCACTTCCAGTTGGCCCAATGACTACACAAACAATAACCGTTGGTGGAAATAAACAGACTATTGTTGTACCTGATGAAGCAACGCATGTACTCTTTGTTCAAAATATTCAGAACGTAAACAACTTGAAACAATTGAGTTCAGTAAAATCAATTGTGAATGCTCCAACTTCTGGTACTGAGTTGCAATTGAAACTTGGAGTGAATTTATTAATGATTAACAGTTCTGCAGATGGTAGATTTTTTGCATCACTTCCTGCTTACACTGCAGGCACGAATAATACTGATGATTCAAGTCCTTCTAATGGGTATAGCTACTTTGCAAATGGTGGCTATGTTGATTTACAAACAGGTGCATTGTTTGATAACACAGGTATTTCAGTTGGTTATAGCTTGAACTTTAATGACTGGTTAGCAGTACTTAATAAAGTACAAGTAACGGTAGCAATAAATCCAAAAACAGGTAAAAATCAATTAATATATCGCAATGCTGGTGTAGTTCAGTTGCAAACTGATGCACTGGCTGCTGTTACACGGGCGACAGCCGCACCAGGGCAAGCAGCGGCACGAGTACAAGAAGTAGCACGAGTACAAGCAGCTCGCGCACAAGCAACAGCTGCAGCAACACAAGCAGCTAGCGCACAAACAACAGCTGTACCAACACAATCAGCTGAATAGTGAGTTTTATAAGGTTAGTAAAAAAGGTCCTCTCATTGCGAGAGGACCTTTTTTAAGGATTATTTAATTGCTGGATCCTCGGGCTTGTAGCCCAAGGATGACGTTGGTGTGGTTTATATATAAATTTAATAACTAAATATTCGATTTATAATATAGTAATCCGAATTGGCCATAAATTTTTTCAATTATAAATAGCTGTATTTCTCATTATGTCATCCTTGAGCTTGTCTCGAGGATCCAGCATAAAATTTGTTTTCCTTTGAAAAAAATATTTAAAACTCTTGTTCTATATCTCGTATATCTTTTTCAAAATCTTCAAAGATAGTATCAGATGTTATTGTTGTATCCTTCGCATCGCGATATACTTGTTTTGGTCCTAGTTTTCCATTTTTATCATGCACTTGTATGTACGTAATGTGTGTTGTAGGATCAACGGTAATTCTTGGTGCCCATGTTGCAGGATTTCCGCCTACTTTAACTGGTCTGCGTGTTGATTTTTCAGACTTCATTTTTTTACCATAAGCTTTTGATTGTTCAAAAGCACGAGCGTCCATTACATTGCCTTTTCTTTCCAGTTGATCAGCAAGGACTTGATCTTTTTGAGCTTTTGCATCAGCAAATTTTTCAAATTCAATTTTAGAATTTTTATTAAATGTATCTGCTGCTTGTTTAGCTTGATCTGAAAGTTTTTGCATAGTTTCTAAATAATTTCTATGAATAGCTTGCACTTTACTCAATGACATGGTTACATGGTGTTCTACTGTTTTAATGTTATTTGGTAAATTTTTAAATTCTGCAGTTTTTTCAACATTCTTAGATTTTGAAGCTGCGTGTGCAATTTTCATATGATCCATTCGTACTTTGTCAACCATTTCAGCACCATTGCGCAGTTCATCAGAAACACCAGCATATTTATTCAGTGGCATGATTGATGACGGCAGTACGCCTATTGGTATCATAATTGATACAAGAGCTTGAAATAAGATATTTTTTGTGGTCATAAGATTTTCTCCTTTTAGGTTTTTTCTAAGAATAACATTATAATTTTTAAAAAATACAAACAATCTTTTGGTGATGTATGCGCAAGAAATATGACTTGTGGAACTATTTTTGCTATAATTTTTATACAGGTACATTTTTTCATCCATAAGGAATTATTATGAAAATAGAAAGTAACATTTCTACAAAGCATGCTTTTGATCTTGGCAGCAAGTCAGTAGCATTTTTTATACCAGAAAAATTTCAAGAAAAAGATTTTGCAGCTTTAAGCAAAGCAACTGATGTTGATTTAGTTCAATTTTTAAAAGAAAGTAAATTTACAGGAGCTCCTGGTTCAATTGCAAGTTTGCCTATTTTTGGCAAAGGCAAAACAATTACTCATTTTTATTTTGCGGGACTTGGTACACCAAATTCAGATGAAAATTTAAATCTAGAAACTCTTCGCAGAGCAATTGGGTCAGTTGTCAAAGCAGTTATATCCAAAGGTTTTGAAACACTTGCATTACAACTACCTGAAGCAAAATCGTTTGGTCTTGATTCTGATTATTTTGTTCAGCAAGTAACAACGATTGCATACATTGCAAGTTACAAATTTGATACCTACATCACTACAATTGATAAAAAAGAGCGATCCAAAGTTTTGCATGTAACATTATGTATTGCAGCTTCTGATCAAAAATCGGCAAAATCTGGCCATGAAGTTGGTTCTGTTATTGCTCAAGCAGTGAATCGAACCAGAGATTGGGTTGATACACCAGCAAATCATTTGCATCCAAGTGTTTTAGCAGGGCATGCAGAAAAATTAGCAAAAGAAAAAGGTCTTAAATGCACCGTTTTTAGTGAAAAAGAAATTAAAGAAATGGGCATGGGAGGACTAGCAGGTGTTTCAGCTGGATCTTGCCAAGATAGCAAATTTGTTATTCTTGAATACAAATCTAAAAAAGCAAAAGCGCAAACTATTGGGTTTGTGGGTAAAGGTATCACCTTTGATTCAGGAGGGCTGAGCATTAAGCCTGCAGCATCTATGGAAGAAATGAAAGAAGATATGGCAGGTGCAGCTTCTGTCATTAATACGCTTGTGGCTTTAGCTGATTTACAACCAGACGTAAATGTTATTGGGTTTGCGGCAATTACTGAAAATTTACCAGGATGTGCAGCACAAAAACCGGGTGATATTGTAACATTTTATAACGGTAAAACTGCTGAAGTTCGTAACACTGATGCAGAAGGACGTCTTGTTTTGGCAGATGCATTATCATACGCAGTGAAACATTACAAACTTGATGCTGTTATTGATGTAGCAACGCTGACCGGTGCATGTATTTATGCTGTTGGTCCATTCTTTTCTGCATTATTAAGTGATAATGATGCATTGTCAGAAAAAGTACAGCAAGCAGCGCAGCGTTCTGGTGATTATGTATGGCGTTTGCCATTTACTCTTGATTTTAAAGAAGCGGTCAAATCATCAGTTGCTGATATTCAAAACATTGGAAATCCAGCAATTGCAGCAG
Source organism: Saccharimonadales bacterium (SeqCode) (assembly GCA_035478615.1). Taxonomy (GTDB): domain Bacteria; phylum Babelota; class Babeliae; order Babelales; family Chromulinivoraceae; genus JACPFN01. The sequence goes on from DATIJN010000090.1 coordinate 9,335, forward strand.
GCACGATTACTGCAGCATGGTTCTTGCGACATTTTACTGATGAAGTTCCATGGGTTCATTTAGATATTGCAAGTACCGCATACAATGTGCCAAATATTAGTTACTATGGAAAAGGTGCAACTGGTTCATCAGTTCGTCTTTTAATTGATGTTGCTATGAACTGGAAAAAGTAATTAAGCAAAAAAAATAAATATTAAAACAAGAGGTCTTGTTGCTTATTGAAATAAGACCTCTTTTCATTATCTTTTAAATAAGGAATGCATCTATGAAAAAACTATATTTTAAAATTTTTTTAATAGCTTTAAGTTGGACAGTAAATTATTATGCAAGTCAACTTACACCAGAAGAATTAGAAGCAATTCAACGGGCTGACCAAGCAATTATTTGTGGTAACAGAAAACCATTTTTGGAAAGAATTTCGTTGCTATATAACGCAATGCAAGCGCGATCCAAAACACTTAAGCGTAATCCCATTTTAGAGCAAGGAGTTGTTCGTGCAAGGTATTATTATTCCAATGAATGTACGGAGTTAAAACCAAATCCAGTTGCTGAAGTTTTATATGGTCAAGCGATTATTGCTTTTTTATGTGGAAAAGCCACGCTGGGTGAAAGTTATATTTTGCGAGCCAATAGTATAAAAAGTATAGAAGCAGCTAGAATAAAAAAAAGTTTGAAAAAAAGAAAATAAATTTTTTTTAATCAGTTGATTGAAGCAACATGGGCAACTAAACTAATCATAAAAAAAGTTGCACATTAAAGTAGTGAAAAGGAGTACAATGAAGAAATTATTTTTTTATGTAACAGTATTTTCATTTGCATATTGTCTTCAAGCTTCATCAATTATTCATAAATCTTTAGGGCATCTTGATAATCCTGCATCAAAAGCAGTAGTTCGGCAGTCTATTGTTGCTATCAGAAACGTTGATTTAGCCCAGAAAACAGTTGAGTATAAAAATTGGCTTAAAAATGGCAATCATACTTCACATAAAAATTATGATGAAAAAAAAAGTTTGTTTGATTTCATAACACCTGAAACTGAACAAAAAGGACTGCCTGTAGATGGCTATATAGCTCTTGATATAGCTACAAGTAGTGATACAACGCAAACGAAAGATCTCAATTCCGTTAAAAGATTTGTAAACAATTTTGTGTTGCAATCTTCTATTCAGGAGTTTGCACATTGCAAGCTACCGGCATGGATTGAGTCTGAGTACACATTACTTCAATATCTATTATTAGATGATGGATGGTTAAATGATGCAGATCAGCAAAAATATGATTTTTTAGATCAAAGAATAGGTTTAGCAGTATTTGATTATATTGTTCAAAATTGGTATAAACAGCACTTGGGTAAGAGAAAATACTTATACGGTAAAAATGGAAAAAATCATTCTGCTGTCATAGAAACAGAACAAAAAAAAATAGATGATGATATTTTGTCGCAAGCGAGTATTTTTTTTCGATATATTAAAAATATTATGCATAAACCTATAGATGAAGAGACAGAATTTCTTATTGTTTGTGCTGAGGATTTATTTCCTGATCTACAAGGCCAACAAATAAGAACGATTTTGAATAATTCTAAAATAAATCATCCTCATGCAAAAATAATTGTAGTTTTTGGGCATGAAAGTACCATGCGTTATTGTGGTCCAAGAAATGAACATCTTATTATTATTGGTCCCTATGTCATGAAAATATATTATATTAGTGTCCTTGATTATTTATTAAAAACACTCGATTTAAGTTCATTAGGGCAAGTTCAATCAGTTGCCGATCACGCGCTAGCTCATTGTTTAGTTTTAAAAGAAATAAATCTAAGTTCATGGTCTGAAATTAAAGATGTAGGCATAGATTTTCTTAAGGGATGTGAGTCATTGGAAAAAATAATACTTCATCGTAATTTGTATATATTATTGTTACAAAAAGACGTTCATTTTTTTGAGCAATTTCCAAAACTGAAACCTGAAAATATTATAATCGTTGATTAGTCATTTGATTGAACAGCATTGGCAACTAAACCAATCATAAAAAGATTGCAAACTAAAGCTGTATTTCCATAGCTGATAAATGGAAGACCGATGCCTTTTGTTGGTGCAAGGCCAGTTGACACAAAAAGGTTGATGATAAATTGTAGTGAAATGATTGTTGTAATTCCTTGAACTAAAAAAATTGAAAATGTGTTTTTCAAATTCCATGAAATTTTAAATCCAAACCATGCAAAAAGCATGCATAATATGATAAAAAATAATGATCCGATAAAACCTATTTCTTCTGCCATAATGGCAAAAATAAAATCAGTATGTTGCATAGGAAGATAGAAAAATTTTTGTTGTGATTGTGCAATTCCCGTACCCCATAAACCTCCAGATCCAATGGCGATAAGCGATTGAATAATTTGAAAACCTGTTCCTTGCGGATCTTGCCATGGATCAAGGTAAGTGACAATTCGTTGCCAACGGTAAGGTTGTAAATAAATCATAAAAAAAGCAACTGGCAGTGCTGCAATAATGGTACCGATAAAATATCTCAGTGGCAAATTGGCGACAAAAAGCATGATGAGTGTTGTGGCAAAAAGCGTTGCTAAGCATCCAAAATCAGGTTGTTTCAGTAAAACAATTCCAATGACTACCATGATAAAGGAAAGTGGTAATGCTGTTTTTAGTGTATTATTGTCCATTATTTTTTTTCGTGAAAGTAGAGATGCTAAATAAATAACAATAGCTACTTTTAAAAGTTCACTTGGTTGAAAAATAAATCCATGCAGATTCAACCAACGATGAGAACCATTTATTTTGTGACTAAATAAACTGAACAAAGGAAGCGCTGTAGCAATGGTTGCTGCAAGCAGTGCAAAAAAGCTAACACTTTTTAAAAATTGCAGTGAAATCGATCTTGCAATAAAGAATGCTACTATTCCAATGACAAGACCAATGAATTGTTTTTTGACAAAATAAAGCGGTTGGTTAAGTGTTTCAAGTGCAAAAAATGAACTTGAAGAATATACAAAAATTATTCCGAGCATGACAAATGTCATACTAATGAGTAGGAACATTGTCAGATTGTATTTAAGTCTTTGTTCTATAAACATTTTATTTTCACTTTTGTCCTTTAAAGATATTCACTACGTTAACATAGAATTTTGGATGATTAAAGAAAATATTTTCATGATGATTTTGTAAAATTAAATCATTGCTATTCAAGGTATAAAAGAAGGTTAGGTTTATTAAAATAGCAAATCTATTGAAAAAATATTTTTAAACATGATTATGTTGAAAATAAAAAGGAAAATGATGAGAAAAAATTTAAAATATGGATTACAGGTATATGTAGCAATCATAAGTATGGTTGGTATTATTACTTGTGCAGCATTTGATGATGATGCTCCTATGCGTGCAACGCAATGTAAACCTCGTGAAGTTATGAATGCTCAAGATGAATTTAATAAAATTTTAGGTGATCCAGTTTTTCTTGAATTACAAAAAATGCATCAAAACTTTAAACTTGCAAAAGAAGATTTAGGCCGTCGTAAGGATGCTAAAGAAATAAGTGATGTAGAATTTACCAAACAATTTGAAGATTTAAGAAATGCTTTTAATAAAAGACAACAAGATTTTAAAGCTCAGCATAAAAATCGTACATTATATTCTTTACTGGAATCTCAAAAACTTTTAGAACAATTTAAAGAATTACAAAAACAAGAAGAATCTGCACTCAAGCAACAACATCTGCTTACTAAAGAAACGTATGATAGAAAACGGTTTGAAAAAGAAAGAAATAAAATAGAAAGAATACATGAAGCTGTACGAACTTTTATAAGACTTTTTAGTCAGGAACCTCAGACAGCAACAGAAAAAGTAGTGATGTCTGATTTACAAAAAGCACAACAGGAATACAAAGATTCATGGTATAATTTAAAAAGTTTTTATCTTCCGCAAGGACAAGAAACTTTTGAAAAAGAAAAAGAATTTCAAGCAGCAGAACAAGTGTTATTACAAGAATTTAATGCTAAAATTTTAGTAATACGTCAACGCCTTCATCAAGAAATAGATGCTATGCTGCGCGCTGATGCTATAGCTGCAGCTGCTCAAGCAACTGCTGAAGTTGCTTTAGAGTCGCTTACCAATACAGCGATGGTTACACAGTCTCAAACACAAGCTGCTGCTTTTCCAAAAATGAGACCTTCTAAATTGTAAGATGTAGATGATATTGGTAATAAGAGTTTTGTACTATAAAATGGTATTGATTAAGCTTTTTTAACAAGATTTAGTTGTTATTGTTTGTTGTTACGATATTCTTTTTACTAAAGATTACACATACATATTTAACGATAGGAAGTGCATATGACTTTGAAAAATTATAAAACTTTATTAGCTGTTGGATTGTTGATGTATGGTATTGATGTGAGTGCTGTGAGATCTAGAGCAAGTTCAGCAGGAAGTTCATCCAGATCTTCAAATTCATCAAGTTCATGCAGACCATCAAGTTCTTATACATCATCAAGGCCATCCAGTTCATCGAATTCTCACAAATCGTCAGATTCATCATCTCACGTGCCTTCACATACTACTCCTGTCAGTGTTTCATCTTCCATACCTTCTTCAACAACACACACTCCATCATCTAATAATTTTTGGTTTGGATGGCTTCTAGGAAGAAGTTCATCATCACATAATTCTCCTTCTTATCCTGCTTCTTCTCATCATACTCAGACCAACAGTTCTTCAACTCAAGCTGTTGCAAACAATCAAAATGAAGCAACAATAACTGCCAAATCTGAAGTAGTACCTAGTGAAGTGACAGCTCAACCTGAAGTACGTGAGCATATTGAAGTAGATGAGCTTATATCTAGCAATACAGAATTATCTCAAGCAGTTATAGATAAACGAAATGAAGTAGTTGCATTAAATCAACCTGAGACTAAAGTTGCTAGAGATACTTCATCTCGATCCAAAGTTTTACTGCCTTTAGTTGCTGCTAGTTTAACAGGAGCACTAGCTCACAGTGTAGTTAAAAATATGAATCCAGAAACTATTGTAAAGCATGCAGCTGCAAGTAGTGCGGTTGCAGGATTTGCTTTAGCTGGCAGCATAACAGCTTGGATGCGTTCTTCTGCTGTTTAAAATAATTTTGTAAAAATAAAAATAGTCTTGCTTATTTGAGCAGGACTATTTTTTTACAATTTCATGATCATATTTTTAAATTGATTGCCGCGATCAATATAATTTTTAAAAAGATCAAAGCTTGAGCCAGCAGGGGAGAAAAGAAGAATTTCAAAATTATTTTGAAGTGAAAGATATTTTTCTAAGGCTTGCTGTAATGTTGTAGATACGTAACATTGCACCTGAAATTTTTCACACAGTGATGATAAAAGTGCAGCTTCTTTTCCAAAAGCAAATACAGTTACATTCTGTTGTGCTAAAGATTGTATGAGTGGCGCTCGATTGGTACCTTTGCTCAACCCACCTAAAAAAAGAGCTATTTTTTTATCTTTAAAACGTTGCAATGCTTTGTGCGTTGATTGCCATACTGTTGACTTTGAATCATTGTAAATAGAAACCCCATTAAAATTGCGGACAAATTCTACACGATGGTGCTGATCTTGTAGCGTTCGTGCCATAGTGTTGAGTTGATCAAATGAAATTTTTTGCAAATAAAGACTTGCAATAATGATGAGCCAATTTTCAGGAAATGTCACATCAGGTAGCTGATGAATATTTTTAAAAATAATTATTTTAGTAGATCCATTATCTAAAACAGCATTATTTTTATGGATATAAAATGTTGGATAGATTAATTTTTTACGTGGTTTATACGAGACAAAAAGATATACTTTGCAAGACATTATGATATGTTTTTTTATTGTTTCAATGAGACTGTAAGGCAGCAGGGCGATATGTTTTTCTGTTTGATGTTTGATGATATTGCATTTGGCCCAAAAATATTCTTTTTTTGTTGTGTGATGATCAAGGTGATTTGGAAAAAAATTAGTCCAAATTGCCATGTCTGGTGCAAAATGCTTTGTGTAGTGTAGTTGATAACTTGAAAGTTCCAGGACAACTATTTCAGGTTGTGGTT
>DATIJN010000091.1:0-2050 GCA_035478615.1 Saccharimonadales bacterium (SeqCode)
CAAACCTGCAAAACTTGAAATTCCTGTCAGTAAAAAAAGGTTGGCAGTATGCGTTGTATCAAATACAAGTTGGTCCAGCAATTTTATTGGTATATAAAGAGCAAATGCCGTAAAAAATGAAGAAGCAATTATCTTACTCCAAGACAAGAGTAGCGGAGACAGGCTGAATCCCCCGGTAGCCTTGTGCAAAAAATAAAGCAGAAAAAATAATTGAGCAATACCCGAAATTGTATACGCGATGGCGATTGATTCAACTCCCATGTGCATTGGGACTATGAAAACATATCCCAGTGTAAGTAAAAAAATAGTTGAAGTTGCTCCTGCAATTAGAGGCGTTTTTGTATCATGCAATGCATAAAACGCGCGATAAACAAGAGTTATAAGAGCTTGGGCAAAAATTGATAGTGCAAAAAACGCAAGGATGCGCCCCGTCAGAACAGTTGCGGGCCAATCTAGTTTGGGAGCTCCGAAGATAAGTCGAACTATCGGGATGCGAAGCACTAAAATAAGAATAGATATCGGAAGGACAAGGTAAAGCATCTGATTAAAACTATTCATGAAAGTTATTTTGAAATTCTCAAGATTTTGCCTCTCGCGTGACAAAACAGGAAATGCTGCCTGTGCAATCGCCTGTCCGATAAGAGCAACAGGCGCATACGCTATGGTCTGGGCAAGATCAAAAATAATATAATTGCGTCCGGTTGATGGCAAAAACGAAACAAGAGAAACAATTAGTATAGTCCCTGCTTGAAAAACAGCATTTGAAACTGTCCTTGGCCACATAAGATGAGCTATCTCTGAAACTCCGGAATTTTTTAAAGAAAAATTTGGCTTAAAAACGAAATCTATTTTTTTAACAAGCGGGAGCTGAACCAGAATAAAAAGAAGAGCTCCGATAATAGTTCCTACCGCGCCTGAATAAATTCCCATACTCGAAGAAAATAAAAGCAGTCCGATAATAATTCCCAGATTATAAAGAGCCAGAGCAAAACCGGGAATAAAAAAGTGATTGTGAGACTGGAGCAGAGCTGTGAAAAAAGTACCGATAATTATCAGGAATTGACCGAAAATTATTATCCTCATTAAATTTGCCATCAGCATCATATCGGACTGGCTAAATCCCCCGCCGAGATTAAATGCCTGAAGAAAAAACGGCGCAAAAATAGAAAGAATAACAGAAAATACAAAAAAGATTATCAAACCCCAAGTTAAAAGATTGGAAGCCATTTTATTTGCTTCATCTTTTCCTTTTGTAAGCAAATCTGAAAAAACAGGAATAAATGCACTCGACAATGCGGATGCAATAACCAGTTGAAAAAGAAGATCCGGTAATTTATAAGCAACATCATAAACACCTGTGACACCTGTTGCCCCAAAATATCCAATAAGCATGCGTTGTTTTACAAGTGCCAGCAATTGGGAAAAAATAACAGTCGCCATAATCACAAATGCTGCTGAAAGGATATTTGTTTGACGGCGCATCAAAATATCGATGCTTTTTGATAAAAATTTATTACGCATGTTGTAATTCCAAGTATAGCATGCTAAAATACCTTTATGCCAATATTAAAACACGCCAAGAAAAAATTAAAACAAGACAAAAAAAGAACCATTCGCAACAAATTAGTAAAGAATACTTTTAAACTCGCTGTCAAAAAAGCAAAAACAGAAAAAAACGCAAAGACAGTAAGTGGAGCATTCAAGGCAATTGATAAAGCGGTTAAGAAAAATATCATCCACAAAAATAAAGCTGCGAGAATGAAATCTTCACTTTCCAAACTTGTTAGCGGATCAGGAGCAAAATCAAAAACAGCTGAAGCAAAAAATACTAAACCTGCAAGTGTCAAAACCAAACCCACTGCAAAAAAAGTAGCCAAACCAAAAACAACAGTAAAAAAAGCCTCACCAAAAACTTCAAAAAAATAGTATTAAGAATTAAGTAGCAAGTATTAAGAATGCTTCAATAATTTTTCATACTTTATACTTAATACCTAATACTTTATACTGATACATATGCTTGATATAAAACTTATTCGCGAAAATCCTGAAC
>DATIJN010000092.1:0-1753 GCA_035478615.1 Saccharimonadales bacterium (SeqCode)
CGATTAGTACGCATGAAATAGGACGAGTAGATCATTTTTTGTGTGTGACTTCTATCGCAAAAGATATTTTATCTCTCATATCGTTTCTGTCAGTTGTATTAGATCAAATTAAACACCTGTGACGCTCGCCTTTCGGTCGCGGCTCGGTAAAAGATTGTCAAACTTTAACCAAACAGCTTCTTACGTCAAAGCATATCAAAATTTAAAGATGCATCTGTTGGTTTATTTTTCAAAATAATTTTTAGCTCATTTTCAATTTCTTGTAACTTTACTGACTCTTGATAGGATCCCTGTTTTTTATCAAAATTAGACACCTTCGATGCATAAATTGCATAAGTTTCAAAATCATATTTTCCTATTTGCTCTAATAAGCCTTTAACATCAGCGAGTACGATAGCATAGAGATTTGAGGATGAACCCGTGTTACAACTTGATGAAAAAAATTGATTATAAGACATATCGACACTTTTTACTTCATGAGCTTCCTTATTTTCTTTTATTGCTTGTTTTCTTATATATGGCTCCATTAATTCCATGACTTCAGTTTGACCTGACTCTTCAGCTAACTGATAAGGTGTTTTGCCTATATTATTTTTAGCTTGAGCTCCATTAGGATATGTTTCTAGTAAATATTTTAATACATCAATTTCTTTATGAATGACCGCCATATGGAAAACTGACATGCCAGCATCATCTCTTGCCCACAAAGAAACATTTAGATCATCATGTAGATGCTTATGTAAATCTTTTCTATCAAGAGACTTATAAAATGCTAATACTAATTTGGGACAATTACGATTGAGTTTGTATATAGGCTTACCGTTCAGCTTATAACCTATTCTTTCAAGATGAGCTCGGTATTCTTTATCAAGTGCCTCTGGTAATTCTACATACAAGGGTTTACTTTGGCTGGTACGCCCTAAAAACTCTCGAACGCCAGCTATTCCTATTTGAGTTAATGTTTGTTTAACAGCTTCTTCTTCAACGCGTTCAAAATCTAATGTTCCGACACCAATACTTGGAACATCAATATAAACTGTTCTAAATGAATCTCCATTAAGAAAATGATCATTTTCTTGATAATTGACACCCAAGTTTTTTATTGTTCCGCCAAGCCAAGACATAAGTGTTGGTTTTGTAGTAGCACTTGGTTTAACATTATCTTTTTTAGGATAAGATAATCGTAAACCTAAAGTATGCTTATTAATTTTAGGAACTTTTCTATCAAGGAAGCCTTGCTCATTAACCTTAAAATCAAATAATTTAATTGGATAATTAAGCAAAACTCCACCATCAACATATAAATCTTCACCCTCATGACATATGCCATGATGATCTTTAATAATTTTAGGTTGAGGAGTGAATATTCCAGGGATTGACATAGATATTCTTACAGCATTGGCAACAATCATGTCAGGAGTGTCTTCATATGAAAAATATTCAACCAAACCAGTTGAAGTATTTACGCCCGCAAAATACATATCTTTAAAACCAGCATCTTTTAGCTGTTGAAAAGTTACAGGCTCTGTTATTTCTCTTCCTAATTTTTTTGAAAGTTGTTTTTTTATAAGCATATCAACTAAATTATAAAAAGTCTCGCCTGCACATAAGCCCAAATGATTATTTAAGTCGCTTAGTGCAGGAGAAAATTCTTGTTCAAGTTTACCCTTCAGTTCTCTTGCTTTGCTGATCGTTCCATCTGTATAAGCTTTTAATGCATCTTTTAAGCCTTTTACTTGCGAAAGACTAGTAA
>DATIJN010000093.1:0-2041 GCA_035478615.1 Saccharimonadales bacterium (SeqCode)
ATGGCGTCCCCAATGGGATTTGAACCCATGTTTCCGCCGTGAAAGGGCGATGTCCTAGACCGGGCTAGACGATGGGGACGTACATTTTCAATTCTTCACCCATAGAAAGTGAAGTTTTTTATTTTATTTCAAATTGAATGCCTAAAGACAAAAATGACTATTTTCAATGAAGTCCGTCTTCGCTGGCCTGTCTACGCTTTCAGCTACGTCAGGCTTTGCTTCGTTCGGACAGTCTTCTACTCACCACTTCAATATTTACTAAATTTCAATATCTTCTTTACAGGTGAAACCAGACGAAGTTACATAAGTAACGAAGACTTTTTAACTTTTAATTTAAGTCCGTCTTCGTCCATTTTCGCTTTGAGCTCATCGGACTACGATCGGACAGTCTTCGGTTTCCGCGTTCATTGTTTTAATAATTTCAATATCTTCTTTACTGGTGAAACCAGACGAAATTACGTAAGTAACGAAGACTGGTGAGCCGCGTTGGAATCGAACCAACGACCCACAGCTTAAAAGGCTGTTGCTCTACCGACTGAGCTAGCGGCTCTGAAATTTCAAACTTTACTAAAATGAATTTTAATTCAGAAAGAATACTAATAAGGTACAAAGCAAGGCACTTATTGTCAAGAAATTTAAACAAAAATCACGATAAAATCAGATAAGCCACATAACAATAAATGAAAACTCCTAAAATATCCATGACAGTTGCCAGCATGGGTCCTGCAGAAAAGGCAGGATCGATTCTAAATTTTCTTAAAATTATAGGAAAACAAGCGCCCAAAATGACTGATAAAATCACGATGAGACTCAATGAAAGACTTACTACAATACTACCAAACAAGTTTTGATGAGTAATATAAACCCTGAAAAATGCTATTACAGATAAAATCATAGCGAGCATACATCCTATAAAAAGTTCTCGCCATAAAAATTTCTTAATATTTGATTCGTTTATATCACCTGATGACATCCCTTGAATAACAATGGCCGATGTCTGTCCACTGGTATTTCCACCGCTACTAACAAGCATGGTAATAAATACCACCAAAATTGGGTCTAAAGTAAGAACCGTTTCATATTGAGCAACAATAATACTCGAAATTGATCCAACAATTAAAAGTGTGCCTAAAATAAAGCTACGCTTATATAAAAGATAAAAAAATGGGATTTCAAAATAAGAAGTAGTAACTGGAGAACCAGACATTCTTGAAACGTCTTCAGTTGCTTCTTGTTGAATAACGTCAATCAACGTTTCTTCTGGAATAACACCCAGCAAATACATTTGTTCGTTAACTACAGGCACAGTCATCATATGGTAGTGAACCATTTTGCGAGCTATGCGTTCTTGATCTTCTTCAGGCAATGCATAATACGGCACTTGTTTTAAAATTGCTGAAAGTTTGATGAGAGGAGATTTTAAAACTAAATCTTCAAGATTAATATACCCTACAAGTTTGTTATCAGAATCTGTAACATAAATTTGTCGATGCAAATCAATATTTGGTTTTAATCGTTGCAATAATGAAATTGCTTTTTCAACCGTCATATCTTGAATCAGCGTCACAAAATCTAACGTCATAATCCCGCCAGCACTATCTGGTGGAAATTTTAAAAGAGATAAAACTTTTTGCTGATCTTTTTTATTTAAAATATTTAACCAACGTTGAAGATCTTTTTCTGAAAGTTCATCGAATAAATCGGTTAAATCATCAATTGAAGTTTGGTGTAAAATGAAAGCTTTTTGTTCATCATTTAAAAATAAAAGAATTTTTTCTTTAACGTAATCAGGAACTTCTTCAAACAATTCAAGTTGTTTTTCAGGAGAAAATTTTATAAATAACTGAGCTAATTGTTCATCAGTTATATAGGTAAGAATTTTGGCGCTATCAGCGGGATGCATCTCAAGCAATAAATGCCATAATGTTCTACCTTGTTCGCTGTGTCCTTGAATAACTTGACTGATATTTTTTACAATCAAATCGGTTAAATTTTCTGATCCCATAAAAACTCCTCAGTAAATTCCTACTCAGCCTCTCTT
>DATIJN010000094.1:0-11471 GCA_035478615.1 Saccharimonadales bacterium (SeqCode)
GGGGGTTCCTCTTGACAGAAGGGCAAGAACTGATAGAATGAGTAGTGAATTAAGTGAAAAAATAAATCAAAAAATGATTCATTTTGTAATCCTTAGTTCATTTGAATTAGGCTTCATTACTACTCTCCTTTTTTCCATCGCATCGGTATTCGTATCAATGCGATGGATTTTTTTGACCAAATTTTCATGTTTTTACAAAACTGATTATCACAGTTTTTCGCGATATCTGCATAAAAAAGGTGCCACTTTTTGACCGAAATTTCTACTCTGATAGGATTATTGTAGTATTTAAACAATCCTAGGGGTAAGGGAAACTTCATGAAAAAAATTATGTTAAGTGTTTTAATGATCTGGACACCATTATCTTGGTGTGATCAAGATTCAATAAAGATGGCATGTATGACTAATAATATAGAAGCAATGCAAAAATTAATTGATGCAGGGGCAGATATCAATGCGTTTATAAATGGATATGATAGAGGGGATTATACTCCGCTTATGGATGTTGCTAGCAAGGCTAATTTAAAGATGATGCAATATTTAATTTCTGCAGGGGCAGATGTGCATATACGTAATAAAGAAGGTGAAACGGCTCTTCATTATGCAGCTGGTTGTGAACACTTTAACTTCAAAATGTTGTTAATGATGGTTGCTGGAAAAAATAGAGTTAGTAATAGTTATGTAATTATTAATGAAGATAGTTATTCTGAGGATGTAATAGAAGTTATACAATGTTTAGTGAATGCAGGGATTGATATAAACATTCGCAATAATAAAGGTATGACTCCGCTTCATATAGCGTCTCTTTTCGGAAATATAGAAATTGTAAAGTATTTAATTTCAGTAGGTGCAGATATTAATGCACGTGATTATAAATATAATGCTACTCCTCTTCATATGGCGGCTAGGATGGCTAATGTAACCGTTGCGCAATATTTAATTTCAGTAGGTGCGGATGTTAATGCACAAAATAATGAAGGACGCACTCCTTATGATTTGTTTAAAGATTATCAATCAGACATAGCTTTTTTGTTTAACTCTGATTTTACAAAGAGTATTTTCGGTTATATATATTTCTACAAATTATTAAAAAACGATATAAACTAATTTTTTTCCATCGCATCGGTATTCGTATCAATGCGATGGATTTTTTTTGGCCATTTTTTAAAACTCTTTTTCATGCCTACTACTTTTACGTATTCTTTTAATAATTCTGATAAATCTTTGAGAAGTAGGAATATACATGAAAAAATTATTTTTATTATTTTTAAAGATTCTGATTTCTCAATCGATTCATTCTTTTAACTTTTTTCCTGAAAACATTTCATATTGTTCCTCAGAAGAATATGAGTTATTGATGCAAGGTATAAAATTCGAAAATCCAAATGATGCTCGCATTCAAAATATTTCAAAAGATTTTTTGTGGCATTTGAAAATTCCCACAGCTTGTCCACCGAAGCCAAAGGCGAAGGCTGGATCGGGACGAGCGGCGGGTGAGATGAAAATTCCGATAGCTGGGTTGGTTTCAGATTCTAATTCTAAAATATTATTGTGGGATCTTGCTCCTAAAGAAGGCAAAGATATTAAAATTGCAGTACTTGATACCAAAATTAATCTTAATCACTGCCAAAACTCAGATAATTTCCAAAATAAAAATAAAATTGATCAAGGAGAGACGATTTTAATCGATCGATCGAAATATCAAAAAAATCAAAATCTTTTATCTGAATTGATGAAAAAAAAATATTTTTCTCAAAAATATCTTATAAAAAATCATGGTGAGTTAACATGCAACATTATTACACAATTGGCACCACAAGTTACGATAATTCCCATTTGCATAATGGGTGATGACGGATATACGGATATAAAAAGTTTACAAAATGGTTTACAGCAAGCTTTAGACATAAATGTGGATATTTTGCATCTTGGGTTAAAAATTACTGATAATATTTCGGAAAATAAGGAATTACAAACTTTACTACAAAAATTCTCATATGTAGTAGCTGCAGCAGGAAATGATTATGCTTGTGTAAAAAAAGTAGGATATCCTGCATGTTTACCAAATGTACTTTCGGTAGGAGCTTTTGAATACAAAGATAATAAATATCAAGTTTGCCAATTTTCTCAATGGCAAGAAAATATTGGGCCTCAATTTTTAATGCCAGGACATCGAATTTTATGTCCTTTGTGGATTGATGAAATACAAGATTATATTTTTATTCATACATCAGGAACTTCAATGGCAGCGGCACTTATGACAGGTTTTTTAGCATTATGTCTTGCAGAGTTCAAAGATGATTTTACAAAAGATCAGATGATACAGGTTATGAAAAAATGTAGTAAAAAAATACACAATACAAGTGATAAAAAAGTATTGTTTTCAACAGTTAATATGCGGAAAACTATAACTACATTAAAGTCTCTACAAATAATAAAAAAAAGGTCACCTTTTTCATTTAAAAAAACTTTTGTAAAATTGTTCAAGTGATTAAATAATAAAAATGTAAAAACTTTTAGGATTTATGCGTGTGAGCGCTTTACGGAAATAATTGACAGGGATATTTATATCTTGGTAAAAGATAATAACTACTTTGTTAAAGGAGAGCTTTTGGAAAAAAAATCATATCTAATTTTATATCTCTTATTATTTACTTCATATCCTGTATATGCGCATCAAGAATACGTTTATCCCATTGCACAAATTAATGAAAACATAGTGATGATGATTCATCAAAAATCATATGATGATCTTGAATTGTTGTTATGGGATCGGCATGAAGGAACAGCTTGTCGAGAACTAACATCTATGTATATTCCTTCATGTGTACAACTACTTCCGAGTAAAAAAGCTTTTAGCTTTATTGATAGAGGTAGAGTCAGAATTAAATCATTTAGCAAACGTACCCCTCGAGCTATTGATATTTATGAACCGATTTATGCAATTTATTCAATGCAATGGCTGACAGATGATGAATTTTATTTTGTCGGTAAGAATTATGGTAAACTTTCTATATTCCTATGCGATACATCAGATCGAGGAGCTGTTATTTTTTCTTTAACGCCTCACAATGAACTAGATTATATGTATCCATGTAAAGTTGAAGATAGCTTATTTTGCATAGCAAAAGATACAACTTTAACATATTCCATTGTTACGTTACTTTGGGCTCCTACTTTGTATGAGCATACGCCGTATGAACATACATCGTATGAACACTCACAACATGTGCAAAAATTAATTATCAGTCATGATAAACCTTTATGTTTTTTGCATATGGATAGCAAAACATCAGGCTTTGTTCTTGAGTGCTTGGATCAGCAACTTACTAACGATTTTTTACATTTTTCCTGTTGCAGTGTGCACTATGAAAATGATACTTGGAACTTAACAAAATTATTTGAATTCAAAATTCCGTCAAAATTTTTAATCGGTTCTAATGAAGATAAGGTATATGAAACTCTTATTCCTTTTTTGCCACGTTATACTCCTGAATGGATTTATTTTGCAAATTATGATGATGAGTCTGAAAATTGTATTATCCAGCGTTATAATCATGCCCATAATACAATAGAATTCGTAACAGACACGAGTCGGTCTTTAGCTGATTTTAACCATGTTTTTTCCCCTTTAATAATTAATGATACCTTGTATTGTGGCTTTTTATTCTCAGAAAAAATGCCATCTGCCTTTCGAAATTCTTGCCGACATTTTTTACATATTGATGAAACCACAGGATCTATTTTTTGTAAATTACCCCAAGTTTCGCTTGTCGCTGTAGATCGTCCTTGTGGCAAATTTGGTTGAAAAAAGCATTATGTAACCATAATAGGGCTTATGCGGGTTATGACGTTTTTGTGTGTTTTATGATTTCTGTCAATTTTGATACGAAATAAGGACCACAGGAATTGGTTCATATTGGGTTAAAAGTTGACACAATTCTTGTATTTTTGGCTTTGAAAAAATTTTCAATAAGTCGACAGTGAGCTCAATCCAGATAAAATCGAAATGAAAATAAGTTAGAAATTCTTGTAACCCTAAGTCTGATTTATCAGGATCAAATTCAGATACTTTATTATATTCTTGCAAAAGTTCATATAAAGATGCTATATCATCATCCAGCAAAATTTTACTGGTGGTTAGGCAACCAATGAAATTATAATATTGAAAAGATTTTAAAATAGTGCTCATAAGCACCCGGCCACTGGTAATATTTCTCGTTGAAATATGATGCACTTGGCTGGTCATAAACATTTTTTGAATAATGATAATTTCAGAATCAGAAAGTGGCCAATTAAAATTATAAGTTCTCAACTCATCATGCATAAACGATTTTTTTGACCGAGGCAATGGTTTTGATTGTCTAAGATCTTCCATTTCTCTCTCCTGAAATTTTTTCTCCTTTTTTTTGAAATTTGAAACACTGTACAAAAAATAAAAAAAAATAGTCAATAGTTTTGCAAATAAAAACTTTAATCCTCCAGCCGTCGCCTACGGCTATGACGGACACAGCCGGACTATGATCAAAGGAACAAAAATCCTTTATAATATAATGGGTCTATGCCATACACCACACAAACTGACTGCAACAGCATCAGTGACATCATAGGTTTTAGGCTGAGGCAGTCCAGGAAAAAGCATCTGAAGTACTCGAGCTACTTGATCCTTTTGGGCTCCCCCAAAACCGGTGATTGCACGTTTTACTTCTCTGGGGGAAAATTCATGAAGTATGAGATTATTTTGATAAGCCATCAAACATACAACTCCTCGCAGGTAGCCAAGTTTTAAAAAGGTCTGTGCATTTTTGCCCAAAAATGGTGTTTCTAGAGCCAAATGAGTGACTGCATACATTTTAATTTTTTGAGCAAAAAATTCATAAAAAATACCGATGCGGTCATGAAGTTCCTTTTTGGTTGGCAAAGGCAAAAATCCATGTGCCAAAAGGACCTGAGTATTTCCCTGCTTACTTATAATTGCCCAACCGGTTACACTAAAGCCCGGATCAACACCTAAAACGATCATTAACATTCCTTTTTTTTAAAATAGCAATTCCCTCAAAAAACCCCTACCGCAAAGCAAAAAATGCTGGTATACTATGAATAGGGGTACATAATTTATCGACAATTTTAATGGGATTTCTCATATGAAGGTTATAACAAAACGATTACAATTTTTTATATTATTAGCACTATTTTTTTTAAATCTAAATACTACATATTGCATGGTTATGAACACTATTGATTCATTTCCTGAAACTATGACAAATATACCATATCCTCGATTTCCTAAAAATCCAGATGGCACTATTAATCGCCAACTTTTATTACAAGAGTTAAATAATTGTGTCCGACTATGCCAAACCGATGAAAAAGATTTCTTGGTTAATGATATGTTTCAAAAATTTTTACAATCTCAACGTATGCCTTATAATAATAAAATAGCTAGTATTAAAAACAGTGATGTATTATCAGAACATACAAAAGAACTAGAAATCCAAAAATGCAAACAAGCAGTTCGCAATAAAACACAAAGATACAAATTTCTTTTAACTCAATTTTTTTCTGATGCATTAGCTGATGATGAAGTTATGTATTGTCAGGGCGAAAAACCAGATTATAAAGGCATATATAGCGGTCAAGCTAAAATGGTTCGAATTGAAAAAAAATCTCCACAAAATATTATTGATAGTACTCCTTGCTTGCCTGCTGTCCAAGAAACTTTTTTCGATCAATCATGCGATCAAGAATTGATTGATTCAGAAATACTTTTGCCAAGTCCTAATTGGCGACGACCAAAACATTATTCTGTTTTGCAACCAATTGAAATGGAAGATGGTGCTCCACAATTACCTGAATTTTTTACTGATATTTTAAATTTTTTCAAAAATGGATTTGTTACGATTGTACCAGACTCAACTATTGATTTTTAAGATATAAACTCTAAAAGAAAGGGACTGAATTTTCAGTCCCTTTTTCTTTAACTACACTAAAGTTATGGACACGTACCTGCAGGGAAAAAGTCACCTGAAGTTATAGTACCTGATACAACATCAGTACCACTAAAGATAAGACCAGGACCTGCAAGCGTTCCTGTTACCACTGTTGGTGAAAGAATTATTGGGAAGAACATTGGTTTTATCGCAGCAGCACCACTTACAGACAATGTTCCTAGAGTACAAACAGGAACAATGAGTGAAGCTCCTGAATATGTAGTATATGTTGGATCTAAGATGCCGTTTTGTGAAAGTGCTCCACTCCATCCTGGTTGAAAAGGAAGCGGAGTAGTAAATGTCTGTCCATCATACGGCACAACTCCTGTTGCAACTAGAAATGGATTAGAATTTATATCATCTACAAGAATATACGTGACCACAAACACACTTGCACCATTTGAAATAACTGCAGATGTCACATCTGTTGCAGTAAAGAAATTATCAGTTGAACTTCCTGTTGCAGTCACACCAGTAAGCATTGCATCAGTTAATGTAACTCCTGTAAGAGTTGGTGAACCTATAACTGCTATATCTCCTACCACACTTCCGATTTGTGTTAAGTCAACTCCTGTGAGTGTTGTTGGTGTAACCACTCCAGTGCCATTGACATATCTGCTTGTAAATGTACCTGATGTTACGGTAAATGTTCCACCGTTAAACTGACCACCTGAAATAGTAAATTGTAAGCTTGGTGTCGTATCAGTTAATGTGACAAAAAGAATGTCAAAAGTACCTGCAGAAATATCACCCGCTGTTACATCAGTTCCTGAGAATGTATTAGTACCACTATTAAATGTTCCTGTCACAGTTGCATTACTAAATGTTGCACTGCTGAGATTTACACCAGAATATGTTCCTGCGTATGGACCACTTGGAATAGTTAAATCTCCAGAAACAGTGTTTGTTTGAGTAATCGTAGTACCAGACAACACAGTGTTTCCAGCTGAAAGTGTTCCTCCTGAAAGTGTTCCAGCAATTCCTGATGTATCAAACGTAGCACCATTTAAATCACCAAAGGTAATATTAAACGTGTTAACATTAGTATCAGATACTAAGGTAAGCGTTGGAGGACCCGGAGGTATTGGTGTAGTGAAAGTACCTTGAGAAATGATTCCACCCGTTATATCAGTCACCAGAATAACATTAGGATTATTTGGATCAGCTGATCCTTGTAAATTATTAGGAGAAAGAATAAATACGCCATTAGTCAACGTCACATTAGAAGCTATAATAGTAGCGCCATCATATACTGTTCCGATTACTGAACCAGTCTGTGTAAAGGTATAGAAACCATTGCTAAAAGATAATGTTCCTTGCAGATTTGATGTTTGGAAAAATTTCCCATTATAAATAGAGTTAGCAGTTATTAAAAATTTAGTTAGCGAGGTATCGCTTACAAACACATATCGACGATTTGAAAGAGCACTATTTGCTGCATTTATATTATTTTGAAGAGTTACTAAGAAATCTCCTCCAGAAGGACTAGTTATATCAAGTCCGAGTGAATTATAAAATACTTGACCTGGTATACCACCCGGGTTAGTAGGCAGTACGGTAACATCACTTGAAGTTGCTCCAGCCGGCAATGTTGATGCAACCGATGCTGGTTCAGTTACTGTTGCTGATTCATAAACTCGTGCAAAATTTACAGCAGGAGCAGAAGGGCTTCCTGAATTTGTAGTTCCCATTATAAATCTTGAGAAGTGCTCTATTTTAGTTGTTGTTACAGGTGGTGTTTTTGATGTATCAGTTGTCGTAACTATTCTATTTAAACTTGGAGTGGATGCTATATTAAAAGTTGTATTGTCTCTAATAAATTCACCTGTAGCAGAATTAGTGCCAAGATTAATTTTATCGGATTGTATCCAATTATTAGCAACTAAATCATAATCATATACCGTAATTATATTTGAAGTTAATGATCCAACAATAAGCTGATAAACTAAAAATGCATCAGTTGCATCAAATTGAAGCGTAAGTGAAACTGCCCCGCCAAAACCCGAAACATTTGTATTTGTTATAGTTGGACCAAATTGGGGCCAAGTATTAGTAGTACTATTGTATTTATAAACCTTTACAAGCTGAGATATTGCTTCGCCAATAGCAACTAACAAGCCAAAACCAGGTTGATCTAATAGTGAAAGATTATAAGGAGTCGCATTGAAAGTATCAACCATTATTGTATTACCAAGTTGATTCCATGTATTACCTACACTATTGTACTGATATATTTTTACTTCGTTTGTAGCTCCAATAGATTCAACGGCAATTTTAGTTCCATCAGAATTTAATGATATAAATGTTCCAATTATATCTGCACCTATTTGATTCCAAGTACCAGTATATTGGTAAACTTTTACTATGCTATGGTTTGCATTTGCATAAGCAACAATCGTACCGTTCGTATTAATTGCTAATATGTCAAATGGTGAAGAATCTGGAATTGAGATTTGATTACCTAGTTGATTCCAAGTATTGCTCACAGTATTATATTGATATATTGTCAAAGTATCAGAGGGAGAATCTACTACGGCAATTCTCGTACCATTTCCACTTATAACACCTACACTTCCATTCAAAGTATTTCCAAATGGAAGCCATACATCATTTTGACTTGTAGCGTTATTATTATATTGATAGATATTTACTGGACCCAAAAAACTAGAAGCTGTAATTCTTGTTCCATTTGCACTTATAGAAGTTTGTACAAAATTAGAGTCGCTTATAACTTTCCCGACATCTTGACCTATTTGGAAGAATTTTTTAAATGCACCGCATCCGCCCAGCATCAACAATAAAGGCAGTGCAAATAAAATAAAATATTTAGAATTTTTATTCATATATCCCCACTTATTTTAATATGAAAGTACCATAGTTTGATATGGTACTTTCATATTAAAAAATTATGATAGTTTAAAAATTAATAGATGCTTGAGTTCCCACAGACCATAAGCTTACAGCATTATTATCTCGTGAAAATTCAACTCCAGTAAATAAGCTAATATTTGGTGTATATCGATGTTCATTAAATGTATAACCAAATTGAGTAAATAGTTTACCAGTGATTGCACGACCCGCTGCAGCACCTGCAATATCCAATGCTTCATTTAAATCAGCAGGAATACGATTTTCAGGCAGACGAGCATCTACAACTCCTTCAGGAAGCGATGATGGATATGTTAATGTTGAAGGCGGAATACCAACACCAAGTACTCGATCTTGTGATCGATTAATGCGTGCAAGTGGTTCAGCAAGTGCTAGTACTAAAATAAAATCATTGTTAGAAATACTACGATCATCTTCACTGATTTGACGACCAAGAACAGCAAAATCATTTAAATTTGCAGAACGATATTTTACGATATTGCAAAAATCAAGTGATAAACATTCTCTGCTTCTTCCCCATACTTCACCACCAAGCATGACGTTCCAATTACCTTTATGCAAATCAAAACTTGCAGCTGCTGAACCTTCAACAGCAAATTTTGAAATAACTGGCATTGTCGTAACGTTAACCGCTGGTGTTATAAAGGAAGGAATACGTCCTGTTGGATTTTGCGGTGATGGGTTTCCTGGTGCATAAAATTGAAGTAACAGATATTTAGATCCTGGACCGTTCAGAGCTAGATCAAATGATCTCCAACTTGGTCTTCTGCCACTAAATAAATGTAATGCTTCTCCTTCAAACCAGAAATCAAGACTCATGTCTCGATCTTGACACTCCCATACTTGATAACGTGATGTCACCTGACCACCAACACCCCAGAGTCCTGCTCTACCAAAAATTGGTTCAAGCAAATTAACTGCTAAAGGAACATTGCCTGTTGGACATGATACTTTAAATCCAATGTCAACAAAGCCACGATCACTACCATATACTTTATAACCAATCATTGCTGAAAGATCAGCTAAGCGAACAACCGTTTGTTTGCAACTTGCAATTCGACCGTGAGTTAATGCAATTTGTTTATAACGAGATGATTCAAGTAGACCAGTATTGCATTCTGCTTGACCACCTTGCCATGCAGAAGTCAGCGTTTGATAACGACCTGCTGGAGCTGGATAAAGCAACCATGCCAAATCAGGAACTTCATCCGGACTTGCAACCATTTCATTAACACGAGGATTAATCATCATTGCACCAAGTGGCGCTTGTAATGTAAATACAAAACCACGGCAATCTTTATATTGTGCAAAATGAAGCATGAAATCTGCACCAACATGTTGTACACGAGGATTTAACTGAATTGCACCTTGACCCACAACATCGCCCATACCAAATTGGTACGCATCGACATCTGACTCACCATTGTTGGTTCCATACGTCATTTCATTAGTACCCGACCAGAATGGACGTGCTCCTAAATTTTTACAAGAATTACATTTTCCACCAAAATTTTGCATATATTCAAAAGCAACAGAAAGCATGCCATTCCATTCTTCACGTTCAGCAACAGTGGTGTAAAATGTTCTTTTTTGGATAATGTCTCTTGAAGAGTATGCACTAAATGCATGAGGTTGCCACAAGTTGATAGATGTAGCGCAACAGGTATTACAATTTTTAAAACAACAACTATTGCAGCTTACTTCACACGGTGAACAACAACTGAAACTGCAATTGTTACTGCAACTTACATTACAACAGGAATTACAATTATTACTGCTCGTAGCGCTATTACTGCTTGCAGTAACCGCTGTCTGAATCAGACGAGCAAATGAAACTAATAAAAGTCCTAATAATATGAACTTTTTATTCATAAACCTTCTCCTTTTTTTAAAAAATATTCATTTTCTCTCCAAACCTAAAATAATAAAAATAAATTTGCAAATATGATTGAAAATTAAATCTTGCAAAAAATTTTTAAAAATTTGTAAGTTGCATCATGTGATAATAATATGAAAAAATTAAGGAATTATTATATGAATAAAATTAAAGAAAAATTATCAATATTGTGTCTTATTACTATTCTTTTTGCACACAACCATAATGTATTAAGTCTTGATGAGCCACAAGAACAACATGAACCAACAGAACAAGTAAAAACTCAAGAGGATTTGCAACGAGAAAAAGAATTGGAAGAACAAGAACATCAAAGACTTTTAAAACAAGACTGGTCTGTAACTTGGGACAAAAAGGAAATGGGTAAAAAAATAAATGCATATTTTAAAAATGGCATTAGATCAATTAAATCATGGTTTTCAAAACCCGAAACTGGGGTACATCTTGATTTAAAAGCAGAATCAAAACCTACTACTTTGCAAAGATCCCCAGAGGTCAAAGCTCCCGAAATGATCAAGCGAAGCGAATTTGAATCAATTACCAGAGCTCCCGCTGAGCGACACATTGATCCAAATTCGCTTGAAGGTCGAAGAATTGCAAAAGAAAAAACTATGCAAGAAAATGTTGATGCTGCTGAAAAACAAGCAACAGAAAGAGAAATTAACCAAAGAAAAGCAACTGAACGATTTGCTCAAGAA
>DATIJN010000095.1:0-8295 GCA_035478615.1 Saccharimonadales bacterium (SeqCode)
GTGGTGACCATAATGGTGAGCACGTTTGTTTGAGTAGCAAATTGATGGGCTATTTTTGCAAGTCGTTTGCTTGGTTTACATAAAACTAAGGTATCAATTGATGTAATGCCTGTGGATTTAATCAGTTCAGGCAAAATCGTATAATCGATATGATTATAAAAGTTTTGTTTGCTGCACAAGGCGCCATCATCAATTAAATACACTTTACCATTGATGCGCAAAGCACAAAGAGGTAAATCTCCAATTTTTTGCAATATATTTTTTTGCATACTATAACGCGCACCGATTAAAAAAAGCCAAAAAATGAGGAGTGTGCAGACTGCTTGTTTTGTAGTTGGTTTAACGTAGGTGTACAAAATGAATACTAAAAAGCAAAAAAATAATGAAATCCACAATGTTTGATAGCCAAATCCTATAAGCCACTGCGGTCTTGCAAAAGAAAGAAGATAATGCCATAAGCTTGTAATTTTATCGAGCAAATATACAAACCATGAACATGGCAGATGCATAAGTGCACATATTGAAAAGAGACATGATACCCATAAAAATACAATCAGAAGTGGTGTGAAAATTAAATTGGCTAGTGGACTCATGTAAGATACAGGAAGTCCCCAATGGGTCAGCAATGGTAGTGACATAAGTGATATGACAAGTTGTAGCTCAAGAAATGAGTATAACCATTTGGATATATGGGGTGTTATTTTTTTAAGCATAAAGATTGTTGATGAAAAGCCATGTACATATTTTTCCAAAAAAGTTTACTGCTCCCAGAAATTGGTAACTGTGTGAGCGCATGTTTGATAAGAATTATTTTGTCAGTAATATGCAGCATTGTTGCTGGATTATACTGGACTTGTCCATGTGCTTTAAGTAATTGATCATGAAAATGTTGAAGTAAAAGATCAATAATATCGCGAGTTTCACTTTCTTTAATAGCAAGTCGATCAATATTTTTCATAAATCCTACAGGATTTTGAAATGATGCATTGATAAAAGGTTCCATGATTTCTTGATAGCCATGTGAAATAGTTTGCTGTGCAAATTGTTTTAAAAAGCAGCGCGATGCAAGCGTTGGCAAAATATCTTCACTTTGGCTCGTCATAAAAATAAAAAAATAACCTTTGTGCGGTTCCTCAATTGTTTTGAGTAAACGGTTACTGCATGCAGGAGTTAATTCTTGTGCATTGGTAAAAATAAAAAAACGTTTTTCATGCTGATCGAGTGTGAATCGTGTTGACTCTAAAACGTGATCAATATTTTCAAGGGTGTACGAACCTTCTGGTTCTATCCATGTTACCCAAGGATGTTGTTTTTGCTCAATTTGCAGACATATATTGCATGAGGTGCAACCTTGATGAGGACATAACGTTTTTTGCAATTGGCTGATCAATTGCTCATATAACGTTTGTTGGTCACTGACCCATATATGTGCATGATGTTGTATAATAAAATTATGGTACTGCATGTTATTTATTTTTTATTTTCTCTTGCAAAGCTTGAAAGGCTTGTTGAACTATACTATCTGGATCTTGCAGAGCATCAAGCACAATAACATTTTTTCTTGTACTAAATATTGTTTCAAATCCATTAATTAAATCTTGCATTTTATCAATAAATTCATCTTCAAACTTTGTGGTAAATCCACGCGTTTTTTTAACACGTTGCGCTGCACTTACAGCATCAATTTTAAGATAAAAAACGATATCTGGTTCAATTGATTGCATGCACCATTGGTTAACGGTTTGAATCATTTTAAGATCAACCCCTTTTAAATATCCTTGGTATGCAAGTGAAGAATCTGCCATACGATCTGAAATAACAACGAGTCCTTGCTGTAGATTTGGAACAACAAAATCGTTAAAATGTTGCGCACGATCAGCAGCAAAAAGTAAAAATTCTGCTTTTGTGCATGTTGGCGCTGTTCGATCTGCAAGTATTTCTCTGATTTTTTTGCCAAGTTGTGTTGCACCTGGTTCTCTGGTACAAACTGCTGCAATAGAATGCTTGATGCAGTTTTCGTAAAGCTTATTGATGAGCGTTGATTTTCCTGATCCATCAATACCTTCAATTGTACACAATATTCCTGGATATGACTGGATCATCGTAGTTCCAAAAGTAATATAGTGCATCATAAGAAAAAATGTTGTTAGTACAATTTTTTGCGTTGTTGGTTGTAATAATTTCATAAAAATCCTTTTTACTTTATGAAAATAAGTGTAACAAAAAATACAGAAACATATACTCCCAACTTTTTGTAGGAAAAATAAAAAAAACCATGTTAAGATTTTGACAGTTACATTGATTGCAAAATGTTTAATTAAAAGGAAAAATATGATTGTCATAAAAAATATTTCAATAAAAACGATGTTCTTGATAGCTGCATTGACATCATATGTGCAAGCCTCACAGCAAACAGAGCGAGAAGTAGAACAAGAAAGACGAGAAGAACTTGAAGTTTTAAAGGAAATAATTTGGACATCAGTAACTTGTGATGAAGTTAGACTTTCTTCACTTACTTCAGAGATTTTATGCGACCTTAGAGAATGGTTAATGGCACGTCGTCTAACTCCACCTGATGGATTACGTGAATTAATTCAAATTAATAATAATATTACTCGAGCTTATTTAGACCGGCGTAATGAACTTATAGCTTTATTGCAGCGAGATACTCGTGCAAGAACAGAAGCGCAAGTTGCATCTTCTAGATTGCCTATGCAACCAGTTATTTCTTCTCATACTATTACTCAAAATTCAGGAGAGTTACCTGTGAGCAGTGGTGCAGCTATAACTAGATTTGGACATGTATCTGATAGAACTTTGCTTAATACAGAAGTTGGCACACGATATAGTAGGGCTATTGCTTTTGGTATCAGTCAAAATGCAACGCGTGCTCAAAATCAACATACAGCAGCTGATACTTTTGCAGGATGGTAATTAGAAACAATGATTAATTGCTCCATTTCATAGTATGGTTTTATGAGCAACTATTGATTTTTTATTTTAGGGTGAGATAGCGTGAAAATATCTTATTTTAAAAAAGTATCAGCATAAAGGGCGTTAGCCTGGGAAGCTGAAAGCGCAGACAGGGAGAAGTTTATGAAAGATTGGAGACAAAGTGGAATGCGTCCTATGATCGATCGCGTAAAAGGATGTCGTCATTGTATGACGTCTCGTGGGATAAAAAAAATGAGAGATGTCATTTCTCGCGTGAAAAATCATTTTGATAATTTGTGGGCTGGGCGACAAAAAAAGTAAGTTAACTAAGCAAAAAGTTGTAAAAAGATCCTTCTTTTTAGTACGGTACCTTTGAATGTATGAAGACTAAATAGGGGGATTTTTTATGAGCTCAAAATTTACAACAACCAAATTGATTATTTCTGGCATTATTTTTTTAATGATTTGTGTTTTTGGATGTATATTTGATGTACAGGCAAAGATGCTTATTCAGTCAAATATTTCTGATGATAGTGCTCGTTTACAATTAGTTTCAATTGAAAATGAAACTGAGCAGTTAGAGTTTCAGCTTTTTTATGGAAGTGATCCTGCTCATGGTATTATTTTTCCTCAATCTGTGTATGACATACAAAAACCTTTAAGTTTATCAACGAGTGATATTCTAGTTCTTAAATGTTGCAAAGGTTCTTTTTTACCGGTTTTTATTCAGGATGGTGGTCTTGCAAGTGGTCAAGTTGAAGATGGATATGATGGTCCATTTTATATTTCAATGTGGTTGCATTACCCACAAGTTGCAGAGTCATCAAAAGTTCATGTGCGGTATGCTGTTGCAAAAGGTAAGATTGGATCTATTGGTATTAAAATTGGTGCCAAAGGTGATTATCGACTGGTAGCACTGCAAGATGTAACATTTATTGTATGAAAAGGTAGGTAGATAATTTTTTGACAGTTTTTAATATTCATGAATATGCTGAATTCATCTTATTTTTTCTTTTTAAAAAAGGTTAATAGTATGAAAAATTTATTGCTAACTCTGTTGTCGAGTTCTTTTATAATTCGCGCTGCACAAGATGAAACAGCAACTCCTGAATCATATAGTTCAGAATTTATGCAAGAAGCGAGTTCATTACCACAAAAAGCAGAAAGGGGTTGGCGCGATATGGTTATGGATCGTTGGTATAGCTTGTCACCAATGTCTCAAAAAATTCTGCTGATTCTTTTAGCTTTAGCAGTATGTTATATGGTGTTTCGCATTGTGAAATGTGGTGGCGGTTGTTCATGTGGATGTAAAAAAAGTGGTAGTTGTAGCTGTAAAAAATAAAAAAAGGGAGTTTTATGGCAAATAATAGAAATCTATGTTCTTGTGGATGTATGAAATCCAATTGCGCGTGTTTAAGTGGTACATGCCGTTGCGATAGAAGTCAGCAAAGTTGTAAGTGTGATAAAAATAGATGCGCATGTAGCGGCTCTAAGGGAGCTGATTGTGGGTGCAAAGATCTATGCAGTTGTCATAAAATGTAAAAATATATAAACAAAAGGGCTCGTTTTTTTGCGAGCCCTTTGTTATTTAAATTAATTTTGTCTGCTTTATAAATTCTAGGCAGATTTGACTCCATGCTTCCATTTGAGAAGCAAGAGCATAACATTCATCTAAAGAAAGTAACATGCCACTTTTATGTTCGTCTTTAATTGATATTTGATCAGTGTTTCCTTTGATTAAAAGAATCATTCCCAAATGTACTTTTCCTACGTCGTTAGTATCATCATTTAAAATACCAACTTTGCTCATTTCTTGGGATCCTGAGTAATTGACTTCTTCTTGAAACTCGCGTTGAGCCCAGGTGAAGATATCGCCATTGACGATATCTTCCTGGCGTACATGGCCTCCGATACCAAGAGAATATTTATGAGCAAGTCTTTGTTCTGAAGCTGTTTTTTTTCTTTGCATCACGAATATTTTTTGATCGAAGGTAAAAATAATATAGGGAATAATTTGTTTGTATGCAGGATTGGTTTCTGCATGAGCACGAGGAATAAAGCTTAAGTGATTTTGTATAAGATTCATGCAGGTATCAAAAGCTTGCGTATTGATTCCATGCCAGGCAGGAGTGTCTTGAAAAAGTGCTGATCGAAGTATGACTAAAATATCTTCATCAATATGGCTAGATTGTATATTTCCTGATTGTATTTGAGGGTTTTGCATGGGTGATCCTTTGATTGGCTCGTGATAATAAGTGCTACTACTCTTTTTTTCCATCGCTGCGTACATGTGCCTTTAAAGTTAAGCAGTAATAGATTAAAAATCAATATTTTTGTGATTTTACGATACCTTAGTATACTAAAAAATATTGGTGAAAAAATCTATGGTAATCACAAAAGGTCCGACATGTCATATGACTTTAAAGAAGTTGAAAAAAAGTGGCAAGACTACTGGAGCAAACAACCCTATGGTGTTGTGGATCCTGAAAATACTGGAAAAAAATATTATTGTTTAGATATGTTTCCCTATCCATCTGGTTCAGGTCTGCATGTTGGTCATTGGCGAGGCTATGTACTTTCTGATGTTTATGCACGAATGAAAGTTTTGCAAGGATATAATGTGCTCCATCCTATGGGGTGGGACGCTTTTGGTTTGCCTGCTGAAAATGCTGCAATTAAAGAAGGAAAACATCCAAAAGCTGCAACTGATAAAAATATTGCAACATTTAAGAAACAACTTAAACAAATTGGTGCAATTTATGATTGGTCAAAAGAATTAAATACAACTGATCCAAATTATTACAAATGGACTCAGTGGATTTTTATCCAAATGTTTAAACATGGACTTGCATATGAATCAATGTCCGACATCAATTGGTGTCCATCTTGTTTAACAGGTCTTGCAAATGAAGAAGTAGTTAATGGTGGTTGTGAACGTTGTAGCTCTCGGGTACAACCAAAAAAAGTTAGACAATGGGTTTTAAAAATTACGCAATATGCAGAAAAATTGTTGCAAGGACTTGATAGGTTAGATTGGCCTGAAAAAGTTAAACTCATGCAAAAAAATTGGATAGGAAAAAGTACAGGATTACTTTTTACCTCACCAGTTAAAGATATGAATTTAAAGATTGAAACATTTTCAGCACATTTTCAAACATGCTACGCAGATACTTTTGTAGTTATTGCTCCTGATCATCCATTGCTTGCAACATTAATTCAAGATGTTTCAAATAAAAAAGAAATTGAAAAAGTTTGCAGTGACATAGTAGCTAAACGCCTTGAAAAAAAATATGACGACAAAGAAGTTGAAGGTATTTTTACAGGACGATACATTATTGATCCTTTAGGAAATGGCGATTTACCAATTTGGGTTGCAAGCTATGCTTTGGCAGATTATGGAACAGGAATTGTAAAATGTTCAGCTCATGATGAGCGTGATTTTGCTTTTGCAAAAAAATATAACATTCCACTTAAAGTTTGTTTGGTACCACAAGACAACGAGTTAAGAAAACAAGTTGAAGCTCAAGAAGTTTGTTACAGTGATATGGTCAATGGTATTTTACTTGAGCCAGCACCATTTAAAGGAAAAAAAGCTGGTGAAAGCAGACAAGCTTTGGCTAATTATTTGATTGCTCGCGGTCTTGCTCAAGAAAAAGTAAATTATCGTTTGCGCGATTGGGTATTTTCAAGACAACGTTACTGGGGAGAACCAATACCTTTAGTGCATTGTCAAAAATGCGGAGTGGTTGCAGTTCCAGAAGATCAGTTGCCGGTGACACTTCCAGAAGTGCAGCATTACGAACCAACAGGAACAGGGCAATCACCGCTTGAAGCAATTACTGATTGGGTTAATACAACATGTCCACAATGTGGCGGCCCAGGCAAACGTGAAACAAATACGATGCCACAATGGGCAGGCTCATGCTGGTATTTCTTGCGATATCCAAATCCACATTTACAAGATGCACCGTTTAGCAAAAAAGATATAGATTACTGGCTTCCAGTTGACTTGTATGTGGGTGGTGTGGAACATGCAATTTTGCATTTATTATACTCACGATTCTATGTTAAATTTTTGCATGCTGCAGGCTATCTTCCATTTGATGAACCATTTACGCATTTGTTTAATCAAGGAATGGTCACCAAACTTTCTGAAAAAACTGGTGCTGTAGAAAAAATGTCGAAATCTAAGGGTAATGTAGTCAACCCTGATGAGATTGTACAAGTGTATGGTTCAGATGTGTTGCGTATGTATATGCTTTTTATGGGACCACCAGAACTCGATTGCCAATGGCAAGATGAAGGTATTGAGGGTATTAAACGTTTTGCTCACCGATTTATTACCTATATTTCAAATCCAGATATTATTTTGCCAGACAATGAAGTTGAAAATCCAGAAATGACCAAACGTTTGCATCAGCTGATTAAAGAAGTTCAAGAACGTCTTGCTCTTTTTAAACCAAACACTGCACTTGCATCTTTCATGGAATGGACAAATGATGTCATGAAGACAAATATGAAAATGAGTAAAAATTCAATACAAACTGTTTTAACATTGTATTCAGTGTTTGCGCCTCATGGTGCATGTGAACTTTTGCAAACTATTTTGGGCAAAGATTTAACTCAGTGCTCATGGCCAACATATGATCCATCATTGCTTGTTATCAATGAAGTTACTTATGCAATTGCAATTAATGGAAAATTGCGTGGTACGTTTACGGTGATCAAAGAAACTGAGCAAGAAAAAATTCAAGCTCAAGCACAAGAAATCGTTGCAAAATGGCTTGAAGGAAAAACAATTGTTAAAATTATTTTTATTAAAGATCGCACCGTAAATTTCGTAGTGAAATAAAGGATAATGTGAAAAAATATATGCTCGTTTTGATGCTGCTATGTGGCAGTATATCGTCTTGTGGTTACCAAGGAACAATAGCTCAGCTTCAACAATCTGTGTTTTCATGCAAAGAGGCTTGTACAGGTTGCGTTGATGCTTGTTGCTTGTGTGGTGAATGTTTAGGTGTTGGTTTGGTAACTTATGTAAATTATTGTATATATGCAGGTACTTCTGTTGATGTAAAAACAGGTTTGACTGAAATTTCACTTAAAAAAATTGAATAAGATTTTAAAATTCATGTAAATGTAATGATACGCAATATATGGTGCTTGCTTGGACTCCAGGTGGCACCATATTGTTTTAAATCATTGTCATAATTCAAATAAAGCAAACTTAGATTGGTTCTACCTAGCTAATACAATTACTAATTCTACATTTGTCATCCCAGCGAAGGCTGGGATCCAGGCTTAGGATCTAAAAATCTGGATTCCCGCCTACGCGGGAATGACAGCTTTAAGTAGTAAATT
>DATIJN010000096.1:0-19313 GCA_035478615.1 Saccharimonadales bacterium (SeqCode)
ACTGTTTCTAACTTCACGGCATATTCTGATAACTTTTTGGAGGTGATGAACTTGAAAAAACTGGAACAGCAAATTGTGCACAATATGAAAATGTTGGACATATATAAACCTGAATTTGATATGACTATTTCAATTTATGCTTCACTATTAGATCAGTATCAACAGCTAGAAAAAGACTTTAGAAAATCAAAATTTACTGTTGCTGAAGATACTGGTTACAGTGATAACAAAAAAAAGTCTCCTATTGTGGGCAGCCTTGAATCTTTACGAAAAGATATTTTAGCCTATTCAAATGCTTTAGGTTTAACACCAGCAGGATTAAAGAAAATTAATGATGATGCAAATAAGAAAAAGAAAACACAAAGCAAATTAGAAATGGCGTTGGATAATTTTGGAACATAGAAACCTAGAAAAAGTTTTAAATTATGCTAACAGCATTGTTAACGGAAAAAAGATAGCATGTAAAGAATTAATTCAGGCTGCAAAAAGATTTTTAGATGATTTAAATGATCCTAGATATGAACTAAAAGCAAAGGATGCTGAATTTTGCATTCAGATTATCGAAAAAACTTTTGTTCACATCAAAGGAACAGCAAAAGGAAAACCCTATATTCTTGAAGATTGGCAGCGATTCATTATATATAATGTCGCTGCTATTTATTTGGTCGGAACTGAAGAAAGAAAGTACAAAGAAACTTTTATATTTTTGCCCAGGAAGAACAGCAAAACATTTTTTGCTTCTGCTTTAGCGTGGGCATTAAGTTTATTAGAAAGAAAATACTATTCAGTGTTATATATTATTGCAACAAAATTAGATAGAGCACTGGAAGCATTTTATAACATCCTGGAAAACCTGGATGCAATGGGTGAAAAAGAAAACTTTAGAATCCTGGATAACAATACTGAACACAGCATAAACAGATCATTCCGTGATGCTGATGGAAAGAAAACTGGTGCAATAAAAATTCAAGCTTTAGCAGCAGATGAAAAAAAGGCTGATGGTTTAAATTCTAATATCATTATCCTGGATGAAATCCATGCCTATAAAAATGCAAATGCTTATTTTGTTTATAAACAAGCTATGAAAGCATATGTGAACAAACTGCTAATAGGAATAACAACTGCTGGAAGCAACATGAACAGTTTTTGTTATCAAAGGCTTCAATATTGCCAGAAAGTATTGAATAAGGAAGTGGAAGATGAACAGTATTTTATTTTCATTACTAAAGCTGATGATCCTGATGACTATACAAACCCTATTGAACATGAAAAAGCAAATCCTAATTATAATGTAACGATTAGACCAGTGGATATTATGGCTGAAGCAATGCAGGCACAAAATGATCCTTCAGCCAGGAGTGAATTTTTAAATAAATCATTAAATATTTACACTAATACAATGGCTGCTTATTTTGATATGGGTGAAATTCAGTTTAGTGATGAAGAAGCTTATAAAGAATTGCAGCAAAAGTTGAAAGTGGAAAAGATCACACTGGAAATCCTGGCAGCACTTCCTGGTTTACAGTGGTTTGGTGGTGCAGATTTATCTAAAATGTTTGATTTAACTGGTGCTGCACTTTATGGAAGATATGGTGATATAGATATTGTTATTACACATGGGTTTATTCCTATTACCCAGGCAAAAGCTAAAGCTGATGAAGATAATATTCCTTTCTTTTGGTGGCAGGATCAGAACTGGTTAACCATGTGTAACAGTGAACTGGTGGATTATGAAGAAGTAGTTAAGTGGTTTGTGCATCTTAGGAAGTTAGGTTTTAAAATTCGTGCTGTTGCTTTTGATAAATATAATTCAAGGGATTTTGTAAGAAGCATGGAAAAGCAGAAATTTAAAATGATGGAAGCAGGACAACAATTTTGGAAGAAATCAGAAGCATTTAGAGAAATTGAAAGAAAAATTAAAGAGAAAAAATTCACCTTCCTATCAAATAAAGCTTTTGAATACTGCATATCAAACGTAAAAGCAAATGAAGATGCAGAAGAAAGGATTAGATTTGAAAAAGTAGGTGAACATTTTCGCATAGATTTATTTGATGCTTCAGTGATTGCAGTGAAGGAAGCGATTATTGCCAGGGATAAGAGAAGAAAAGCTGATGCCTGGTTTTAAAAGGTGGTGAAAAAGTGAAACTGTTTGAAAGAACTAATAAAGGATCAGGAAAATTTAAAAAGAAAAGGCAAACAGACTATGATCCTGTTGCTATATGGCTAAATGGAACAGATGCACAAAACATTTTACTTCCTGCTGGCTTTACACCTGTTTCAAAAAATGAAGAAGTTAAAAAGTGCATCCACAAAATAGCTGATTTAGTAAGCAGCATGACTATCTTTTTGATGCAAAATAATCCAACTGGTGATGTTCGGTTAAAAAATCAATTATCAAAGAAGATTGATATTTATCCTAACAACAATATGACCAGGAAGAACTTCATTTATAAAATAGTAGTGGATATGATAAGCACAGGAAACAGTGTTATATTCCCTAAAATTAAAAATGGTTTACTGGATAACCTGATTATATGGGATGCAAACAGTGTTAGCTTCCAGGGTGATGAAGAAGATTATTTTTTAACTTATAAATTGCAGAACTATGATCCTGGTGAAGTGCTGCATTTTGTTTTAATTCCTGATGATATTTTCCCTTATAAAGGTGTAGGATTTGTTCCTGTTGTTAAAGATGCTATTGCTAATATTGTGCAGGCTAACACAACTAAAACTGGATTCCTACAAAGTAAATGGAAACCTTCACTGATTATCAAAGTGGAAACAGATTTGGAAGAAATGCAAATTAAAGATGAAAGAGATAAAATTCTGAATTCCTATATAGGTGATACTGATAAAGGTGAACCGTGGATTATTCCAGCTTCAGAAATTGATGTGAAGGAAGTTAGACCATTATCATTAAATGATTTAGCTATTCAGGATGGTTTAACACTGGATAAAAAAGCGGTAGCTGCTGCTTTTGGTGTTCCTGCTTATATGTTAGGTGTTGGAACTTTTAGCAAAGATGAATATAACAACTTTATTTCTAGTGTGATCATGCCTATTGCAAAAGCTATTGAACAGGAACTATCTAAAAAGCTTATCTTTTCCCCTGATTGGTATTTTAAATTTAATGTTAGAAGTTTGATGCAATACGATTTAACAGAACTAACTGCCCATGTGAAAGAAATGGTTGGTGGTGGTTTAATGAACAGAAATGAAGGAAGAAATATGTTTGATATGTCACCAGTAGAAGGTTTGGATGAATTTGTGGTGCTGGAAAATTATATTCCTGTTTCCCAGGTAGGAAATCAAAATAAATTAAAAGGGGGTGATCAGACTAATGCACAGACAAACAGCCAGGGAACTTAATAAAAGAGAATTTACAACAACCTTTAATGTAACCAGGCAGGAAGCAACACCTAATGAAATGGTTATAGAAGGTTATTTTGCTTTATATGAAAGTGAAACTGAACTTTTTACTAACATGTATGAAATCATTACAAAAGGTGCTTTTGATAATACTTTAAATAATGATATTCGTGCTTTATGGAATCACAATACACAATATGTTTTAGGTAGAAATAAAAGCGGAACACTAGAATTAAAAGCAGATGATAAAGGGTTATATGGTGTTGTTAAAATGCCTAATACAGCCTATGCACAGGATGTTTACCAACTGATTAAACGTGGTGATGTTGATCAGTGCAGTTTCGGTTTTAATATATTAAATGAAACTGTAGAAGAACTAGCTAATGGTGGTATTAGATGGAGAATAAACGATATTGATTTACATGAAATCAGTGTTGTTACTTTTCCACAGTATGAAAACACAACTGTTCAAGCTAGAGCAGCACAGGTTGAAGGAATGCAGCAAAGAAAATTAGATGCTACAAAAGCAGCATTAACAAAAAGATTAGGGGTGTTCAAAAAATGTTAAAGCAGTTAAAAATCATGAAAGCTTTAGAAATTAAAAGGGCAGCACTACAAACCCTGGAAACTAAAGCTGCTGATATTTTAAAAAGAAGTGAAGATACACAGGCTGCATTATCTGAAGCTGCAACTGATGAAGATTTGCAACTGTTAGAAACACAGATTAACGGATTAGAAGCAGAACAAACACAACTGGATGCAGATAAGAAAACAGTAGAAGATGAAATTGCTGCACTGGAAACTGAACTGCAAGAGGTTCAGGAACGTGCTGATAAAAGCAAACAGCAATCACAACAGACTAGAAGTAAAGGTGGTACAGATGGAATGGTGAACCGAGCACAAGTAAAAGAACTTTTAAGAAATGGTGAATACTACAAACGATCAGATGTAATTGAATTCTATGATAAATTTAAAAATTTACGAGCAGTAACAGGTGGAGAATTAACCATTCCTGAAGCAGTAGTTAATAGAATTATGGCTATTTTGGGTGATTATGCAACACTTTATCCTATTGTGGATAAGATCACTGTTAAAGGCACAGCTAGAATCCTGGTGGATACTGATACTGCACCAGCAACCTGGACAGAACAAAATGCAGCATTAACTGTTGGTGATGTTGGAACTATTGCAAATATTGATTTTGATGGTTTCAAGGTTGGAAAAGTAACATTTATTGATAACTATATGCTTCAGGATTCGATCATTAACCTGGATGCTTATGTTTCACAGAAAATTGCAAGAGCTATAGCACTGGCTTTAGATATTTCTATTCTAAATGGAACTGGTGCTGTTGGTAAGCAACCAACAGGAATCATTCCTTCTATTGCAGTAGGAAATCAAAAAAGTGTTGCGGCTGATGCTGCATTAGTTGAATTTGTTAAACCTATCGGATTAATTGATACTGGTTTGGATTCAGTAGGTGAAATTACTGCTGTTATGAAGCGATCCACCTATTATAATAACTTCCTGGCATTTACTATTAATGTTGATGCTTCAGGAAACCAGGTTGGAAGATTACCAAATTTAACCAGACCGGATATTTTAGGAATTCCAGTGGTGTTTAATAATTCAATGGATGATGATAAAGTGCTTTATGGTGATTTCAAACAATATACACTGGTAGAAAGGGAATCTATTTCAATTGATTCCAGCGACCAGGTGCGATTTGTGGAAGATCAAATGGCATTCAGGGGTAAAGGAAGATTTGATGGAAAACCAACAAATGCAGATGCTTTTGTTTTAATCACTATTACACCAGCAGTATAAAAAATTTAAAAAACTAAAGTGAGGTTATAAAAATGACTGAATATGTAGTTACTAAAAGTTTCCAGGACAGATTAACTAAACAATATTATGGTGTAGGTTCAATTTATACAACAGATGATCCTATTCGTGCTTCAGAACTAGAAAACCGTGGTTATATTGCACCAGTAAATACTGAAACTGCAAATGTTGCAAAAGATCATGCTGCTGCACAGGAAGCTGCTAAAAGTGGAATGGCAGCAAACCAGGAAGCTTCTGAACGTAAAACAGTAGTTAATGGGAAGGTAGTACCATTGAAACAAGCACAAGCTGCTGAAGCTGCTTTTAATGCAACTGTAAAGCAAACAGGTGTGCAGGCACATCATGCAAATACAACTGAAGCTGTTCAGGCTGGACAGGTTGCAAGCCAACAAACAAATGCTGCTTCCCAGGCTGCACAGCAAACTGTTAAACAGGCTAATGTGCAATCAGCACAGGCACACATGGAACAGCATATGCAAACTGCTCAAAATGCACAGGGTGCTGCTTCACAGCAAGGTGGATTAACTTCTAACATGGCAGGAACAATTAATGCTGCAAATGTTTCACAAGCTGCCCAGGCTGCTCAGACTAATGCAAATGCTGCTGCACATGAAACTGCTGCCCAGGCTGGTGCTGAAGCTGCTGAAGCTAAAGCAAAAGCTAGAGCAAAAAAGGAACAGTAAAAAGTGGATTCAGTTTTAAACCTGCTGAAAATTGATTTAGGCATTTCTCACAATTTGAGGGATGCCTTTTTTATCCAACTATTAAAGGGCAGCGTTTTAGAAATTGAACTAAAAGGAATAACACTAGATTTAAACCAGGCAGATGATCAAATGCTGTTATCAGATTATGCAGCCTGGTGTTATAGAAAAAGGCAGGAAGATGTTCCTTTAGCAAATAATATTCAAGCCAGGATCAGAAATAGGATCATTAAAGAAAGGATTGCTAAACAGAATGCCTTATTTGAAATCTAATATAGGAAACGTGCAAAATATTTCTTTAGATGATGTTTGTAATCTGATCAGTATAAGCACAACTGAAGATGAAATAGGCAACTTTATCAAAAGTGAAAAAGCGTTTATGGTATTTTGTTCAAAAATGAGTATAACCAGGGCAGAATTTAGTGCTGCTGGTGCTTTAGGATTGAAGCCTGATGTAATGTTAATAATTGATGCTGATGCTTATAGTGATGAAAAACTGGTGGAATATCAGGATAAAAAATATAGCATTTATAAAACATTTCAACGTGTAGATGGTTTTATGGAACTTTATTGTGAAGTGAGAACTGGTGATTGAAGATTTTACCCAGGATTTATTAAAACAGCTTCAGGATTATGGGAAGCTGTTGCAATCAGAAATAATAGTGGAAGCTGAAAGTGCTGCAAAAGATTTAGCTGCAACCTTAAAACAAAATTCACCTAAAAGAAAAAAAGGTGGGGGAACTTATGCTAAAGGTTGGAGGGTTAAAAAACAGGGTAAAAAATTTATAGTGCATAATGCAACTTCCTATCAGTTAACACACTTATTAGAACATGGACACGCTTTAAGAAATGGTGGAAGGGCTAGAAAGTTTCCACATATTAAACCAGCTTCAGATGATACTATTCAAAAATTCCTAGAAGCGTTAAAAAGGTTGGTAGAAGAAAAATGATCCTAAGTGAATTAAAAGAAATTTTAGAAGCAACAGGATTTCCTGTTGCTTATTCGCATTTTGTAGAAGCTGATAATGCACCTGTTCCTGATCCACCTTTTATATGTTACCTAGTAGTGTATTCAGGAAACTTCAATGCAGATAATAAGGTGTACAAATCTATTCAAACAGTGCAGATAGAACTTTACACGGATAAAAAGGATTTGGATGCTGAAGCTAACCTGGAAGCAGCATTAAATAATGCAGAAATACCTTACCAAAGCACTGAAACTTATATTGATGCTGAACAGCTTTTCCTAAAAATTTATGAAGTGAGGTTAATCTAATATGCCTGAAAATAAAGTTATATTTGGTGTAAGAAATGCACACTATGCTGTAGCAACTGAAGGTGAAGATGGAACATTAACCTATGCTG
Organism: Saccharimonadales bacterium (SeqCode); assembly: GCA_035478615.1. Taxonomy (GTDB): domain Bacteria; phylum Babelota; class Babeliae; order Babelales; family Chromulinivoraceae; genus JACPFN01. The sequence continues at coordinate 7,281 of DATIJN010000096.1, forward strand.
CACCTGTTGCACTGCCTGGTGCAACTGAAATAGCACTGGATGCTAAAGGTGGGCAAAGTGATTTCTATGCTGATGATGTTCTTTACTACACAACTTCTTCAAACCAGGGTTATGATGCTACACTAACCATTGCAAATATTACACAAGATTTTAGATTGGATGTTTTAGGTGAAACCCTAATTGGAACTGATAATGTTTTAGTGGAAAACAGCCTGGTAACACCTAAAAAAATTGCTTTTCTATTTGAATTTGATGGTGATGTAAAAGCTACAAAACATTGTTTATATAATGTTACAGTTTCACGACCAGGAATGGATTCTGTTACTAAAACTGAAACTGCTGAACCTAAAACCCAGGAACTTAAATTAACTGCTGCACCTAGAACTATAGATGGAATAGTTAAACGATCCACAACTGCAACTACACCTGATGCTGTTTATAATGCCTGGTATACAGCCGTATATGATCCTGCACCAGTTTGATAATTAGGAGATATTACACATGGAAAAAACATTAGTGATTGATGATAAGGATATTAGATTTAAAACAAATGGTGCTATTCCTTTAAGATATAAAGCACAGTTTGGAAGGGATTATTTTAAAGATATTTTGAAAATGTTGCCTGCCAGCAAAGCAAAAAAGAAAAAAAATGAAGAAGCCTATGATGTAAAAGACCTTGAAACTTTAGATTTCGAGGTTTTTTACAATATTGCATGGGTGTTAGCTAAAACAGGAAATCCTGAAATACCTGATCCTATTACCTGGTTTTCAGAATTTGAAGAATTCCCTATTGGGGATATATTTCCTGAACTTCAGGATTTAATGATTGCAACACTTTCTTCCACAAAAAAAAAGTTATAAATGAAGATTCCTATGTAAGTGCAGAAGATTTTAACACTGATATGTTCCTGGTTATGTGTTATAAATGCGGTTTAACACATGCTGATTTAGAACTTTTTACAATTGGAATGTGTTTAGATTACATCCAGGAATATGTGGAATCAATGAAAGATAAACCTAGAAGAAAAAGAGCAACACAGGCTGATATGAATGCTTTTTAGGGGTGATCCTGGTGAAACCTTCAACTGAATCATTAATGTTAGCTATTGAACTGGTATACAATGCAGCATGTGAAAAAAGAACTGATTTACCTGGTGATGTGATCCTTGATTTATTAGATATTAGATCAAGGATTCAATATTTAAAAGAATGTGAAAGTGAATAGGTGGTGGAATTATGGCTGCTGGAAGTATTAAAGGAATCACGGTTGAAATCGGTGGGGATACAGTCGGTTTACAGAAAGCACTAGCTGATGTTAATACACAAAGTAAAAGCTTATATGGTGAATTGAAGCAAGTGGATAGAATGCTGCAACTTGATCCAGGTAATGTTACTTTATTAGCACAAAGAACACAGATATTAAACCAGCAAGTGGAAACAACAGGGGAAAAGCTAACCAGGTTAAGATCAGTTTATGCCCAGGTGGAAGCACAGTTTAACCGTGGTGATTTAGGTGAACAGCAATGGAGAAGATTTCAACGTGAAGTAGTAACAACAGAAACCAGGCTGCAAGGATTTCAACGTGAACTTCAGTTAACTGAAAGTAGTGCCAGGGAACATGGTGCTAAAATCGGTGATGCCTTAAAAGCAGGTTTAGGTGCTGCTGTTGCTGGTGCAGGAATAAAAGAAGTTATTGGAAAGGCTATGGAACTAGCTGATACTAAAACCACCATTGAAGTTAGTATGGATGTTCCTAAAGAATCACAGCAAAATGTTTTAAATGCTGTTAATACTATTAAGGCATATGGAGTAGATGGTGAAGCAGCACTAGCAGGTGTTAGGAGACAATGGCAGCTAAACGGAAATCAAAGTGATGAAGTTAATGCAAAGGTTGTTAAATATGCTGGTGTTATTGCTAAATCATATGCTGATATAGATTTTAATGAATTGATTGATCAAACTAATAAAATGGCTGCTGGAATGGGAATAAGTCAGGAACAAGCTTTAGGACTAACAAACAGCCTGTTAAAAGTAGGATTTCCACCTGATCAGATAGATATGATTTCTGAATATGGATCACAGCTTCACAGGGCAGGATTTACTGCTGAACAGATTCAAGGAATAATGGCAAAAGGCGTAAATACAAAAAACTGGTCAATTGATAACCTTCTTGATGGATTAAAAGAAGGTAGGGTTAGGATGGCTGAATTTGGTCAGGGTGTAGATAAGACCACAGGGGGATTATTAAAAAGTGCTGGAATTGGGCAGCAGAAGTTTCAAGAATGGGGAAAAGCTGTTGCTGCTGGTGGTGCTGGTGGACAACAGGCAATGCTGGAAGTGGGAAAAGCTTTAGATGGTGTTGGTGATGCTTCAGTTAGAAATGCTTTAGGTGTAAAGATTTTTGGAACTATGTTTGAGGATTCAGGTGATGCAATCACTAAAAGCCTGGCAGGTGGTGCTGAAGCTGCTGGAAAACTTGATGAAGGTGTAAAAGGTGTTGCAGCCAGTGCTACAACTATTGATGCTTCACCAACTGTTGCTTTTAATACTGCAATGGCAGATATGCAAACAAAGCTGCAACCTATTTTAACTACTTTAGCTCAGATTGTAGCAAAAATGGCTGAATGGGTAGCAAATAATCCTAATTTAGCTGCAACACTTACTACTATAGGGGTTGTAATTGGAATAGTATCAGGTGCTTTAGCAGTTTTAACACCTATTTTTACTGCAATTGTGGGATTAATGGGTGCTTTTGGAGTAGAAGTTACTATTGCTTCTGCACCTTTATGGATAATCATAGGTATTATAGCAGCAGTAATAGCAATAGGTGTTTTATTATATAAAAATTGGGATACAATCAGATTTAAACTTTCTGCTTTTGTCGCTGATATAAAAGTACAATTTGAAGCTTTTAAAGCAGCAGCAGAAACTAAAATGAACCAAGCAAAAGAAAAAATAACTTCCACCTGGAATAGTGTAATGAGTTTTTTTAGGGGAATTGATTTAGGAAAAATTGGTAGGGATTTAATAAGTGGGTTAGTTAATGGAATAAGTGGAATGACAGGTGCATTGAAAAGAAAAGCACATGAAATTGCAAATGGTTTACCACAGTGGATGAAGGATGTGCTGCATATTTCTTCACCTTCTGAAGTTATGGAAAAAATAGGTGAACAAACAGGGCAAGGTTTTATTAATGGATTATCAAATTCAATAAGAAAAGTTAATATGACTGCTGTTGATATGGCTAACACAGTAATAAATAAATTAACTGAACAGTTTAATGATAAAGATAATGCTTTAGGAAGATATTTTGAAGCAATCCAGGAAGATGGTGATTGGATGAATGATTGGTTAACACATATGCCTGGAAAAGTAGCTGCTTTAGCTGAAGAAATGGGAAAAATTTTAGCACCTAACTTAAAGGGAACTATGCACACTGATCCTAATGCAGCACCAACAAATGCTAGAAATATAAGTGTACAAATAAATTCACCTAAAGCACTAGATGCCAGGGAAGCAACAAAAGAACTAAATAGATTTATGAACCAAGTTTCTATGATGTGGTAAAAATGAGGTGTTTTGATTGTTAAAAGTGGATTCCATTGAATTTATATTGAATGATACAACCAGTTATAAAATAAACGGTTATCAGATTGAATCCTTCCCTTTAATCGGTGGAACAAAAGCAAATTTAATAACAACAAAAGTTTTTAATCAGCATGGTAACACTTTTATGGATGCTTATATGGATGCACAGGATGAAGAACTGGTTTTTGTAATACCTACATTTAATAAAACTAGATATGAAGTTGAAGATGAAAGAAAAATGTTAGCAGCAATATGTAATCCTATAAATGGAACTTTACTAATGAAAGTAACACTGAATACTGGAAGTGTTTATTATAGAAGCATGGTTTTCATTTATGCACCTTCATTTCTTGTAGGTGCTGAAAACAGAAATCCAAAATGGCAAAAGGTGCAGCTTCAATATGAAGCTAATAATCCTTTTTGGTATTCTGAAGAAGAAATTGTTGAATCATTTCAATCAGTAACACCTGAATTTATTTTTCCTTTTACAATGGCTGCTGTTGATCCTGTTTATTTTGGGGATATACAACCTAATAACATTGCAATAAATACTGGTCATGTGGAAGCACCTGTTACTATCAGGATTTTAGGAACATGCACAAATCCAAGAATAGACAATTTAACAACAGGTGAATATTTAAAATTCAATAATTTAACAATGGGTGCTAATGATGTGCTAGAAATAAATACTGCTTTTGGGGAAAAAAGTGTGAAGTTAAATGGTGGAACTAATGTTTTTAACCTGCTAGATTACACCAGCACCTTCTTTAATTTAAGAGTGGGTGAAAATGAAATAAAATTCAGTGATAATACTGAAAGTCCAACAGCCAGCATTTATTTCTACTATAAAAATCTGTTCATAACTATCTAAAGGATGGTGAAAAAATGCCTATTAACAGTTATTTTTATGATTCAGTAAGTAATGACAGACCATATTCAGGATCAGATTTTGCTAAAGCTTTCGGAGTTATTACACAAACTGGTGTGATTGCTTCAGATATTGATGAATCTTTAGGATTTGATTTACCAAATTTTACAACAATAGCACCAGGTAAAGCAGTGGTGGAAGGGCATTTTATTGAATCCACAGAAAATGTTACCTTAACTGTTCCTGCTGGTTCTTATGCAGGAATGATTGTTTTAAGGGTGGATATAGTAGATCAAAGAACAGCAACTATAGCAGTAAGAACTGATCAGATACCACAAAAAGATGAATCTATATGGGAAATGCCTTTATATAACGTTACTGTTACTAGTGGTGCAATAACTGCTATGACAAGTGATTTAAGGGTGCAGGGTGGTGCTGTTGCAAAATTACCTGGAAATGCTGTTACCTGGTCTGCTGATCCTAATGGTATTTATTTGAATGTGGGATTGTACGGTGGTGTGAATAAACCTATAAAATTATTCTTAACAGCAGCACAGCCTGGTGCAAGTGCAACAGAACATAGGGCATGGATTCAGATTGATAATTTTTAAGGGGTTGAAAAAATGTCTGATGGTGTTTTATATAAAGCAAATGCTTCCACCTGGTCAAAGTCGGTTTCAAAAAAATTTGGTTCTAATTGGGTGGATGATGGTGTTGTTAAACATGCTAATGCTTCCACCTGGTTTAAAAATTACCCTATGGAGCAGGAATATGAACAATATTTTTCTTCCACCTGGTCAAAAGCTTATCAAAGTGCTGGAATTCCTTTAGATACTGGTGTGTGGGGTGATCAGTTATGGAGCGGTGGTTCACAGATGCAAGGTAAAACCCTAATAGGATTTGATAAAAATGCTATTAATAATTTTGTCGCTGCTGGTCAGCTTTTAGATATACAAATAATCATTAACCTTGAACCATATACACATAACGGAAACGGAACAGCCTATTTTGCACCACACCAATATACTGCACAGCCTTCCCATTTTGATTGGGTGAATATAAACCAAAATTATATTACTAGTAAAACCTTTATTAAAGGTGCATGGGGTGGTTATTGGATTGATTTACCTAATACTGTTTACACTGCTATGAATGCTTCAATGGGTGGAATTTGTATTTATTCAAATGACAATAGTGATGTGAACAGCTTACAATTTACTGGAAGATCAGGCTATAATACACAGCTTTATGTAAGGGTTTTGAAATAACATGAAAAAATTACAGATTAACATTTATGATAATGAACTGGTTTGGAAAGGAATGCTGGATTCAGTAAATTATCTGAAGCATTCTAAAAGCTGGCATGAAATAGTAAATTCTGAAATGAAAGTTTCCAGGCAGGCAGCAAATGTTGAAGAAGTGCAAGCTGGAAGAATCCTGGTGGTCAATAATGATACATCCTATCCTTTAATTGTGGAAGATATGCAGGTTAGCCTGGATAATCAATATTGGAATGTTACCCTGATTCCATTAAAAGGAATGCTGAATTATAGAATTTGTCATCCTAATGATAGTGGTGGGGTGGGAAATAATCCGTGGGTAGATAGATACCAGTCTGAAGTAATGATGTGGATGGTTTCAGATAATCTTATAACACAAACTAGAGATGACGACAGAAAATTTTGGAATAATGCAAGAACTGTTAACCTGTTAGCAATAGCAAGTGTAAAACAATATGGTGATATTATTGGTTTTACTAATGACTGGAACACGGGTTACATGGGTGAAGCTGTTACTGCTATTGCTAAAATGAATTCTACAGCAGGCAGTTATCCAATAGGATGGAATATTTATATCAATAATACCTGGTCACAATATGTAATGGATACCTATAAAGCAACTGATAGAAGTGTGCTGCAATCAGTGAATCCACCAGTTATTTTTAGTGATGATTTTGGTAATATAAAAAATGCAACTTATACTTATTCCATTAAGGATTGGCGTAATGTTGTTTATATGACATGGAATAACGGAACAGCAGATACAAATACACCAGTAGGAAATGCTTTTTATGGTGCAACAGTTTCTTTTAACAGAAAAGAGTTAATACAAAGCAGCAGCAAAAAAACAACTAATGAAGTGGTTGCTGAAGGATATAGTGAACTAAATAAAAGACCACATAATGAATCATTTATTGCTGAAATTATTGATAATGAAAACACTATGAGTACATTTAATATAGATTGGTTTTTAGGTGATATTGTTACCATACAAAGTAAAGATTTGAATGTTTCAGTGAATGCACAAGTGGTTCAAACTGATGAAACATTTGAAAATGGTGAATATACACTGGATGCAACTTTTGGTGAACCTAAGTTGAATTTTTTGCAGCTAATAAAGAATGCAATCAGATTTTAATCTGAAAGGATGATCAAAATGTTCAATAATGAACTTTTAAATAACTTCACTATTCAGGCAGCAGTAGTTATTCCAATAATAACTGCTGTTGTACAGGCTATAAAGCTTACTGGATTTGTAAAAGATAGGTTTACACCTTTTGTTTCTATGGTTGTAGGTATTCTGATCACTTTTTTATTAGCACATCATGCTTTAGATGATATTAGTGGATCAGTGCTGTTAGGAATTCTGTTTGGATTAGCTGCTTCAGGCTTATATAGTGGCTTACAGCATACTGTTGCTATTATTAAAGCTGATAAATTAGAAAAGCAGCAAAAGCAGCAGAAGCACCAGGAAGCAAAGGTGGAAAAGATCACAACAGTAGAAAAAACCAAAAAATAAATCACTGTAAAGGTGGAATGTGAATTGGTTAAGATTTACCTAGATGCAGGTCATGGTGGAACTGATCCTGGTGCAATGGGTAATGATTTAAAGGAAAAGGATATTACTTTAGATATATGTAAACGGATTGAAGATGGATTAAAAGCCTATGATGATGTTACAGTGCTAACTTCAAGAGAAACAGATATTTTTGTTAGCCTGGATGATAGAACAAATAAAGCAAATGCAAATAATTGTGATGTTTTATTAAGTGTTCATATAAATGCAAGTGCTACACCAACAGCAAAAGGATTTCAAAGTTTTATTTATACAAATGTTGATTCAGGTACAAAAGCCTATCAAAATGTGATGCACCAGGAAATCTATAATGCTGCCTATAAAGATGTTTCTGAAGATAGGGGTAAAAGCCAGGCAAACCTGCATATGTGCAGGGAATCAAACATGAAAGCAATCCTAACAGAAAATTTATTTATATCAAACAGTGCTGAAGCTGCAAAACTGGCTGATCCTGCTTTTAGGCAGAAAATAGCAGAAGGGCATATTAATGGATTAGAAAAATTTTTAGGTTTGAAAAAAGAAAAGCTTCCACCACCTACAACTATTCAGTTATGGAAGGTTCAAGTGGGTGCTTTTGAAGATGAAAAGGCTGCAAAAGCTTTAGCTGCTGATTTAATAAAACAAGGGTATAGACCATATATATTTAAAGAATAATAAGAAATAGGTATTAGTATTTGTTGATTTTATTGTTTGCCAACTTGTATTTCATCTCCTAATATGTACGGAAAAAAAAAGCTGCCTAAATGCCAGGGCAGCTTTTTTATTTTGCATATATTTAGCAGCAATATTTATATCTGATCAGAACAAAATAAGCTTACAAAGCTGAAGCTTTTTAAAGGGCATAGAATGGAGCAGGCACATGTGCCTTATGCCTAGCCTGGTTTTGTGTGATTTCTCGACCAACAGAACTAACTACACCTGGAATGGCTACCATGTGTAAATTACCTCCTAAATGGTTTAGTAATGATTAATGGGTGAAAAGTTGAAAAGGCTGCTTAAATGAAACATGGGATTTCCTCCGAATTCATATGTTAGGGAACAGCTTAAAGCTGTTCCTTTTTATTTTGGATCATTATTTTAACATTTTGTTCTATTCTATTTTGCCAGCATGGATTACATAGATCATTAAATGAATGTGCACCAGCTTTTCCGCAAACTTTACACTTCCTAGATGTTGTCACCATGTTATTTTCACTTCCCTTATTTATTAGCTTTTCCTGGCTTTATTTTGCTATAACTATGTACTTTTGTTAATAGTAATGATATAATTAAGTCTCAAGGTTAAGTTAATTAATTAACCTTGAAGCCTATCAATAGGCTGGATCAGGAAATGGACTAGAAAACCTGATCAGTAAATAACCAGGGGGAAATGAGAAATGCATAAAATCGTAATTTTAAAAGCTAACAAACAAAAAATGGTGGCAACAGAATATAAGGATGGTAAATATCTTTGTGCAAAAATTAATCCAAACAATGGAACATATAGAGCAAATGCAAAATTCTATTGGTTCTCTGAAATAAAACTTGAAATTCTAAACTAAATAGGTGGGGGATTACCCCCAAGGAAGCATAAGCTGCTTCCCTTCTTCCTAAAGGAGATCAAAACAATGAAAAAAAAAATAGTGATTGCATTTTTTTTATTAATACTGGCTATTGCAACTGTTTCATATACAGCTAAAGCAATTATGGAAGTTAAAAAGATTGTGCATGATTTGGAAGTTGAAAATTATGGGTATTCAAATAACAATTAAAAGGGGAAATGAAAAATGTTAACAAATGCAGTTAAAAATTCACTTTATAATGCTGTTTCAAAATATCAATATGAAATTGTTGAATTAAATGATGAAGCTAGAACAGATATAAAAAGAATCGTTTCGATTGCAAAAAAATTAGGATTTACAACTGAATGCAGAAATAAAAATGGATTGAATGAACTTATTTTATTTCATAGTGGTAAATGGATAGTTAATTTTTATGTTAGATCAGGTGAAAACACAGTTACAGCACAACTTGATGAATACGAACTTTTGACAGGTAAAGCTTTAGATGATTTTAAATCATACCAGGCAGCAGAAGCACATGCTGAAATGGAAGCTGATAGAAAAATGAGTTTATACAATAGTGGTTATAGAAACTTCTAAAGGGATTCCTTCCCTTTAGAAATTTATTTTGAAAGGATGATCCAGGATGATCAAAAAAGATGATGTTATGGAACTACATGATTCAATAATGACAATGGAAAAAAGATTGGAAAAAATGCAGGCTGCTGCACTGATGGTTTTAGAAGAAGCAAAAGATTTAGCTGAAATTTTAGTGGTTATGAAATCGGAATATAAAAATTTAAAAGAAAAGGCAGGTAATTAAAATGAAATCTGAAACTAAAGAACTTTTAAGAAACAGTGTTATTAAAGGATATTATGCTGCATTGGGAACTGCTTATTGGATTATTATGGGGATAGGTATTTTGATTGGTTTAATTGGAAAAGGAATAGGTTTAGCTATAACTTTTGCTATATTAGCTGCTGCTGGCTGGTGGTTATTTTCATGGGTGTTTAAAAAAGTATGGATGAAAAAGGTGATTAAATAATGAAAATTGAAACTAAAGAAATGCAAATGGAATTTAATAAAATTTTAAATAAATTGATTAAGAAAGCTGAAAATTCAACAAAAGCAACAGCTTTTGTTAATGGTTATTATGAAGCACTGGCTGATTTTCAAAATGAAATGAAAAATATAAAAATTATGAAAGGAAAAGGTGAACAGATAATGATGAAAGAATTTTTTAATGAAAGAGAACTGGAAGCTTTAAGGGGTGGAAATCATGGTGGTTTAAGATTTGAAGTATTCCAGGGATCAAAAAGATTACTAGCAGTAAACCGTGTAACTATATCAGGTGGATTAGATTACAGTAACAACCAGGTGGATAAGCTGGAAGCACCTGATGATACGCTTTACACAGTTTATATTTATAAGCGTTATGGTTCAAAGCGTGGGCAGTGGTCACAGGTTGCAAAATTAGAAAGAACACAGGATTCAAAATTTAATCATTAAAAAGGAGCAGTTAAAATTGGATATGAACAGAAATGAAGCACTAAATTTTATTCATCATAATGTTTTAGGTTCAAATGAGGTTCAGGAAATGCTGCTGGTTAGTAGGGTTAGGTTAAAAGCAATGGTGGATGCAGGAAAATTAAAACCTGTTAAAGAATTAAGAAGGGAATATCTTTTTTATCTTCCTGAAGTTGAACAGCTAAAGAAAGAAATGATGAAAGATAGTCGAACAAATCTATTTAAAAAAGGGGTTAACTAATATGAAAAATTTTGTAATCAAAACTGAAAAAGGATTTCATAAAGATTTTATTGCTGGAACTTTTGTTGAAGATATAGATGCTGCACATAAGTTTGAAGATTTCACTGAAGCTTCCCTGGTAAAAACAGCACTGGAAGCTATGGATGGAATTAAAGAAGCGGTTATTTTAGAAAATGATCCTAAAATGGAAAAGCTGCTGGAAATGGCTAAACAATATTTGAAAGATGCAGAAATTAATACTGCTGCAAATCCTACCAGCCAGGAAATCCAGGTGGTTATTATTGAACCTGGTGAAAAGCCTTATAAAAAAACGATTGCTAACAACCTGGAAGCATTCAGGGAAATAGTAGGTGGATATATAGAAAATTTATTTATAGGCAGAACTGCAAAGGATGCCAGGATTGGAATAGTGCTAAATGAGGAAGGAAAGCTGATTGATTTACCTTTTAACAAAAAAATCATAACCAGCGGAAACGTTTCAGATTGGTTAGCAGGCACAATTTTTATTACTGCTTATAACATGGAAGGTGATAATGTTTCCTTGAATGATGATGAATGTGAACACTTTATTAAAAAATTCAGTAGTACAGAAGTTTATCTATAAAAAAGGGGATTAGACAACATGAGACAGAAATTATACTTTTATAACTGCTTAGAAGCAGCAAAATATCCTAGAAGTGGATACACACTGAACTACACCTTGAAAGCTGTTAAAAAAGATATACAAAGAAATTATATAACACCTGCCAGGATTAAGATTAGGTTGATTGGTGAAGAAACAGAAGAATATTGTGTGCAGATGCAGAAAATAAGGAACGAAAAACAAACAAACAGCATATAATGATCCTGGAAAAGACAAATGAAGCATTCCAATAAGTTTCACAAACAAAAGCGGAAGGTGTGGTGAACCTTCTGCTTTTTTTATCCAAAATTAAAAGCTGCTTCCCATTGAAGCAGCTTTTAACCTTTTAGAAAGGAAGATTGGCTTTTAGTTTCACAGGAGGTTGACCATGAAATTAATACCTTATCAGGATGGCTGGATGGAGAAAAACCAGTTAATTTTATTTTGCCAGGTTTAAGCATCTTTTAAACATTCCATACTGGTAACAGGAAGGAATGATTTTAAATGAGGTTTCCACATGATCCTGCTGCACTTGATATTGAAGCAATCTTGAAAGAAGAAATTTTAAATGTTGAAGCTGAAGAACTGAACGAACTTAACATTGAACTTTTTGCCAGGGCATTTTATGATATTTACATAAAAGCCTGAAGCACCAGCTTTTGTTGGTGCTTTTCTTTTGAATAATATTTGCATGTTCATAAGGAAGCTGGATGAATCCAACTTACTAATTGACATACAAATGAAAAACCTGTTAAACTGTTGATGCAACAACATTTTAGGAGGTTTTTT
>DATIJN010000097.1:0-2421 GCA_035478615.1 Saccharimonadales bacterium (SeqCode)
TTGCATCACCCATTTTTTTCAAATCAAGTATTGGTGTTTGTTTACTTCCAACAGTTACCGTACCTTGATCGTTAACTTGACCACCGCATGCCACATAGAAAGGTGATTTTTCTGCTGCAAACCAACATTGCTGTCCTGATGAAACTGAAGCAACTGATTCATCATCTACCACAAGCCCTATAATTTTTGATGTTTCTTGCAAACTTTCATAGCCAGTAAATTCTGTATGTATAGACTCATCAAGAACTGAAACGCTGCCTGCAGTTTCTTTCATTTTTTTACCAGAACGTTGCCGTTGCTGCTCCATACTTTTTTCAAAGCCTTCCTCATCAATAACAAAATTATGCTCAAGTGCAATTAATTTAGTCACTTCAAGTGGAAATCCATATGTATCGTACAACATAAAAGCATAATCACCTGTAATTGTTTTTGATTGAGCAGTCTTCATATAATCTTGTAAAATTCTTTTACCACGAACTAAATTATCTGAAAAACGCTCAATTTCCAGTTTCAAAACTGATGCAATACGATCTTTATGTGACTCCAATTCTGGATACACAACCTTCATATCATTAATTAAAGCCAATGAAAGTTCTGGAAAAATATTTTTATCAGTTAATTTTTGAGCAAATAAAGCAGCACGACGAATAATTTTACGTAAAACATAACCACGTCCCTCATTACTTGGTGCACAACCATCAGCGATGAGAAAAGTACTTGAACGTACATGATCGCCAAGTACATTAAATGCTGCGCGTATTTCATCATTATCATTTTTATAAGAGTGTCCAGTAAGCTGCTCAATTTTTGCAAATATGGTTGCAAATGCATCAGTATCAAATACTGATTCTTTTTTTTGCACTATAAGAGCAAGTCGCTCAAGACCCATTCCGGTATCCACGCCTGTTTGTTTTAAAAGTACATCAGTACCATCGGCTTGGCGATTGAATTGCATAAAAACATTATTCCAAACTTCAAGAAAGCGATCGCAATCACATGCAGGGCTGCACTGCTTGCCGCCACAACCAATGCTTGATCCTCGATCTACAAAAATTTCAGTGCATGGACCACAGGGGCCAACATCGCCCATTTGCCAAAAATTACTTTCACCCAGTTTAAAAATTTTATTTTTTTCAATACCAATAATTTCGTGCCATATATCATAGGATTCTTGATCTGTATGATGCACTGTCACATACAATTCTTTACTATCAAGCCCAATTTCTTTCGTTAAAAAATCCCATGCAAATTGGATTGCTTCTTTTTTAAAATAGTCACCAAAAGAAAAATTGCCCATCATTTCAAAAAACGTTAAATGTCGCTGCGTGAATCCTACATTTTCAAGATCATTATGTTTTCCTCCAGCGCGTACACATTTTTGAATAGAAACAGCACGTTTATAGCTACGTTTTTCATTTCCTAAAAAAACATCTTTAAATTGATTCATTCCGGCATTGGTAAAAAGTAACGTTGGATCTCCTGCTGGAATCAATGATGAGCTGGCAACTTTTTCATGACCATGTTTTATAAAATAATTAAAAAACTTATTTCGTAGCTCTAGTGATTTCATATCTTTATCCAATAAAATTTTGATCAAAATGAGGTTTTAAATTTTTATATATTCTTTCAAGATCCACTGATACTTGCTTGCCGCTGCCAATAGTTGTGAAAAAACCTGTATCCCCTGCAAAACGAGGGACTATGTGCATATGAATATGCTGCGGAATGCCTGCTCCGCCAGCTCGACCAATATTGGCGCCAAAATTAATACCATCGCAATTAAATTCTTTTTTCATAATCTGCATACTTTTAGATGCTGCATTCATCATTTGATGCAAAATCGGCTGCGATAATTCGTAAAATTCTGCAACATGAGTTCTAGGTACAACTAAAAGATGGCCACCATTGTATGGATATAAGTTAAGCAAAACCGCAATATCTTGATTTCTAAATAATACCAATCGACTTTCATCAGACTCATCGTCTGTAAAAACTTCACAAAAAACACACGCTCCATCTGCCTGCCCTTTTATCTGCGTATTTACATATCGATCACGCCATGGAGAATACAATTTATCCATATAAATCCTTATTTTCTTAAGATTACTTTTTAGTATACAAGCTCTGGTAAAAATAGTAAAAAAACGAGCGATTTATATAAAGGGGCGCATTATTACTTATTTGTTTACATTTTTATTGCGTTACACATCTGTTTTGACAAACCGGTGTTGAATAATTTTCAAGTAAATTTACAATTTCCTGGCGAGATTTCATTGAAGCACCGGCATATGTCTGCATATTGTTTTGTGCCGTTTCCAGAGGTGTTTTGCCACTAAAATTTTTAATAGTCTTATCTACGCCAAAATCAAGCAACATGCGTACCATCTTGACAGAACCAGTATTAACAGCATTATGTAAAAC
>DATIJN010000098.1:0-63130 GCA_035478615.1 Saccharimonadales bacterium (SeqCode)
AGCAGTCCAGCTCGTAGGCCGCTTTTAAATTTGAATAATCCAAATAATGCTAAAATTGCTCCTATAGTCCCCAAAAAAACAAATAGATTTGCACTTTGCAGTTGGGTAAATTGAGCAATACTTGTTATCACTATATAGGATAGCCAACCTATTGAAAGCGCATACGTACATTGCAATATTTTTTCAGATGTTTGCATAAGAAAATTCTCCTTTTTTTTAAGAATATTAATTGCAGTGTACTTTATTCATCTTAAAAAATTCAAGATATTTACTGTTATGCAATTTGTATAAGCGTAATAGTTACAGAAGGAGCACTTGAATATGATGTTGTGCTAATGGATGTTCCACTGATATTTTTTAAAGCTATCACATCACCTGCGGTAAGACTCATGACGCCTGTCCATATACTTTTTGTATCACCAGCAGCACTATGATTTGCAGTTGCTGTGTCACCAGTTCCATTAACAGAGATTTCAAAAAGAGAAGCAGATAATTCAAGTGAAGCTATTTGTACCGTATAATTTATGAGATATAATCCGGTTGTTGCTATAGTAATGTCTGAAGAACTTGTAGTATGTGTGATGCCTGAAAGATGACCATTAGTATTAAATGCAACATTATTATTGCTAGTTATAGTTGATGATGTTGTATCATAAATATATGCATAATCTCCTCGAGCAACTGGACCCGTAGCGCCGGTGGCACCTGTAGCACCAGTTGAACCTATTGCTCCAGTTGATCCTGTAGCACCTGTTGCTCCAGTTGATCCAGTGCTTCCGGTAGCTCCTGTAGCTCCCGTTGAACCAGTACTTCCTGAAGCGCCAGTTGAACCTGTTGAACCAGTTGAACCTGTTGCTCCTGTAGCGCCTGTAGCACCTGTAGCTCCAGTTTCACCTTTCATACCTCGAAAACCGCGCGGACCAATATTTCCTTGGGGACCTCTTTTACCACTCGGTGGAGTTATTGATTGCTTAGATCTTATTTGTGCAAGTATAACATCGTTATAATTGTAACGATTATGACAGATAAGAAATGAAGAATATTGTATCAGAATAAAAAAAAGAATTTTAAAGGTAGCTTGACTGCGCATATTTAACATTTTAATACACTCATTTTTTATAGATTTTTGATCTGTTATTTTTGCAATTCGTTAAGATATGATAGTTATATATGTATGTCAAGATGCAAACAAAGTTGTGAGAAATTTGTTTTGTTTTATACTGTTTTTTATTATTCTTTTATCCTATAAAAAAGGCTTTTCATGAAAATAGTACTTTCGTGGCTTTTAGATTATCTTGATTGTTCTTTTGACGATATTAATATTGAAACATTGGTGCATTTGTTTAATACCAAAGTAGCAGAAATTGAATCATTCCAGCGTGTGCAATATGATCCATCAGACTTATTAATAGGCAAAATCGTTTCTATCAATGCATCAAAAATTTCTTTGCACTGCAAAGAATTAAATTTTTCTTTTGATCTTCCTTTCAGGCCTGACTGTCAAATTGGTAAAATGTATTTAATTGCTAAAAATGGGAGTTCTTTACATTGGTTAAACTTATGTCAGTTTCATGATGAAAAAGATGAATACTTTCCTGCAATAATAGTTTCAACAAAAGAATATACTGATGGCTCTTGGAGAAAAAAAATTGCTCCTGTTGATTATGTTTTAGATATTGATAATAAATCAATTAATCATCGTCCTGATTTGTGGGGGCATTATGGGATAGCTCGTGAAGTGGCAGCTTTTCTTCATCTAAAACTTAAACCTTTAAATGCTGTTTTAGCTCAATTACCTGTGGTAGCATCAGGAAAAAAATCATCATTGCAATTATCTATTCAAGATGAACAAAGTTGTTCACGACTTGCAGCCCTTGCATGCAATGATGTGCATGGAAAAGATTCTTTGCCATGGATGGCAATACGATTATTGCGTGCAGGAGGAAAACCAATTAATGCAGTGGTAGACATTGCAAATTATGTGATGTTTGATATTGGGCATCCAATGCATGCTTTTGATGCTGCAAGCTTTGACAAAAAAGAAATGACTGTTCGAAAAGCACAATCTGGAGAAAAATTACAATTGCTTGATGGTCAAATATTGAAATTAACGGTGCATGACACTGTGATAGCAAATGCTAACTCTTCTGTTGCTTTAGCCGGAATTATGGGTGGTAAAGATTCAAGTTATAAATTGCAGAGTAAAAATATCATTATTGAAGCAGCTGGATTTGATCCTGCAATTATTCGCCATACAGCGCAGCATTATAAATTACGAACGCAAGCAAGCATACGTTTTGAAAAACATCTTGATCCGATGCAAAATATTACTGCAATAAAACGCTTTGTATATCTTGCCAAAAAAGAAAAAGTGATAACTCAGCCTCAAGAACCAATAGTATCTGTGGGTCAAACTTTTGAGCCAATTGTCTGTAAGATTTCACAGGAATTTATTGAACACCGCATAGGTTCTGAAATAAAATCTCAGTTTATTAAAACAACTTTACAATCATTAGGTTTTCAAGTTGTGTTTGATAAAAAAGCACGTTTATACCATGTAACAGTTCCAACATACCGAATTACAAAAGATATAGGCATTGCGGAAGATATTTTAGAAGAAATTATTCGTTCATATGGTTTTGAAAATATTAAACAACAATTGCCATTACGCCTCATGGCACCTTTTAGTACCAAAGTTGTTCAAAATATTGCTCGTATTAAAAATTATGTAGCTTTTGCTATGAAAATGCATGAAGTTAGAGACTATTTATTGTATGATGCCTCATTTATTGCGCGATTGAATATAAACTTGGATCATGCAGTTAAAGTGAGAAATCCTTTATCGCAAAATTGGACGACATTGGTAACTTCATTGATTCCACATTTACTCAAAGGTGTGGAACTTAATGTTGCACGCGCAGAACATATTCGTTTATTTGAAAGTAATCGAATTTGGTCAAAACAAAACCATTCTTTCGTGGAATCTAAATCTCTTGCTGGAATTATTTTTGATAAAAATAAGGTTGATTTTTATACATGCAAAAACGAATTACAAGGTTTATTTGATATTTTCAATGTGCATGTAGTTTGGCAAAAGCCACAGGAATCAATTCCTGCTTGGTATGATGTACATAAAGTTGCGCAATTATATGTTGCTGATCGTTGTATTGGATGGGCTGGAATGATGTCAACACAATGGTTGCATTCCATTGTTTCAGGATCAGCATTTATTTTTGAACTTGATGAAGAATTCTTGCAATTACAGCAACCTGAAAATAAACAATTCAAAGCATGGTCAAAATATCAAGATGTCACCTATGATATGAGTCTTTTAGTTCCTTTAAAAGTTACTGTTGCTGAATTAAAAAAAGATATAGCTCGTGCGCATGATTTAATTTCTGATGTGCAATTAGTTGATTTCTTTGAAAAAGAAGAATGGGCTCATGCGCGTTCAGTAACATTTAGATACACGATAAGTAATCCAGAAAAAACTATGACAAAAAATGAGTTACAAGAGGTTACTGAGTCTGTTGAAAAAGTTGTAAAAAAACATGATGCTCAAATTCGTTAAAAAGGCACATCTTCATTTATTTTTATTATGCTTTGTTGTTCCTTTATTGATTGATCGACTTACCAAATATTTCATTGTTCATGGAATATGGAAATCGCATAGTGTTACCTCTGTTTTGAATATATATTTTACTTACAATCGTGGCATTGCATGGGGCATTGGTAGTAATCTTGATCATGAATATGTCATGCTCACAACAGTAGTTGTTGCTTCTGTTTTGTTTTATTTTGCATGGTATCTGCGTTTAGTTGCTGATGATCATAAGATGCTGGGTTCATGTCTGCTCATTTTATCTGGCGGGGTATCTAACTTTTTTGATAGAATTTGGTTTGGTGGAGTTATTGATTTTATTCAATTTCATTGGGCAAATTGGTTTTTTCCAGTATTTAATATTGCTGATGTTTGTATTACCGTTGGCGCTCTTTTGTTAAGTTATTTTTTTTTGTGTGATTATACGTCGTGAATATACTTGGTCGTCCAGCGTTGCATTGGATAAAATCGCTTTATGACATCATTGCTTATATTATTTCTCCACCACTTTGTTATTCATGTCGGGGTCATTGTCCTTTTCGAGTTATTTTATGTGATCGATGCGAACAATCGCTTGAAGAAATTGCACCTAAAATGTTTATTCTTACCAATTCATATATTTTAACGGTGTATGCTGTTTCTCGATATACTGAGCCACTGCGCCCTATGCTTTTTGCGAAATATAGATCTGATCCTGCAGTTATTGAAAAACTAGCAGAATTAATGTGGAAAAAATCGGTAGTGTCACTCGTTAAAATTGATTGTTTCATTCCTATTCCATTGCATTGGTCGCGTTCTATGCAGCGTGGATTTAATCAGTCAGAATTGATAGCTCGTAGTCTTTCTCATTATTCAAATGTTCCTGTCATTCATGCGCTCAAACGTATCAAAAAAACACAATCTCAAGTAAGAGTTGAACAGGTTGACAGACGATGCAACGTCAAAGGAGCATTTGAGTTAACTGAGTTTGATTTTGATATTGCTGGTAAGCATATCATGCTTGTAGATGATTCATGTACCACTGGTTCAACTGCCATTGAAGCAGCAAAAGTTTTTATCAAATTAAAACCAGCATCCATCAATATGGTTGTTGCTTGCCGCGCGCTCTAGATGCTATTTTTCGTATAGTAGATACGTCGATTTTTATTGAAATTAAAGTATGAATCTATACACTTATTTTCATATTTCAAATAAATAATTTTCAACAATAGGAATTTTATGAAAAAAATATTTTTATCCTTACTGTTTTTTGCAAGTGCATATAAAAATATATATTGTTCTGATAAATTTGGTCCTTTTTTTCAGGGAGTAAATGGAGTTTTAGCTTTGCAAAACGCTGGTAATGCAATATATGAGTTTATGTCGTGGGGTAATGAAGATGATCCTACTATACGTAAATATTCAGATGCTAATATAGCGATATCTGGAGTTTTGACGGTTTATCATACTATATTTGCTGTGTCCAATCGAAATGAAGCTCCCATTGTAGCTATTTTTGGTTATGTTCTATCAAAGTATGTTAAGAATTTTTTAGGAGAAACTAAGGACCATCTAGTAGCGCGTGAGTTTGCAAGAAGAGATAGACGAATAACAGAATTAGAAAACGATGTGCAATTAAAAAGACAAGAATCAACACAAAGACATGCGACTATTTTAGGATTGGAAACTAGATTAGCGACACAAGATGAAGCAGCAAGACGTGCACAGCAGCTCTTAAGAGATAGAGATAAAGAAGTAGTAGAATTGAGACAAAGAGATGTAGCAAATAATGAATTAAGAAATGTACATGAAAAATTAATAACAGAGTTGAGATCTCGTTTATCGTACGCACAAGTAAATCAACCAAGAGATAATAGATTAGCACACGCAGCTCAAGCTGCTCAATCAGCCACTGATGAAACGAGAGATAATCAGTAAAAAATTTGGATAAGAGTAAAAAAAGCTCCATGAAAGTGACGCTTAAAGACTAATAGGAATTATATGAAAAAACTTTGTTTGTCTTTAGTATTTTTTGCAAATGCATATCAAAATATAGATTGTTCTGATAAAGTTGATTCTTTTTTTCAAGGTGCAAATACAGTTTTAGCATTGCAAAATGTTGGTGATGCATTATATCATTTACATGCTCGTCGTGAATTAATTTCTTTGGCTGTGGATGATGTAGGATATTGTTTTAGTGATGAATTTGATTGGAATATTCTTACGCGTATAGATCGGAATGTTTGGATTTCTTTAGGTATGGCTGGTTACCATGGTATTCTAGCTTTTAGTAATCCGCAAGGAAAAGCTGCCATTTTAACTGTTGGTGGTTGTGTTGTCGCAAAACTAGCTCAATATTTTGCAGGAGAACCACTGAATTTTGGAGCAGATTTGTTTGCTAGAAAAGCTGTAGAAGTACAAAATATAGCATGGGATCAGCAGGTAAGAGCCGATCAATTAGATGAACAATTGGTTAGGAAAATCAGTGATGTAACGCGATTGCAAAGTGAATTGAGAGCTCAAGGTGCAACATTAGCAACTACACAAGAAAAATTAAGAAAGAAAGAAAAAGAACTAGTCGATTTAACTGAATTAAACAATGTAAATGAAAAATTAATAGAGCAGTTTTTAAGACCTCGTTGGCCGCAAATAGAAGCAGAACAATTGCAGGGTTACAGACGAGTGCAACCAGCTCAATCTAATGTTATTGCTCAGTCTACTACTGATGAAACAAATGATGATAAGTAAAAAATAGAAAATTTAAAAAAAAAGCGCCATGAATGTGGCGCTTTTTTTAATATCATAGTTAAAATTATAATCTTATTTTTTAATCAATAACGATTCTTGGAATTGCATCATTAAGTCGTGCTAGAAATATTCGTACATTTTTTTTAGCACCGATCCTCCAATCATAAGCGCTTAACGAATGATTCCCATCATGACCTAAAACAGTTGCAATATCATAATGCTTCGTTTGTGGAATATGCGTTACATCAACCGTAAAATAATTCATATTTATTCTGCCAACGATGGGGGCAAACTGTCCATGAATTAAAACTCTGCCAGTGTTTGCCAAATCAGGATCAATACCTTCGTAATATCCCATACCTAAAACAGCAAGTATGGTAGGTTTGTTTGCTGTGTACGTTTTAGCGTAACCAACTGTTTGTCCAGCAGAAATAGTTTTTAGTCCGATAACACGTGTTTTTAAAGATAGAATAGGATGAAGTTCTTGTTGTTTAAGTGGATCTGCTTCGGGTAAGTAACCATATAAACCAGCTCCAATGCGAGCAAATGAATAGTGATATTTGCTTAAAAGACTGCCATGTGAATTTACGGTATGAAATTCAATATCATCTTGTCTAAAAGGGTTGAGTAATTCTTCTTGTTCGTGCACTGAATTTTGTTCGCACGCTTGAATTAAATGTGAACAAATACCTTGCAACAAAAGATATGTGCATGATTGAATTAAATTCATGTATCTTTGAAATTCTTGTGGGATAATACCCATGCGTGACAGGCCAGTATCGATTTTTAAATGAATATTAATTTTTTTACCATATGTTTGTCCCAATTTGTTTAAGTCTTTAATAGTTTGTTCATCTGAAACGATCATATCAAGATTATATTGTGCAATAGTTTCCAAAGGTGTATTGATGAAACCAAGAACTAAAATTGGTTTCGTGATTCCATGTTGTCGAAGTTGCACACCTTCTTGTGAGTTTGCAACGCACAGCCTGGTAATAGAGGGATTTTGATCATGAAGTAAACCGATTTGTGTAAGTCCATGACCATACGCATTTGCTTTTATTACAGGAGCAATTCCAGTTTGCTGCGGAAGCCAGAGACGATACTGGTTAATATTGTGATCAAGAGCCGATTTTTTTATTTCTATCCAAGTTGTATAATTCATGATTTTTATTTTTATATTGAATGTGTGTTGATACAGTAACAATCTATTGTAGTAAAACAAAAAAGACATAATCATACAATCAAAATCTAGAAAAAAATGGGCTAAATCTAGAAAAAAAGGGGTTGGTTTGATAATCTACTTATATTGTTACGTATTGTTTTATTAAAAGAGTTCTATGAAAAAAAATATACCTGGAAAATTTACGGGAAAATCTACAGAAAAATATTCTGATTATATTTACGGGGTACATAGTGCACTTGAAGTACTACAAGCTAAGCGTCGTAAAGTAAGTATGGTGTATACAACTAAGGCACCCGTTAAATCATGGGGACAGATTGAATCACTTCTTCCAAAATATGTTCAAATTCAATTCGTAACACGTGATGTTCTTGATAATATTTCAGGAACCACTGAACACCAAGGCATAGTTTTATTTGTTTCGCCTTTTCCATATGAAAAATCTATGTTTGAACCTGCAAAGTATCCTTTTCTTGTGGTTCTTGATGGTGTTCAAGATGTGAGAAATTTAGGTGCTATTATTCGGTCAGCATATGTTGCAGGTGTTGATGGCATTGTTCTTTGTGGCAGAAACAGTGCTCCTTTGACCCCTGCAGCTATTAAATCTTCAGCGGGTTTGGCAGAGCATGCAAGAATTTTTGTTGCACCATCCATGGGATTTGCAATGCAAGAATTGAAAAATCGTGGATACAATATTTACCTGGCAACACTGGGAGCTGGACAAAATGCAGCAACAGTTCAATATAAACAGCCTGCAGCGCTTGTTATTGGAAGTGAAGAATCTGGGATTAGCAAAGAAGTTTTAAAATACGGTACGCGCATTCTTTTGCCGCAACGTCGAGCAGATATTTCATATAATGCATCAGTTGCAGCAGGGATTTTAATGTTTTTAATGGGAAATCAATTTCATAAAATTTCATAATAAATCTGAAATAATTTAATTGTTGATAATGGAGAAGATATGAAAAAAAGTACATGGATACAATTATTTTTTGCAAGTTCTATTGTGGCATTATTATGTGCATTATTAGCTTGGAAATTTTTCAGGCAAGTACCACAGACTACTGCTAAGTTGGAACTTGAAGAAATTAAAACTGAACTAGAAAAAATACCAAGTAATACCTATGAAATGGTAGATTTGGATATGCCAGTTGAAGTTTTTTTGCAGCGAGGAGCTGGTTCTTCTCAGCTTTCCATGGTGCGACGATTATTGTTGCATCAATGGATATCATCTAATCAAAAAGATTTAATTAAATTAATTGTCTATGGAAAAGGTGCTACTTCATTTAATGAATTAAAAAATTTATTGCAGATGGCTATTGAAAAACAAGGAGTTTGCAATAGTGCGTGCTCTGTTATTCAAGGAGCAATTAAAATTATTCAGGCTGATCCAGAACTTATTGAGCATGTGGATAGATCACTGCATGAGGGAATGACTCAAGAAATTCATATGCTTGCAGGTCAAATGATGAATACTGTGCCAGAGAGTAAAGAATATAAAAAGATTAAATCTCAATATAAAAAAGAGCTTGAAGTTTGGATGGATAAAAATCATGGAGCTTTCATTGATAAAGTTATTACTAAAGTTTAATGATTGGTAGTACTCTTGAGATTTATAAAATTTTTTTAGTACGGTTTTTTTTAGAAATACTTTTTTTAAAATTCTAAGGAAAATGTATGGTACGTAAAAATCAACAATTATTCATTGTTCTGAGTATTTTTTCTATGAACTTTTATGCAGCTCAGTCCGATGATAGTACTCCATCCTCCCCATTTATGGAGGTTCCTGTAGATATTTCTCAAAGAGAATTACGGATATTAGCGCTTTCAAATGCAGAACTTATGGCAGATCATGCAATGTATGGCAAAGCTATTGAAAAACTCTATAAGGAAATTAGCAATTTAGACTCAACTCTTCATAGAAAACGAAAAGAATTTCGTGATGAAATTACGAACTTAGAGTTAACTCTTTTTAGAAAACGGGAAGAAGTTCGCAAAACAATCAGACGTCAAAATGAATTAAAAAGCGAAATTGAAAGACGTGAAGAAAAAGAAAGACGACGCTTACTACAAAAATCTGAAGTTAGAAAATAAATAAAAGCTTACTTTAATGTAATTATAGATCAGATAATCTTTCGCGTCGCTGTCCTGATCTAATTATTGAGTATTTAGCCATTTCAAATCTGTGATTATACTGAGCTAACTCGAGTTGTTTATAATATGGCATTAAGGGGTGTGCTTTTATTACATTCTCTAAACATCGATCAAGAGACTTCATTTGTGCAAGTTGAGAAATTTCACTTGTAAAAGTATGTGCACCTAGTGTCATGAAACTTATAAATAACAGTTTATTTAATGTGATCATAACTTTCCTAAAACGGGATTAAAACATTACCTGTATTAAAAATACCATATTTTTTAAAGTAAACAAAATTGTTTTATGAGTATTATGTAAAAAAACAGATTTTTAAAGGCTCTTGCGCTTATGACCTAGTAGAGCCTTTCTTTTTTAGTTTTATTCTTGACTTTGAAACTTTAAAAAAGGTACACAGAAAGTAATCGGCAGATGAAGCTTGAGGGTTAAGGGGAAGTTATGAAAGGGATAGTTTACATTTTAGTAGCAATCCTGTGTTTGATTGGATTTTTTTTAACAAAAAAAAGAACAACAAGCATACAACAAATCTTGCCTGAAAAATGTGTATTTTTAATAGATGAAGGGTTATCTAAATCATTTCAAGATACTATTTCATCAACAATTACTGCAGAATATGGTGCATCAAAGGATCCTGCAACAGTTATTGCAAGAATTAATGACCAATATCCAGAAATTAGCTCTAT
Organism: Saccharimonadales bacterium (SeqCode); assembly: GCA_035478615.1. Taxonomy (GTDB): domain Bacteria; phylum Babelota; class Babeliae; order Babelales; family Chromulinivoraceae; genus JACPFN01. The sequence continues at coordinate 10,350 of DATIJN010000098.1, forward strand.
GAAAGTTCATTTGTGCAAAACAGATAAAATTTGTTTTTTGCTTGATGGTCAAAAACCATTGTTTTTACTCAATAAAGAGTTTGTAGTGTGCGACAATGATGCGACGGTACCCAAGAATCATTTTAACCAGGAGATAGTGGATAGCTTGCCTACAGTAACATCTCAAGGTGAGCAAAATGTATCAAGTATGGTTCGATTTTTTGAAAAATTGCCAAGCGATATTTCAAAAAATTTTGAAACTACATGGTTAAATGACTGCGAAATTGTTTTACAAGAAAAAAATAAAAAAGATGAACTATTTTTGGTTGCTGTCAGCTATATTCCGCATGAAAAAGATATAGAATTATGTCGATTGATTCAAGATCCAAAAATGTCGAAAAGTAAGAAAAGAAGTATTACATATGATTTAAGATTTAACAATCAAATTATTGTCAGATAGGGGGATATTATGGCAAAAGTTTTTCATTCTTTAATCACTTCAATAGATGTAGGGACAACTAAAATTTCAGTATTGATTGCACAAAAAACAAGTGAAGATACCGTTGAAATATTGGGCATTGGAAAATCACCTTCTGATGGTCTTGACCGAGGTGTAGTTGTTGATGTTGCCCGAACGGTGCAATCGATTAAACGTGCAGTAAAAGAAGCAGAGTTAATGGCTGGATGTTCAATTTCAGAAGCCTATATTGGAATCTCTGGAAGTCATATTCATTCTTTTAATACTCATGGTGCTGTGCCAATTAAACGCAGCCAAGTGCTTCCTTCTGATATTCAAGCTGTTTTAACTGTTGCGCAAGCAGTACCAATAGAAGAAGGACAAAAAGTACTTCATGCATTACCTCAGTACTTTATGGTTGATGGAAAAGATCGAGTAGTCAATCCTATTGGTCTTCATGGAGTAAGACTGGAAGCAGTTGTTCATGTAATTACTGGAGCAGTTTTTTCTATACAAAATTTAATGAAATGCTGTGAGCTTGCAGGGGTTGTGGTCAAAGATATAATTCTGGAACAACTTGCATCAGCTGAGGCTGTATTAAGTCCTGATGAACGAGCATTAGGAGTTGGGGTACTTGATATTGGTGGTGGAACATCAGATTTTGCAATTTATCAACAAAGCAGCATTCGTTATACCAGAGTTTTTCCACTTGCTGGAAATTATTTCACCAAAGATTTAGCTGTTGGACTTCGAGCAACAGTGCATGATGCTGAACGTTTTAAACGAGAACATGGATTTGTAGGTCGTCTTTATCAAGAACATGATGAAGAATTGGAAATTGAATCAGTACAAGGTGGTACAGTTCATAAAGTGAGCGCACAACAAGCTGGATATATTTTGCATGCACGGGCGTTAGAGCTATTTACGTTGCTACAAGATGACATAAAACGATCATCTCTTGCATCTATGATGACAGCTGGTTTAGTTATTACTGGAGGTGGATCGCTATTGGTAGGAATTGATGAACTTGCTAAGAAAATACTTGGTATGCCGGTACGAATTGGAAAACCACGAGTTGATTGCGGTTTTTCAGGAGTTTTAAATAATCCTGCGCATGCAACTGGCTATGGTCTTTTAAAATATGCACTACGAAAAGACAAGCAACTAAGTATGAATCAAATGGAAGGACCTATGGCACAACGTGTTTTTACCAAAATGAGATCCTGGGTAGATAAGTTTTTTTAAACCTGTTTTAAGGAGTGGTAATGATAAAGTTCGATACATTATACGAACAAGAGCACGATAGCTCTTTCGTAAAAATTAAGATTTTAGGAATTGGTGGCGCTGGCTGCAATGAAATTAATAGCATGAAAAAATCTGGTCTTGAAGGAGTCAGTGGTTATGTTGCTGCCAATTCTGATATGCAATCGTTGCGTCAGTCAATGGCTGATTGTAAAATTCAGTTAGGGGTTAAAGCAACAAAGGGGCTTGGTTGTGGAGCAAACCCAGAAATTGGTCGCCGTGCAACAGAGGAAGACATTGAACAAATTATGGAACAACTAGGTGATGCAGACATTGTTTTTGTGGTTGCTGGTATGGGCGGTGGAACAGGATCCGGTGGAGCTCCCGTTGTTGCAAAAGCTCTTAAAGATCGTGGTATTTTAACAATTGCAGTTGTTACCATGCCGTTTTCATTTGAAGGACGACGTCGCATGAATATTGCGCAGGATGCTCTTGAAACACTTAAAAAAGATGTTGATACGTTAATCGTAGTTCCTAACGAAAAATTATTAAATCTTGTTGATAGATCAACTTCTATGATTGAATCGTTTGAAATGATTAATCAATTGTTGATGCAATCAGTAAAAAGTGTTTCTTCAATTATTTCACGTGCAGGGCACATTAATGTAGATTTTGCAGATTTGCGCGCAATCATGAAAGGCATGGGCATTGCAATGATGGGTACAGGAAGTGCTTCGGGTGAAAATCGCGCTGTGCATGCTGCACAAAAAGCGATTTCATCACAATTACTTGAAAACATGGATATTAAAAGCGCACGTGGCGTGCTTTTAAACATTTGTGGTGGTCCAGATTTATCACTACATGAAATAAATGATGCTGCTAATGTGATTTATGATGAATCAAATAAAGATGCTCATATTATTTTAGGATCAGTCATTGATCCTACTATGGGAGATGAAATTATTGTTTCTGTTATTGCTACTGGTTTTACTCCAGTTGTTGTACAACCAGCGCATGCTGAAAAAGCTGTAACTTCTGTTGCAAAACCTACGCAAGAAGAAAAACCGGTTCATGAAGAAAAACGGTTGTTTGTAGAACCGCAACTTGCTAGAATTATGGAAGAAAATACTAACAAATCTCAAGATGATTCATTTGAGATTCCAGCTTATTTAAGACAACAGCAGGATATTGACGTACAATAAGGTAAACATTTTACATGCACTTAAATCGTGGTTCTTTATGTCTCTTTTTTGGAGATAAACAACATGAAATTTCCCTGAAAGAGATTAAAGAATCACGATTTTCTTTAAATCTTGAAAATATTACTAAAAGTCTTGGTATTGCTCATTTAATTGTGTTAGATCAAATACATTGCAACCAAGGGATATGTGTTGAAGATATTGCTATGCCATTTTCTAAAAGTTGGTTTACGTATCAAGGTGATTTTTTAATAACTCAAAAAAAAGATTGTGCTCTTGTTATTCTTACGGCTGACTGTGTTCCATTAATTTTATATGATCCAAAAACTCAAACGATTGGTGCAGTGCATGCTGGATGGAAAGGATCTGCTTTTGGTGTAATGCATAATGCTCTTGCTGCGATGCAAAACAGATATGGAGCACAGGTATTAGATATCCAATGTTTTTTTGGACCAAGCGCCAAGCCATGCTGCTATCAAGTGACTGAAGAATTTTTTGATTATTTTAAAAATTTTGATTATGCATCAAAAGCTTTTACAAAAAAAAATGATATTTTTTATTTTGATAATGGCCTATTCTTGCGCGAAGGATTGAAAAAATTTGGCATACGCCCGCAGAACATATACACTGAAGATGAGTTCTGCAGTATATGTAATGTTCGGTATTGTTCATTTAGACGTGATAAAGAGCTAGCTGGACGTCAAGTAACGGTTGTAGCATTAAGATAATGTGAAATTGAATTAAAGGTGCTTTATGATTACAGATTTTCTAGCCAAAATGTTTGGAAGTGCAAATGAACGGGCTATCCAAAAATTACAAATAACCGTTGATAAAATTAATGCACAAGAACCAGAAATTGAGAAATTATCTGATCAAGAATTAAAAGATAAATCAAATGATTTTCGCAAAAGGATTGCACAAGGTACAGATTTAGATGAAATTTTGCCAGAAGCATTTGCTGTGGCTCGGGAAGCATCAAAGCGTACTCTTGGCATGAGACCGTTTGATGTTCAATTGATGGGTGCAATAGTATTGCATCAAGGTAAAGTAGCAGAAATGAAAACAGGGGAAGGAAAAACTTTAACAGCTACTTTGGCGCTGTATCTTAATGCGCTTTCGGGTAAAGGTGCACATTTAGTCACCGTTAATGATTATTTGGCTCGACGTGATTCTGAGTGGAATAAGCCGATGTATGAATTCTTAGGCTTAACCGTTGGTGTCATAACCAATGATATGCATGATAATCAAAGAAAAGCTCAATATGATTGCGATGTGTTGTATATAACAAATAACGAACTGGGTTTTGATTATTTACGAGATAATATGAAATTTCGTAAAGAAGATTATGTTCAACGAGAATTATCATATGCAATTATCGATGAGTGCGACTCGATTTTAATTGATGAAGCTCGAACACCACTTATAATTTCTGGAGCTGCTGAGCGTTCATCAAATTTATATGAAGTTGCTCAAAAAGTTGTTTCAAATTTAGTGAAAGGAACTGATTTTGAAATTGATGAAAAAGCTCGAAATATTCAATTAACTGAAGAAGGTCATGATAAAGTTGAAGCCCGATTGAATGTTAAAAATTTATATGCAGTTGAAAATATTAATATTCTTCATCATATAATCCAAGCATTGAAAGCAAACTTTTTATTTAGATTAGATGTTGAATATGTGGTCAGAGATGGCGAAGTTTTAATTGTTGATGAATTTACTGGCCGAATTCTTTCTGGTCGTCGATATAGTGATGGATTGCATCAAGCAATTGAAGCAAAAGAAGGTGTTAAAATTGAAAAAGAAACACAAACACTTGCTTCCATTACCTTACAAAACTTTTTCAGATTATATAAAAAATTAGCCGGTATGACTGGTACTGCAATGACTGAAGCTGAAGAATTATCCAATATTTATAAATTGGAAGTTGTTGCGATTCCAACCAATAAACGTATGATTCGTGATGATAAAAATGACATTATATTTTTAACAGAACGAGCAAAGTTTGCAGCAATTGTTCAAGATGTTAAAGAGCGTCACGCAAAAGGACAACCTGTTTTAGTTGGTACCATTGCAGTTGAAAAATCAGAAAAATTAAGTGAAGTGCTTAAAAGAGAAGGTATACCGCATGATGTTTTGAATGCAAAACAACATGCTCGTGAAGCTGAAATTGTTAAAAATGCGGGACAACCAGGTCACGTGACTATTGCTACCAACATGGCTGGTCGTGGTACTGACATTAAATTGCATCCTGATTCTTTGCAAGCTGGCGGTTTGTATGTTTTAGGAACTGAGCGACATGAAAGTCGTCGTATTGATAATCAGTTACGTGGTCGATCTGGGCGACAAGGTGACCCTGGTGAATCAAGATTTTATATATCTTTGGAAGATGAGTTAATTAGAATTTTTGCTGGCGAAAACATGAAATATTACATGGAAAAAGCTGGTATGAAAGAAGATGAACAAATCGAATCTAAAACTATTTCAAAAAGAATTGAAAGTGCTCAGGAAAAAGTTGAAAAACATAACTTTGAGATTCGTAAACATTTAATTGAATACGATGACGTATTGAATCAACATAGAACTGTTATTTATTCATTACGTCAAGATACTTTAAAAGATGCTGAAAATATTTATGAAGTTGTTCGAGATTTTATTAATGCAACTATCAGTAATCTTATTGCAGCTCATTGTCCAGCTCGAACAATTGATCATGCACAAGTAGATTTGATTCTTGAACAATTGTCACTTAGCATCGGACTTCCTTTAGACATGCTTAAAAAAGAAAAGTTTTCAATGAATAATGTTGATGATTTTGAGCGTGATTTGGTGAATTATATATTGCTGAAATATGACGAGTTCCGCAATCAGATTGGTGCAGAACAAATTCAAGATGCTGAAAAATGGATTATGCTTGAAACTATCGATCAAGCTTGGAAGCAGCATATGGTTAACATAGACAATCTTAAAGAAGGTATTGGTCTGCGCGGTAATGCTCAAAAAAATCCATTATTTGAATATAAAAAAGAAGCATTTACTATGTTTGAAGAAATGATGCGTGATATTCAAGCTGATATCGTGCGACATATATTCCATATCAAACCTGAATCGTTTGATAAACGTAAGTTGATTGAACGTCGTGAAAGAGAAATGGAAGAAATGAAAATGGTTTCTGGTGATAATAACAAAACAGAAAACAAACAAGAAACTGTCAAACGCGATGAAGATAAAGTTGGAAGAAATGAACCTTGCTCGTGCGGTTCTGGCAAAAAGTTTAAAAAATGTTGCGGAGTATAACACTTCGATTATAACGTTTGCATAGAAAATAAAAAATAGCATGATTGAAAAAAGATCATGCTATTTTTAAAATGTAAAAAGGGAATAGCTATGAAACGAATTATTTTTATTTTTATAATTTTATCTGTATGTGATATAACCGCTTTTAATCCTTATCATATTACGCTTGTGAAAAGTAAATCTTTTGCAAAAGTTCCAATTCAAGCTTCAGGTCGTGATTTTCGCGGAGCTGGTACGTTGTTGCAAGGAATTAATTTTAGAAATGCACAACTTTCCGGAACTGCTTTTAATACCCCAAGCAAAGCTACAACAAGTCCATTTTTAATTACGGTAATCGGTCAACAAACAGATTTGACCAAAGGTAATTTTTCAAAAGCAGAACTGGTGTCAACCAATTTTAATGGTGCTATTTTGCAAAAAGCAAATTTCAATGGGGCAAATATTTTGAATGCTAATTTTGCGGGAGCTGATCTTAAAGGAGCAACATTCAATGGTGCTGAAAATATTGAAACTGCTGTTTTTTGTGGAGCTACGATGCCTGATGGAACGGTATGCTCATCAGGTTCTTGGACAAATAAATCTGGGCAAGTTTTTCAATGCGCTTGTCAACAAAAAAAGTAAAATAGCTGAATTTTGTGAATTGAAAAAAATAATAGAACAATATTTAAAATACTTAAGTAGGTTTTTATGAAAAGCTTTAAAAAAGGCATTGTAGTAGGTATATTTTTAGTTAACGTATCTATGCATTGTGCATTTACTTCTCAAAATCAAGTTGAGAATAAGCAACTTTTGCATGCAGAATTACAAGTAGTTTTTTATGATTTTAAACAAGCTCTTGTGCAAAATGATATAGAAGAAATAAAAGCTATAATTCAAAAATATCCTACAGCACCAAATGTACCTATTGGAATTAGACCACTTGCGCAGGCTATAGCTATGGGCCATAACCAAGCGGTAGATTTATTAGTTGCAGCTGGTGCAGATATAAAAAGCAAAGATTTTATTTCAGGTGATTCGTTACTTCACACTGCAGCACATTATGGAAATTTATATGCAGTTAATGAATTAATTAAAAAAGGTTTATCTGTAACAACAAAAAATAAAAATGGTCAAATTCCTTTGCATATAGCTTTACAAGCAGAAAATGCACAAGATGAAACGAAGGAAAATTTTGATTTAATTGATAGCTTGTTAAACAAAGCTCCAGAAAGTATTAATGCACAAGATGAATTTGGAGCAACGATTTTACATTATGCAGTGATACGAAATAATTTTCCATTGGTATGTCAATGTATACAAAATAATATTGATATACATATTAAAGATAAAGCAGGCTTGACTGCTCTACAGTATGCAATTTTGTATAGAAATATTGATGCTTTTGAAAAATTATATGATTTAATGTCTATTAAACCATATAATTACTGTGACAAAAGTCTTTTGAAAAAATTATTACGCCCGAATATACAATATGATTTAGATTCAACAAAACATGAGTTAAAGTCAGAATGTCGTCAAGGAGAATTAAATAAATTATTATTTCAAGCTGTGTGCGATGTTGAAATAATTAATGCAGCACTTGCTGCTGGTGCAAATGTAAATGCTTTAAATGAAATTAATTGGACTCCATTACATATAGCTTCTTGTACTGGATATACGCAAACAGTTCAAGCATTGATTGCTGCTGGTGCAGACGTAAATGCTTTAGATAAAAATAATTGGACTCCGTTACATATAGCTTCTCGTAATGGTAATACTCAAACAGTTCAAGCATTGATTGCTGTTGGTGCAAATGTAAATGCTTTAGATAAAAATAATTGGACTCCATTATATGTAGCTTCTCGTAATGGAAATACTCAAACAGTTGAAGCATTGATTGCTGCTGGTGCAGATGTAAATGCTTTAAATGCAAATAATTGGACTCCATTACATATAGCTTCTTGTTATGGAAATACTCAAACAGTTGAAGCATTGATTGCTGCTGGTGCACATATAAATGCATTAGATAAAGATAATTTGACTCCATTATATGTAGCTTCTTGTACTCGTAATGAAAATACTCAAACAGTTCAAGCATTGATTGCTGCTGGTGCAGATGTAAATGCTTTAAATGCAAATAATTGGACTCCATTACATATAGCTTCTTGTTATGGATATACTCAAATAGCTCAAATGTTAATTGCTGCTGGTGCACATATAAATGCATTAGATAAAGATAATTGGACTCCATTATATGTAGCTTGTCGTAATGGATATACTCAAATAGTTCAAGCATTGATTGCTGCTGGCGCAGAAGTGCTTGGAAAACATAAAGAAGTAAACGTAGTTTAACTAAAGACATTATTTTATAATTTATTAATAATTGTTCATTTTAAATGTGAGTAATATGCATTATCTTTTGAAAAATTATGACAATTTTAAGTAAAAAATGATTTTTGCAACTTTGGGTAATATTGCTATAATCCTTTAATAAGAAATAGTATTTTTCATCTTATATTCTAAAGGATTTTATTCATGAAGTTTCAAAATAAACATCTTGCAATTTCTGCATTTGTCATGGTTACAGGTCTAACTGTTATGTCTGGTTGTGCATGGTGGCCGTTTGGCTCGACATGCAGAGATATAACATCAACATCTTCAGGTGATGTATTGTTGACTATCAATGGTACTCCTGCTTTAACAGTTCAAGAATATGAAGAGCAATTAGATATGGCTCGAAAAGAAAATCAGCAATTTGATATGTTGCTTCAAATGATGCCAAATGCTGAAAAAGATTTTGTATTCCGTGGTATGGCGACAGCTAAGCTTATGAAAGCGTGGGCTGAAAAACATGGAATTGATAAAACTGAAAAATTTAAAAGAGAAAGAAATCAATTGCATGAAGCTATGGACTTGAAACTGTATATGAAATATTTTGATGAAGCGCATCCAGTTTCTATAAGCGATAGCGATGTTGAAAATTTCTATCATGAGAAAAAAGATGTTATTCCTGGCTTAGCATTATCCCAAGGCGGCGTTGAAACATCATTTGTGCGTTTTGAATCAAAAGATAAAGCTGATAAATTTTTTGACAAAGTAAAAGCATTTAAAAAAGCTGCAGCGTTTAAAGCGGCTGCTCAAGAACACAAATATAAAGTGGGCGATGCTGTTATTAATGAAAAAAGTTCTTTCAGTCCAGCTATTAAAAATGTTGTATTAAGTCTTAAAAAATTCCCAGTTGTTCATACCATAAAAGCTGATGATGATTCATATTGGGTCGTTTTTGCAGCTGACAAAACTGAAACAAAATATCGTGATCTTAAATCACCTGAAGTACAACAAGGTTTAAGAAAAATGCTTTCTGATGAACGTAGAGAAAAACAACTTGAAGAGTTAGTAAATAAATTAAAAACTGAAATGAATGTTGTTGAAAATAGCAAATATTTTGAAGAAAAAGAAAATAAAAAACGTGCTGCATTACAGCAAATGCAAAACTCAGCCGATCAGTCAGAATCTGAAACTTTAGATGATGAAGATATGGCTCATGGAGCAATGCCGGTAAAAGTATGAAAATAATAAAACTTACGCTTTTAAGCTTAAGCATAGTTCTGCCTGATATAGTTCAGGCAGAACTCATTTTGCTTGATAGAATAGATTGTGTGGTATGTGGACCAGAGCGCAATACAGCATTTGTTGATACTGATAGTTCTTGGAAGCGTGATCTTAATGGAAAGTTCATTGAACTTTCAAAGCAAATTCAACAAGAGATTGTTAATCAACAAGTGATTTCTGAAAAAATGCCTATGGATCCTTCAGCTGCACAAAAATATATTGAAGGATTAAAAACCCAACATAATTTAACAGATGCAGATTTAGTTGCTATGTTTGCAGAGGTTGGAAGACTTGCGCCAGAAGGTCTTGCATTATTGCATGATCAATATGTGCAAGAGTTTTTTGCACATTATAAATTCAAGTCGCAACTTGTTGCAACGGATGATGAAATTAATGAATATTACAATGAATTTCCTGAATTTATAGAAGGTTGGGTTGAACTGCAAGTTGCTCAAATTCCCTATGAAGCGTCATCTCGAGAAAAAGTAAAAAAAGATCTGGAAACTTTTATTTCAACGGATAAGTCTCAAGATCTTACACCAAACTGGAGTGATGCAATTCATATTGCCAATGATGAAATTGCAAAAGATGTTGAGTTTGTTTTAAATATGGATGTCGGTAAAACGTTAATTCATGAAACAGATGGAAAATTTGAGTTATATAAACTTACAGCAAAAGAACCTACCAAACTAAAACCATTAGCAGAATGCCGTTCTGCAATTATTGAACGTTTAAATCGTAAAAAATTAGAAAAAATGTTGCACAATCATAATGAAACAGTGCGAGAATTTATTGATATTATTCAATTGGGCAATAAAGAAATAACATTAAATCTTTAATGGTTTTAGGTCTATAAAAAGAACTTTAAGCTGTAATAAAAAATATAACATTTCTCTTCAATTTTCTTCGTGAGAAGCTCCATCGCACGCTTCTTGAAGTTCATCAAGTCGCAAAGCTTTTTCTGTTAGAACTGATGCTCGTTTTTTGAGTGAATCTTGAGACTGAAAATATGTTTGTAAAAGAGTTTCAAGATTCATTTCATTTTTTAAAAGATCCCGATGCGCTCGAGTCTGAACAGCACGAATTGGAATAATTCCCACAATATGCATAGCATCAAAACAATATTTTTGTATTTTTTTTACATCAACCATATCGGTTAAAGTTGAAGGAATTTCATACGTAATTTTTACCACAGCTTGGCACATAGTATGTTTTGCAAGTGCTTGTAGTATTTGTTCTGTTTGATCATCATGCTCGTTTAAAACAACATCAATTTGGATAAAGGGGCGTGTTTTAATAGGGACATGAACAAATCTTGTGTCATATTTTTTTTGTATAGTAACATCGCAAAATCCTTTTTCTTCTTTTCTTTCACCAAAATCAATTCTATCAATTGAGCCGGCATATACTACAGGAATAGGGTCCCCTTGATTGACACATTGAAAACGATGTAAATGTCCCAGTGCTACATAATCAAATGGTTTAATTGCAAGTTGTGATGGAAGTAAAATAGGATCATGTCCATATACCGCACGTTTTTCAGATCCCGAAAAAATACCGGAACTCACCGTAAGATGGCCAACTAATATTGCAGGAATATCCTGTTGTAATTCTTGAGCAAGTTTTGAAATAATTGATGCAAGGCTATCTGATATGTGTTTGGTAAGTTCTGTAGCACTTTGTGCAAAGTGAGTAAAATTAATCGAAACATTATGTCTATTTGGCCAAGGTATTGCAACAATTTGAATTGGACCAGATTTGGTTTGAATAGTCAAACTTTCAGGTTTTGAAAATACATAAAATCCATCAATGGGTAAATGCGCAAAAATATCAAGAGCATTGGCTTTTCCGTAGCTTAAGGGATTGTCGTGATTACCTACCACAATGACTACAGGAATATGAGCTCGATACAATCTCATAAAAGATTGCATTAATAATTTTTGTTGCGTAGGACTAGGATTTGCTGTTTTGTATGCGTCACCTGCAAAAACAAAAAGATCTACTTCATGCTCTATTGCATAATCTACACATATATCAAACGATTGTTTAAAATCGAGCAGACGAGAATGGATCCCCGTTTGTGGATCGATTTTACCATAGTTTTCCATGCCAAAATGAATATCTGCTGTATGAATAAATCGAATCATATATATATTAAAAATTCTGGTGTTGTATTGTTTGTATTGTTTTTCGCGCGCCTGCAAATGTTAGATCATTTCTTTCTTGAATTTTTTGATTATCGATATGAGAAAATGAGTGCAATGTTGTATTTTTTTTGATCGTTGATTTTGTGATAATCATATGTGATGGGATCACGCATTCTTTTTCTATAGTACTATTTTCAATATGTGTGTAAGCACCAATAGTTGTATCAGATTTAATAGTTGTTTTGCCAAGAAGTAATACTCCAGATCCTATGTAACATCTTGGTTCTATGTGCACCGTTTCATCAATCAAAATATTTAAAGTGTTTGCAAAGCGTACACCATGATTCATCCAATGAAGCATGAGTTGAGAACGTTTAATATGTTCAACAGCCCACAGATCAGCAAGTGTATCAACACTACGAACAATATCAAAAGAAACCGGTGTTGTAATAATTTTACATTGATGGTCGCTTGCGATTTTAATTAATTCAGGCAAATAAATTTCACCAGTTGTTTCATTTTTTGAAAGTTTCTCAATATGTTGATTTAAGAAAGATCGTTTCGCTATATAAATTCCTGCGCTAATACAACATTGATCTGAATCATCGATATCGCAATTATCTGGACCTTCGGTAACTTGAATTTTATTATTATCAAATGAAACGCGAGAATATTTTGTTGCATCAAGTCCCATACTATGAGCTGTTACAAAACTAATATCAGCATCTGCTTTGATGTGTTTTCGATATAATTTATTGATAATATCTGCTGTTAGTAAGGGAATATCTGCATTCATTAAAAGAATATGATCCTGGTTCCAAATATTTTTTGTAAGTTGTGTAGCATGACCAGTTCCAAGTGGTTCTTTTTGTAATACAAAAGTTACTTCGGGATGATTTGCTTGAACTATTTTTTTGATGCGTTCATGTTGGAATCCAACAACAATTGCTGTAGGAATTTGTAACGATTTAAGCAATCTAACAGGAAATAAAATCATTTCTGTGCCACAAATTTTTTCAATTAATTTTGTATTTCCTGTTTGAAACCGTTCTGATATTCCACCAGCAAGAATAATTGCTTGCAAATTTTCCAACATGAGATCTCCTTTGTTTACTTTATAATCTTTAGGTAAAGGTTACCTTTTTAAACTGTTTTACATTCAGAATATATTAAATTGTAGTATAAGTTTAAATATATAATCATGACAATGTATTTTTATAAAAATATAAAAACAATATTCTTTTTGGGTTTTCAATAAAAAGAGTTTTTAAAAAAGCTTAAAATGATTTAAAATAGAAAGAACAATTTTCTTGTTTCAAAAAATGTTTTGTATCTAAGGATAAAAAGTGATCGTAGCAACAAGTTTTCAGCGTTTTTTTATAGCCCTATTTTTTTTAGTTCTCATGGTATCTCAAAGTAATTATTCTATGGTCTGGGATAATAGATATTTCCCATGGTTCGATCAATTATATACTGGCTCTGATAGCAGACATAGCAATCTGGATGTTCAAGGTTTTTTTATTCATGGTGGAGATGCGTTTCGTCATCAAAATCGTGCGCTTGAGGAAGAACAAATCGTTTCATATCCTGAATTGTGGGGAGAACTTCAACTTGCTCAAGTTGGTAAATCACTGACTGCAGTAGGATTGCAAAACCCTATTCCTGCAGATTGGTTATGGCTGAGTGATTTTGATGTAAGAATGCCTGCATCACTTGAAGGTCAAGGTATTGCACTTGCAGGATATGGTGCATTGACCAATCATATAGGAATTGGTGGATCTGTATTTATTATGAATTTAAATTCACTTGTTTCTCTTGTTCCTGCGCAAGAAACTTTTACAAAATTGCATTTAAATGATCCAGGTAATCAAGCACTCTTTACACAAACAATACAGAAGTTTTTACAAGAATTAAAAATTAACAGTACCACGTGCAATGAAGTTGGTGTTGGTGATGTTGTTGTATATCTTAATATTTATGACGTGCATGAATATCGCTATAAATTTAGAAAAATAGATTGGGGTGTATATCTTGGGCTCATTATTCCAAGTGGCACACGAGCAAATATTCATAATCTAGCCAGCGTTCCTTTTGGTGGTCCATATGGATCATCATGGGGTTGGTTCATTGCTCCACGCGCAGAATTTGAATTAAGAGAAGATTTAAAATTTGGAATTCAAGGTCGGTTAACGCAACGAATGGATACCTGTTTTACAGGAAGAATTCCTATCGGAAAAGAACAACCTTTATTTGCTCCAGTAGTTGGTAAAATAAACGTCGATATAGAACCAACATTGAGCTTGTCTACCTATTTGGCTTTTGAAGATTTACGTGCGGGCTTTGGTATTCAAGCAAAATATACATTGTCATTCCATGATCATGATATTTTTAGTACACATATTAAAGATTCAACACTAAGACCAAAATTTAATGACATGAATTTTTTCTCCGGTTGGACTCAGGAGTATGGAACAATTAGATTGTTTTATGATGTTGGACATGATAAAACATGGGATTGGCGTCCAATTGTGTATTTTACATGGGATATTCCGATGAATCATTTGGGAGGAAGGGGCTTTGCAAAAACAAATAGAGTATCAATAGGTTGTAACTTTAACTTTTAGTAAGAGATTTACATGATCAAAACAATGTTTAAAAATATTCTGCCTGCTCGTAAATGGGTAAGCTTATTTTCAAATGATATCGCAATTGATTTAGGAACAGCAAATACACTTGTGTATGTTCGCAATAAAGGAATTGTTCTTGATGAACCTTCTGTTGTAGCGATTAAAAATAATACAAAAAAAGTGCTTGCTGCAGGAAAAGCAGCTAAAGAAATGCTTGGAAAAACTCCTGAAAGTATTACAGCATGTCGTCCTATTCGTGATGGGGTTATTGCTGATTTTGAATTAACAGAATGTATGCTACGTTATTTTATTCGAAAAGTTCACAATAACCGTCGCGCACTTGTAGCACCTCGTATGATTATTGCTGTACCTTCAGGAATTACGCAGGTTGAACGTCGTGCAGTTATTGATTCAGCAAAGCAAGCCGGAGCGCGCGATAAGCCTATGACTATTATGGAACCAATGGCAGCGGCAATTGGAGCAGGTCTTCCAATTCATGAGCCATTTTGTAGTATGGTTGTTGATATTGGTGGTGGAACGACTGAAGTTGCTGTTATTACACTGAGTGGTGCTGTGTTTTGTAGATCAATTCGCGTCGGTGGTGATGCAATGGATCGTGCAATAGTTGCATACGTGAAACGAAAATATAATTTGCTCATTGGTGAACGCACTGGAGAAGTTATTAAAATGCAAATTGGTACTGTTATGCTTGAAGGTGAATCAAAATCTCTTCTGGTTAAAGGTCGCGATTTAGTTACTGGTGTACCAAAAACAATTACGCTTACTGATGCTGAAGTCAATGAAGCATTGCTTGAAACAATTTCAAACATTGTCGATGTTGTTCGTATTGCACTTGAAAATACACCACCAGAATTATCATCAGATTTAGTTGATCGTGGTATTGTGATGGCTGGAGGAGGATCACTTCTTCGTGGTTTGGATAAATTGCTTGGAAAAGAAACAGGAATTCCTGTACGTATGGCAAAAAATCCATTGTTGTGTGTTGTTGAAGGTGCTGGAAAAGTACTTGAACAACTTGAATTTTTCAAGGATGCATTGATTGATTAAGACTATGAATTATAACCGACCACGCCGTCAAGGCATTGAATTAAAGAAAAAATATGGTCAGCATTTTTTAAAAGATCGTACTTATGTTGATCGTATGATTGATGCTGTTCATCTTGATTCAACTATTTCTGTTATGGAAATTGGATGCGGGGAAGGAATTTTGACAGGAGCTATTTTGCAAGGTCCTTGTAAGCAATTAAAAGTTTTTGAAATTGATGGTCAATGGGCACAGCATGTACAAAAAAAATATGGCTCAGATTGCCGGTTGCATGTGATTGAAAATAACATTTTAGATGTTTCATGGCAAATGCTTCAGCCGGATGAACCTTGGGTTCTTTTGGCAAATCTTCCGTATCAAATAACATTTCCTATTTTGTATCTTTTGCAAAAAAATAGAACAATGTTTCAAGAAGGCGTGGTTATGGTTCAAGAAGAAGTTGCGCAAAAAATTGTTCAAACTTCTGGACGTGGTCATGGTTATTCTTCATTATATTTTCAACGTTATTTTGATTTGAAATTAATGGATAAAATTCCACCTGACGCTTTTTATCCAGCGCCTAACGTGTATTCTCGTTTACTTCATTTTAAGCCAAAAAATGAAGTGCAAGAAATTACCCGAGAAGAAGAATTTTGGAAGTTTATTAAGTTGTGTTTTGTGCAACCACGCAGAACATTGCGTAATAATTTAGCTCAATCACATTTTGATATTAAAAAGTTGGATGAGTCTATTTTGCAAAAAAGAGCTGAACAACTTTGCATGCAAGATTTTTTACATATGTGGTACTTGTTGATTGCTTAATTAATTCGATATATAAAAATAGGATCGAAAGGGTCTATTGCAAACAACTAAAAAAGGATGTAAATGAAATTAAAATATAGAGCTTTAACATTGATAGCTGTATCAAGTCTGACATTACTTGCTCCATCAAAAACGGTAGAACAATTTAATAATTGTTTAGCGACGTTTAAACGAACAGAGTCAGAGCTAGTTCAAGAAGGATCGCTTGAGGCAACCTTCAAAAGTATAGGTGCATTAGCGCTTCTTGCTGAAGCTATGACTGCTTTACAAAATGATGAAATGGTTACAGCAGTAGAAAAATCAGCTTGTAAGGCAGAATTATCAAAATTTATAGAAACAAAATAAGAATTATGTATTACATTTTTATAGGCCTGAATTTAATTCGGGCCTATTGTATTTTGTAATAATGATAAAAATGGTATAGATAAAAAAAATCTATTTTGTATAAAAAAGTGAGAGGAAGTTTTGATGAACAAATATGTATTGTTAGTTTGTGCTTTGACTATGATGAATTATGAAACAATTAATACAGCAGCAGCTGCACAATCATCATCTACATGTAATCCGTTTGAGATGGTGCAATTTAAAAAAGAATTGCTTACATTTTTGGATTCTTTTTTTACCACAAAGAGTGGGCGTATAAAATCAACAAATTTTCTTGAGCATAAAGATATTAAGTTTCAGATGCCTGATTTTAATGATGATCGAGATGTAAGTTGTGAAATGCAGAGAAATCTTGATGAAGATTTGTTAGAGGAAATTAATGATCCGTTTTATAATTCTCAGGATTATAAAGAAGATATTTCCAGATTAATTTATAAAAAATTTGGATGTCAATTGTTTAGGTTTTTAGTAGATTACGATAAATTTTTAAACATTCTTTTTTGTCAAAGAGGTGGCGTAATTGAATTCAAAAATTCAGAATTATATATAGAATATCACGACGAATCTGAAGATCCCTTAAAAGCAGAATTAAAGCAACTTATTGCTTTGCAAAATCGTCAATTGGTAATGCAAGAAAATATAAACGAGCATCACAGAAGAATGCAAAGGCAACTATTGAAATTACAGAAAGTACTGGAACAACGAAAATTGGTTTCTACATCGGTGCAAACTGAACAAATTTAATTATAAAAAAAGGTGTTTTGATGAATAAATATTTGTTCTTAATTTGTGCTTTTATTGTGATAAATTATGAAATTAATGCCTCAGTGGCTGCACTATCATCAACGCTGAAAAATTCTAAAGTTTTGCAATCCAAAGAAGAGTTTTTTGAATTTTTAGACTGCTTTTTTACAAGAAAGATTGGAGAAATAAACTCAATAAAACGTCCTGAGTTTAAAGAAATCAGTTTTTATATGCCTAATTTTAAAGGTACTCGATATATTAGTTTTGGCATCAATGGTGAAAGGAGGATCACATCTGGAAATCTTATAGAAAATGGTCAAGTTATTACAGTTTTTAATCCTGTAGAACATAAAAAAGAAATATCTTCATTAATTGTTGCTAGATTTGAACATTACTTATCAGAAGTTTTTACAATAGATAAATTTTTAAAAATTCTCTATTGTGAAAGAGGTGGTGTAGCGGAATTTAAAAATTCAGAATTGGTTATCAGATATCATGATGAATCTGAAGAATCAATGCAATTGCAACAAAAGGAGTTTATTGCTATGCAAAAGCGCCAAAAAGAAATGCAACAAGAATTAATTGTTCAACGTGCAATGTTAGTGAAATTACTTGAGCCACGTAAATTTGTTTCTAGATCAATGCAAACAGAATAATTTTAATTATATAAAAATAAGGAGTTTTTAATGAATAAATATCTATTTTTAATATGTACTTTAACAGCGATGAATTACGAAATAAATAATGCCGCAACGGCTGCACAATCACCAGCTTCTCAAAAATATTCCAAAGTTATTCAATCCAAAGAAGATTATGTTGAATTTTTGGATTATTTTTTTACAACACATACTGGACATTTAGAATCAATATGTCTTCCTGAATTTAAGCGTGTTGTATTTGAAACTCCTCGTTTGAAAAGTGATCCAAATAATAAATGTCGTATGAGTAAAAAGAGAAATTTTTTTGAAAGTCTTTTCAGTAGTTTACTAGGAAAACAAAACAGTATTTCTATGGGTTACAAAGCTCTTAATAATATTGCTGTGAATTATAAAAAAGAAATATCTGAGTTAGTGTATTTTAAATATAAAAAGTATTTTAAAACTCCTGCAATAATGGATAAATTTTTAAAAATTATTTTTTGTGAAAAAGGTGGAATAGCTGAATTCAGAAATTCAGAATTATATTTAGAATATGACGATGAACATGAAAATTCCTTAAAAGGAGAATTAAAGCAACTTATAGATTTGCAACAGAGCCAATTGCAAATGCATGATAAAATGGTTGTTCAGCTAGGAGTAATACAGAAATTGTTAGAAAAACGACAATTTGTTTCTACATCGGTGCAAACTGAAGCTCAATCATAAAAATAATAAGGAGTTTTGATGAATAAATATCTATTCTTAGTTTGTGCTTTGAGTTTGATGAATTATGAAATACATAATGCAGCGGCGGCTGCACAATCATCAACTTCACCAAAACTCTTTAAAGATCATAAGGTCGTGCAATTCAATATGCCATTGCCACGGCAAAATCCTTCTGTTTTGCAATCACAAGAAGAAATGTTTGAGTTTTTAGACTATTTTTTCTTAAGAAAGACTGGAATGATAGAATCAATAAATCGACCCGAGTTTAAACGAGTTGGATTTTATATGTCTCATTTTAAAAATGGTCGAAATATTCAATGTGAAGTAAATGGCGAAGATACAAATCTAGTGGAAAATTATTTAAAGAAGGGAAAAAAAGAAATATCTCAGTTGTTTATGAGCAGTCATAGATTTGCACGTGTTACAACCTCTGACATGCTTCAATTTTTGGATATTTTTTATTGTGAAAGAAGTGGTTTGGCTACATTTAAAAATTCAAAATTGTTTATTCAATATTACAGTGAACCTGAATTGTCATCAAAAGCTGAATTACAGCAACTTGTTGTATTGCATAATCGGCAATTGCAAATGCATGAAAAAATGGTTATTCATTTAGGAGTAATACAGAAATTATTAGAAAAACGTCAATTTGTTTCTACATCGGTGCAAACTGAAGCTTAATTATAAAATATCATGTTTTTTATTTAAAATAGTTCCTACATTTTTTGTAGGAATTATTTTTTTATACATCTTGATGAAACAAATGATGGAGATACCGATCTGGATCATCTAAAAATTGTTTTGTAATTTGATAATGTTGTGTCTGGGTATATTTAATTTTTTGCAAAACACCTTCATCGCAGGAATAAATAGTTGCTTTTGGGTATGCAAGTAAAATGGGTGAATGTGTTGCGATAATAAATTGAGTATGAGATTTTGAGCATACATCATGGATAATAAACATAAGCGATAATTGTCTTTGTGGTGAGAGCGCTGCTTCAGGTTCATCTAAAATAAAAAATGCATTTTGCGACAAACCATATTTAAAAAATGATAGAAAACTTTCGCCATGAGATTGTTCATGTAATGATTTGCCACCATAGGAGTTATATATTAGATGGTCAAATTTTGCCAAATTATCAATATGACTGGCAATGTTAAAAAAGCTTTCAGCTCTGAAAAAATAACCATATTGCGGTTTATATCTCCATGACAATTTGATATTGGCGGCAAGAGCTTGTGTTCCTGCGTACGTTTTTTGCTGCGCTGTAGAAAAGTTTATATTTTTGCTGCCACCTTCAATGCCAAAACCAGCTTTAGCAGCAATAGCTTCAAGAATAGTAGATTTTCCAGTTCCATTTTCTCCAACTAAAAATGTTACTTGTGTAGGAAACGTTATTTCTTTTAACTGTTTGATAATATTGAGCGTGAATGGATAGACAGAAGTATCAGTTGTTGGATTTATATCCATTATAACTTTATCAAGCAGTGGCCCATCAATCTGTGGCATGCGGTCTTTAAATGATTTTTTCATAAAAATTATTTCCGTAGTTTTTGTAAAAACAATATTAAGAAAAACAAAAGCCCATTGACTGTTGCAATAGATCCTGCAATGGAAACATTAAATATATGTGCAACAATACAACCACTGACTGCTGCAATCAGTCCAAATAAACAACTGACAATGAGCATGTGTGATAATCGATGTGTGAGTAAATATGCAGTCGCAGGTGGGATAATCATAAATGCTACCACTAAAATTGCACCTGCGCATTCAAATGCTCCAACAATGGTGATGGCTGTAATGGTCATGAGTGCATAATGAATAAGATGCGGGCGATAATGAAGTAATGTTGCATAATTTTTATCAAACGTTGCAATTTTTAAAGCAGGATACATTGCTGCAATTGTGATGATATTCATTGCTAAAATAATAGACATAGTCCAGATTGCATATGGCCCAAGATTTCTGCCCCATAGAGTTAATGTATGAAATGGAGTAAATGAAAGTTCTCCCAGGAGTGCTGCATCAATATCGATATGAATCGAACTTGCATACAAATTAATTAAAATAATGGCAATTGAAAATAATAGTGGAAAAACAATACCAATGACGGCATCAGTCTTGAGCCGTTTACTGTATATCAATAATTCTATAAAAGCTACCATGATAATTCCTGTCAGTGTTGCACCTAAAAAAATGATAGGAGAATGCAAATTACCCGTGATGAAAAATGAAAGAACAATGCCAAGTAAAATAGCATGGCCTAAAGCATCACTCATCAAACTTGTACCTCGCAAAATCAAAAAGGTACCAGGAAGAGCGCATGAAGCAGCAACAAGAAGTGATGTTATCAAGAGTTGTAGATAAATAATATTCATGAGAGCTCTTTATGTTGATGGCTTGCTGATGAAAAACCTTTTGGTGTAAGTCTAAAAAAATTTTTCTGATGTGACTGCTCAATCAATCCTTCTTTTTCAAGATAACGTAGGGTTGCTTTAGTACTTTGTTTACCAATTGCTTGTAATGCTTTTATATCATGAGCATGATACGGATCTGTTTTGCTTTCATTAAATAACATAAAATGTGACAACATTTTTGATGCATGAATTTTTTTCATATGATGTTTTTTTGTAATCCAAGAAGTTACTACTCCTTGTGGAGAAAAGAGTATTGATAAAAAAGTTATTAATGTTGCAATAACAACAATTGTTGGACCAGTTGGTAAATGATTTACAAAACTACTGATCAGTGTACCTGTTGTGGTGGAAAGTATAGCAAAACATGCACTCAAGAAAATCATCGTTGAAAATTGTTGTGTCCATTGACGCGCTGCAGCAGCAGGAGCAATTAAAAGTGCGCTGATGAGTATAACACCAACCGTTTGTAAACCAACTACAATGGTTAGCATAGTTTTTAACGTTATAAGCATTGATATTTTTTGTACAGGAATGCCTATAGTGTGAGCATAATCTGGATTAAATAATAGTATGCAATATTCTTTGAAAAATAATTTTAAACAAATGAGATTGATTATGCTGACTGCTGCAATCATATACAAATCACTATATAAAATAGTTGATGCATTACCGAGTAAATATTTTGTTATACCAGCTTGATGAGCGGTTGGATAGGTTTGAATTTTGCTGAGCAGTGCAGTTCCAAATCCAAATGAAGTTGCAAGCACTATGCCAAGAGCTGTGTCCTTTTTAAGCGTGCTTTGTTTGATAATGTAATGAATAGTTATAGCTCCAATGCTTGCAGAAATCATTCCTCCCATCATTAAAATCCATGTAAGTTTGCTATGCAGAATTAAAAAAATTCCAGCAATCCCTGGCAATGTAGCGTGAGCAATAGTGTCACCAAATAAACTTTTTCTTTGTAAAAGTACAAAGCAACCCATAATTCCAGCATTGATAGCAAGAAGTCCAGTGGCGAACATAATCAAGAGAAGTGTTTGATCAATCATTGATGTTTTCGTTAAAAAGATTATATGATTGGAACGTATTTGCAATATTTTCAGGTGTCAAAACAGTTTCAGTTGGCCCTAAAGCAATATGTTTGATGTTCATGAGAAACGTCCAATCGAAATATTTTTTTACGGTTGTTATATCATGATGCACAACAATAATTGTTTTACCTTGGTTTCGTAGATGTTGCAGAAGTTGTAAAATAATCTGTTCTGTCACAATATCAATACCAGCAAATGGTTCATCTAAAATAAAAATATCGGCTTGCTGTGCAAGAGCTCGTGCAAGAAAAACTCGCTGTTGTTGTCCACCAGAAAGTTGGCTTATGTGTCGCGTTGCAAATTGACTCATGTTAACTGTTTCTAAAGCTTGCCTTGCAATTTCATAATCTTTTTTCGTAGGCCGACTGCACAAAGAAAGATGGCCATAACGACCCATAAGTACGACATCAAATACATCAGTTGGAAATGACCAATCAACAGAACTTTTTTGAGGAACATACGCTATGTTGTGTGTAGTGCGATTGTAAGGTTCCCCAAAAATTTTTAAGCAGCCTGTTGTAGGTTGTATAATTCCAAGAATCGATTTTAAAAGTGTTGTTTTTCCGCTTCCATTTGGTCCAACAATGCCAAGTAAAGTTCCTTTTGGAACAAAGAAATCAAGATCCCAAATAACTGGTTTTTCATGATAAGCAACCGTAAGATCTTTTACAGCGATAGCATATTTTTTGTGGTCAATCATGGGAACAATGGATTTTAAGGGAGAAAAATAAACAACTCTGTAAGTATATCATGAAATATATGAAGTGAGAAATTGGCAAAAAAATCTTTTGTAATGCTATTTTTTGTATATACTACATAGATCAATTTATGCTATGTATTTTAATTCTTAGTTTTTAAGGATTTCTATGTTTAAAAAAATAATATTTATGAGTACTTGTATTATGTTAGCAGATGGTAATATTTCTTATGCAGCTGAACAAAATAAAGAAGTGCAAAGACATGAATTACATAAATTACGATTGCGTGATGTAGGGATTGGTTTAATTGCAACCGGAGTTCTTATGGGGATTATTCTTAATTCACCCATGAGTTGTTGTTATCCAAAGGGAGGTGGAGAAGAAGGGATGTTTGAAAAATCAGTAGAGCATGAAGGATTACGTTTTCAGGATTGGTATGATGATCGTTTTTATTGTCTAGAAGTTAGAGAAGCATTTTGTCCAGAGGTGAAAGTGCAAGATAGACTTCGTGTGACGACAATTACTTGTTCTGGTAATTGTGATGGTCATGGTAATTCCTTGTGTTATTATTTAATATGGAATAAAGCAGAAGCTGAAAAAAAAGGAATGATTGTAGACGATCACGGATATGTTACGTATCCAACTCCAAAGAAATAAACTATTTTTATATGAAATAAAAAAGCTCCGACTGTAGTGCTATTTTTTGTATATATTACATAGATCAATCTATGCAATGTATTTTAACTCTTAGTTTTTCAAGGATTACTATGTTCAAAAAAATAATATTGATGAGTGGTTGCATTATGTTAGCCACATCGCATGTTTCATATGCCCCAGGAAAAAATAAACATCAAAAAACAGTACAAAATGTGCACCAGCAAGGAGTAGAAAATATACAAAGGGAAAGAGTAGATGATTGTTGTACTTCTTTTTGTAAGTTAGCAATTACAGGTATGATTTTCGTAGGATTTACATTTGCAATGATGCATACGCCTAACCATTGCTGTCAGCCTTTGGGCGCAGAAAGTGAAGGGCTCCAATTGTTCCAGTGGCGTGATAGAAGAATTTATAAAGATGGAATCGTATATGAAGAATTATTCGATGATCGTTATTATTGTTCTGAAGTTCGAAAAGTATTTTGTCCCAATGTTACAATAAGAAATAGATTATATGCGTTGACAATTCCTTGTTTTGGTAATTATGATGCTCATGGCAATTCCCACCACTGTATTTTGATAAATAAAGATGATAAAGAAACACTTGAAAAAAGAGGAATGATTGTAGATGATCAAGGATATGTCACGTATCCAACTCCAAAGAAATAAACTATTTTTATATGAAATAAAAAAGCTCCGAATTATTGGAGCTTTTTTATCGCAGCAGTCCGTTTACAATTGCATTAACGTTTGATTGTAGCATACCCAGATACGTGCCTTGAGGGCTGTCAGGACAACCAAGGGCATCTGAATAAAGTTCATCACCAATACGCACATCGAATCCTAACGAATAAACTCCTTGTTGTAATGCTTGAATATTGCGAGATGGTACCGAAGTTTCTACAAAGATTGTTGGAATTTTATGTTGATAAATAAAATGAATAAGATGTTGCACATCTTTGGTGCCAGCTTCACTTGCAGTACTAATTCCTTGTAGACTGACTACTTTGCAATCATATGCTTGCGCAAAGTATGAAAAGGCATCATGTCCTGTAATTAAAAATCTTTTTTCTGCAGGAATTTGGTGGATACTTTTCTGAGTTGAATCATAAAGTTTATCTAATTTGTTTAAAAATTCTTTTTTATTATGCTCATACAATTCATGATGCTGCGGATTATATTCTTGCAGTGTTCTGGTAATTGTTTCAATAGCATAACTCCATAAACGTGGATCAAACCAAACATGCGGATCGATAAATTGTTCATGTTGCGCAGATCTTATTAAAAGATTTTTTGGCATATCTTGGCAAACAGCAACTGTTTTTTTTATAGTTGCCATTTTTTCAAAAAGATCGCCCATGCGAGCTTCCAGGTGCAATCCATTGTAAAAAATAATATGAGCTTGAGAAATTTTATAGACATCTTGTTCAATTGGTTTGTACAAATGAGGATCAACACCTGGACCCATTAAAATTTCAAGATTAATGGTATCATGAGCTATTTGCTTGATAGCATCACCAATAATAGTTGTAGTGCATACCACGCAAGTCTTGGATGAGGACGGTGGATTTTTGTTGATAACCAAAATCCAAAAACCAGTCATCAGTATAATAAAAATTATGCAGAGCGTTGTAACCAGATGTTTAAATTGCATTATAATTTTGATTAATTAAATCGTGTTCTAAAATACTTAATAATATCTTTACTTTCTAGCATTTTTACAGATCGAGGTTCATCATGTAAAAAAGGAACTTGAGTTCCACCACTTAATTCTACCAAGTCTTTATAATGTTCAGGTTGGTTTGCATCAAGTATTTTAACATTTTTAAGCTGATCTATATCTTTTAAGAATTTAACAACTCTTGAGCAATATGGACAACCAGGATAAACATATAATTTTATAGTCGGCTTTGATGTTTGAGCTGTTTGTACGTAATGTGGTATTGTTAAAAAAATGCTACTGCATATAAGTGCAACTAAAAAAAATTTATTCAAAAGTGTTCCTTATTTTTTGAGAGATTTTGTTTTTAGGGTATGTATAGCACGCTATCATGACAATTATGAGTGGTCAAGTTGTAGCGGGTAAGTGTCCTTTGTAACCACAATCATTTTTATTAATATTAATTGAAGCTGGCATTTCAATTTTGTTTTTTTTCTCAAGTTTGAATAAACGTTTAATTTCTCTCCATTCATACTCTGCAATATTAATAGCTCCATACACTTTTTGATTGTAAATATTAATATTATAATCATCAGGAACAAATTTTGATGCATGATGTGTCATATGTTTGAGTAATGCCATATCCATGAAAGTGAATTGAGCTTTGAAATATTTTTTGTGCATATGATACGGTAAAAATTCAATAGTGTTGAATTGTGGTTTGATGTGCGCAACAAGATCTCGAGGTGTATCTGGATTTAATTGAATATAATGCAAGAAAATAGGCAAAAATGTTAAAACGGGTAATGGTTGGAGAGGAAACGTGGTTCGGTATGTTAAAATTGTCCATCCCATAAACCATAATTCAAAATGCCCTGGATCATAATCAATTTCTTTATAATGTTTTTTAAGAAGTTTTGGATCCTCCGGTAATTGATCAAAAGTACATTTGTCAGATTTTGGTTCATATTCTGTAATTTTGATTCTGATTTGAGTTAATTTATCAGGCAATCTAAAATTGCGCCGTTTTGAAAATTTCTTTCTCGAAAAAAACCGTTTAAATGAGAAAAAATCAAGCGTTTGTACTTTATCTGCTCGAGAATAAAAGTTATACACTTTTTTGAAAATAGGACTGTTAATAAGGTAATCAGTTTCAACCTGGATAGGAGTTCCAATAATGATAAGTTCATCAATACTAAATTGGCTTGATATTGGTTTAGTGGTATGAAGCGCTCCAAGTTGTAAAGCGAGATTTCCACCATGACTATATCCAATAATTCTGATTTTTGGATTGTAGCCTTCATCTTTGAGTTTTTTAATTAATACTTCTAAGTCTTGATGCAAAAAAGCTGATTCAAGATAGCGAAGTTTATTGCTCACCAGTCCACTCCATCCAAAAGTATAATATTGATTTGATGGAGCATTTCCTACATGTTTTGAAATTTCTTCAAATGAAGCAGCAAGAATAGGTGCAGCAGCATTGTTATGTGGATGATCAATATCAACTCTATGTAAACCAAGTCCTGCTATTGCTTGATTTTTGTAAAAAAATGGATCCCGCCGATTAATTTCAGTTGATCGATAATAAACAGATTCTTCAATTGAATCAGTGAGCATTTTTATAATATTTCGTATGTTAAGATGCGGGCGTAATGAAAACGATCCATGAATAAATACCGTAACCCATAATTCTTTGTTATCAGATATTGTACTATTTTCTGATGTAAGGATAACACTTTGATGAGCGAGCAATATTAAAATAAACAATTTTAATCTATTCATATTTCGCCTGTTTAAGTAGGGGTGCTTACAATAATTTATTGTTACTATACATACTCATTATATGACATTTAAAGAGATAGTTGTTTTTTTATCCAAACAATAAAGTACATGCATATATAACTTGATAAAGAGAGTGCTAAAGGAACAATGTCTTTCATAATTGAAGTCATTGGATAAAATTGTACTCCAATGAGTCCTGCCACACCACAGAGTACAGAAACCCAAGCAGCTTGTTTATAGAGTGATTTTGCAAAGTATGCTATAACAGTTGGCACAAAAAGACAGATTACAGAAACACGATAACTATTTTCTAAAATAAAAAGAATGTCGTTGCTTGTATAAAAAGACATAACAAGTGCGCTGATTCCAATTAAAAATGAAATAACACGCGTTGTTGTTAATTTGTGATTTTTAAGTGGTAAAAATGCACTAAAATCCTGCACAATGTTTGAACTGATTGCACATAAAAGAGAACTTGCCGTTGAAGTAATTGCTGCCATAATGCCACAAATTGCCAGAATAAAAACCATTTTGCTTGATACTAAAAAAAGACTTGCAACTAAAGGATTTCCTCCTTGCGGAATAACAGCATGTTTTATTTTAGCCAATATTCCAAAAAATATTGGAATGATGGAAAAAGCTATTAAAAACAAACCAGCAAGAAAAGCTGATATGGTAGCGGTTGCTCGTGTTTTTGCTGCAAAGAATTTTTGAGCCAAATCTTGTTCAATTAATGCAAAAAGAGTTGGGATAAAAAGTATTGGCAAAAAACTCCACAAATCAGGTTTAACATTATAAAAATAATTTTGAATAAGTGTAAGTCTTGGCAAATTAGTCATAGTCTCTGTTGCTGAGGGCAATGAAAAAAATGCAAATAAAAATATACTTGAAATGAAAAGTACTTGCGCAATATCAACGATCACAATTGAATGTAGTCCGCCAAGCATACTATAAAAAATAAGAAATACCCAACAGCTCACGAGCACATACGGATCAGTAATTTTTAGACCAAAAAATAATGATTTGGATGCAACAATTTGTGCAAGTAAAATACCCCATAGGCTTACAATAGAAAGTAGAGAAGCAAAAAGTTTTAAGTAATATGATCCATAAATCGTTTCAAAAATTTCTGCAGTCGTGTTGACGTTTAAAGCGCGCATACGCGATGCCAGTCCACAACCTAAGATTATAAAACCAAGACTCATACCTATTGCGTATAAAAGCCCCCATAAACCAACATGATATGCGCGGTAAGCAGTTCCTAAGATCATACCGCTACCCAGTTGGCTTGCGATAAGTGCAAATGTTAATTTGAAAACACCAAGATTTCTATTAGCTAAAAAATAATTTTGAAGTGTTCTGACGCTACGTGCAGACCAAACACCAAGAGCAAGATAAAAAAGTGCAAAGCCAATAAGGATAGAAAAAAATAAATTTTGATCAATAATCATAGGTATTACTTTTGGTTAAAGGGGGTTTTATTTTTATTTAACGAGTAATGCTTCAATATCTAATTCATCATAGCCTTCAATAATATGATCTGCGTGAGCAATTGCATTGCGATCACGACCAGTATTGATTCCAATGCAAAACATACCAGCAGCTTTTGCAGCAGTAACACCATGAGCAGAATCTTCAATAGCAAGACAATCTTTAGGATCTGTTTCCAGCTGTGCTGCTGCATGAAGATAAATGTCAGGATATGGTTTATACATTCTGTTGACGATATCGATTGAATAAATATGGTTACTGAAAAATTGATCGAGTGGTAAATGTTTCATAATTCTATCAACTGATCGTTGATTAGCATTGGTTGCAATTGCAGTTTTTAGACCTAAAGCTTGGGCTTTATTATGAAAACGATCAAAGCCCTCGATAAGTTGTGCTTCAGTGGTAAATCGACCAAATGCAAGACGTTCTTTTTCTGCAATCAATTCTTCGATAGATTCTTTTGTGTTAAACGTTTCTTTGATGAAAGCACAGGTTGCATATAAAGAAGCGCCTTTCATCATAGGCATAATGAGTTGACATTCTTGGTCACTTAGATTTCCTTTAGCCTTGAGAAGTTGTTTAGTTGTTTCTTCCCATACGCTTTCTGTTGTTATAATGGTGCCATCCATATCAAAAATAATTGCTTTATATTTCATGAATATCCTTTCTTCAAATTATGAAGTCCCAAAAGGTAAAATTGGCATTTTGTATTCTGTACAATGGGTTTAGATCATAGTACAATTATGATAAGAAATAGATTATCATAAAAATTAAGTAAAGCTTTATGAAAAAAAATCTAAAAATAATCCCTGTACTATTTTTAACTTTATGTGCGCGACTCATTCCATTTAATTGGATTGTTGGATCATTTCATGCAACTTTTTCTTTATCCTGCATGGTTGCTCCAGTTATTGCAGTGCATTATGGTTTCACGTGGATTTCATTATTTTTTCTGGCAACATCATTTTTTTCAACTTCTTGGTTTGTATTATTTTTTTTAAATAGAACACCTCTTCTTTTTGCAAGCAGGGCATTTGCTCAACGTGAGATTATAACATCCTTTGTTGTACCTTTTATTTGTATGGTTCTATTTATATATCAGGAAATGCAAACAGGTGCCTGGGTATACTCGTTATACTGGCTTATTCCTATGGCACTTTTTTTTGTGAAAGATAGTTCATATGTTCGTGCATTGAGCGCATCATTTGTAGCTCATAGTGTTGGTTCAGTTATTTGGTTATACACACACAATATGCCTGCAGGCGCGTGGATTGCTTTAATACCAATTGTTGCATGTGAACGATTACTCATTGCTGGTGGAATTTTGGTTTTTGATTATGCTATAACGTATTTCAGACAACTTGAATTAAAGCTACTCCTCGCTGTGCCCGGCATAGCTAAAGGCGACGCCTGGGTCATCCCGGACGTGATCCAGCCTTCGTACGTCCTCAACCCACACGCCGCTCGTCCCGAGTGTTCTGCCCTAGCAGAATGTATCGAGGGATGTTTAAACTTCGGCGGACAGATCCGGTATCCAGCATTAAAAAAATCTTTTTCAGAATCATTAAAGGGTAAAGCATGATTTCTCATTTGGGGTTGATTATGGATGGGAATCGTCGCTGGGCAAAAGGTCGAGGAATGTTTCCTTGGTTAGGCCATAGGCAGGGTGCCAAAACTGTTGAAATGGTTCTTACATATTGTCTTGAACAAAAAATTTCCTATGTTTCTTTGTATACATTTTCCCTTGAGAATTTTAAACGATCTGAAACTGAAATATCATATCTTTTTGCTTTAATTGATGAATCGCAGTCTCGAGTTCAAGAATTTATAAAATCAGATGTTAAAGTAAGATTTGTTGGAGATCTTGCAGCTTTACCAGAGAAAACACGTCAAGTATGCTTAAATATAGAAGCTGTAACAGCTCACTGTATGACACTTCAGTGTAATTTTTTGATGTGCTATGGAGGACAACAAGAAATTCTTGCTGCAGCAACGAAGTTAATGCAAGATAAACCTGAAAATCTCAGCATCGATCTTTTTAAAAAATATTTATGGCTTGGAGATATTCCAGACCCTGAAGTTATTATTCGAACAGGCGGCGTGCATCGTTTGAGTAACTTTTTATTGTTCCAAGCAGCCTATGCTGAAATTAAATTTTTAGATTGTTTATGGCCAGATTTAACCCAAGAACTCTTGCATGAAACGCTTATGCAAGCAGTGCAAGCAAAGAAGAATTTTGGATCATAAATTTTCTTTACTCTACTTCTAATTGAATGATTGCATTATCCTGCAAACTCATAATGGAGCCAGACAGTGGCTTTTGAGAAATAATAATTAAATCTTGTTGATATGGCGGTGTTAGTTTTTGATTTTTATAAAAAACTTGAACCGTTAAGTTATTTTTTTTCAAAAATTCTACTACGCGTTGCAAATTTTGATTGACTAAATCAGGCATAATATATTTATTTGTTTTATCTTGTGCTGTATAAGCAATAATTTTTTTATCAACAATTGGTTGTTGTGGTTGTGGTATTTGTCCAACGCATGTTCCTTTGGGAGCATTGTATTCAATATCATATGTTTTCAATTTTACATGATTTTCTTGTTTTAAGGATTCAATTACTGCAGGCGACTTGCCTAAAAAATCTGGTGCAAGAGCTGATGCGGGCAATTTAGTGATGACAACAAAAATTGATTGATGTGATTTTATCAGACGCCCAGCTGATGGCTTTTGACTGATAATGGTGCCTGGGATAGCGCCAGGGCAGTCTTTTTCTGCAATAAGTTGAATTGTTATGTGATAGGGCGATGTTTGCTGAGTAGCTTGATGAAGCGATAGGCCGATGAGTTGTGGAGTAGTGTATGTTTTATTGCCAATAAATAAGTTACATAAAACGTACCCTAAAAAAAAACATATGAATGGCAGGATTGCAAACAGATATTTTTTAAATTGACTAAAATATCGTAAAAATTTCATTGTTTTTATCTCATAAAGGCAAAAGTGGTATAAAAAAACATGGCAGACAATAAGCCGGATTCTGTTTGCAAATTGCTTTGCAATGGCAACCATTTATCTATGCGACATACCCGCAAGTACGGTATCAAACGACCTGCTTGCATACTTTGTCTTGCTCCTGGTGGGGTTTGTCTATACTAATGCATTACTGCATGAATCCGTGTGCTCTTACCACACATTTTCACCCTTACTTTCAATCTTTCGATTAAAAGCGGTTATTTTCTGTGACACTTTCCGTCAATTTTTTACAATTGCCCTTAGTTAAACCTAAGTTTCCTAAGGCACCATGTTTGATAGGAGTCCGGACTTTCCTCTTATAGTAACCTACAAGCGATTGCCTAGTCTGCCAATTTTTTTATATTTTAAGGTTAATGCTAGTGTAACATAACAGATGCCTAAATCAAAGGGGTTACCTGTTTTCCTAAAATATCGATTCAATCAATGATTGGGAGTTTGGATATTTCTTGACAAAGGGTCCTTGTTTGATAATATGCACCCAAGACCCTACTTCCAAGTATACTTAAAAAAGTTTGTCACATATTTTAAAAGGAAACATATGAAAAAGTTCGCACTTTTAGTGTCATTTGTAGCAATAAGCTCAGTAGTTACTGCTGATGATGCAGTAACATTCAGCTTTTCATTACCGTCAGTACCAGCTTTCATAAAAGAAGCACCTGCTAATCTAGATAACGCTATTAGAAATAACCCATATTATGCTATGTTTTTTGCTGCAGTAGCTGCAGTTGTTGCAACTAAAGCAGTTGATGCTTACCTTGCAAACAATGAATTAGACGAAGAATACGAATTCTAAATTAAAATTTTGTTCTAAAAAAAAGCCGTAAGAAATTACGGCTTTTTTTTGTTGTTTTTTAGTAATTGGATATGAGCTCTATAAGCCTTTTTTAGGGTCTAAAATGGAGGCCTACCCCTTTGCACAAATAGGTAAATTTGATAGAATTATAGTAGAAAAATGGATCAATAAATGGCTCTAGGAGCCAAAATAGGGAGGTCATCCTATGAAGAATTTCAAGGAAAAATCATTGTTTTTAGGGATTATATTTGGCTTATTGGCCTTACCAATTCTTTCATGGTCAAGTTATGAAGATATGCTTTCAGAGGCTAAAACAAGATTAAATTGTTCTAAGGATATCTCTATAGTTGAGCATACTGATAATGATGATTACGCTCGAGCTTATTGTAATAAAATAAGTATTAACAGAAATTTGCTCGATGCTGCACCACTGGGCTTTAGAAGAATGATACTATTTCATGAAGTTGTACATATGAATCATAATGACTATTTAGTACATGATCTTTTGAAAAAATGTATACTTTTTGGGGGTTCTGGTCTTGTATATGCACTTTCAAAAAATATAAATGAACCATTGTTGCGAGCTGCAGCAAGTCTCGCATTGGCAACTACTTCAGCAGTTATTGCTACAGATAAATATTCTAAGTTTATGGAAATGCGAGCAGATACCAAGGCAGCAAATGCCTTAGGATGTGAAATATGTTTACATGAGTTTAATGATCATCTTGAGCGAGCTAGAATTGCTGAAAATGTAAATGAAATAGTGAGAACAGATAAAGGTTATCTTTCTGGGTCTCAAATTGCAGAAATAGCAAAAACATTCAAAGATCAAAAATGTCAGCAACATAATCAACAATCATAAAAAGTTATATAATAGTTCTACAAGGGGGATTTTATGAAAAAATTATTAATATGTCTGTCAATTCTTATGATTGGCTCACAAATACGACCAAGCCAAATGCCCATAAGTGAAATAACATGTACAGCTTTTGCTGTTGCCAATGCTGCAGTATTTTTACCAGAGGATGCGGCG
Organism: Saccharimonadales bacterium (SeqCode); assembly: GCA_035478615.1. GTDB lineage: Bacteria > Babelota > Babeliae > Babelales > Chromulinivoraceae > JACPFN01. Next base: position 43,904 of record DATIJN010000098.1, read on the forward strand.
CTTTTTCCAGCAGTTCTTATGTCTTCACTTGCTGCATACAAGGCTAGCAAAGGAGAATTTTCTGATGCTAGAGTATGTTGTTTAACAGGTTTAGGCATAAGTTTATGGACATATTTATTGAAAGATTAACATTAGTATAGGAAATTCAATGAAAAAATTATTAATACTTATGTCAATTCTTATGATTGGCTCACAAATACGACCAAGTGATACCAATTATGCAGCGAATATTGGTATGGCAGTTGCTACTGTACCTGCAGTATACAAGGCTTACTATGGAAATTTTGAAGATTCCATGAAGCTTCTCGCAATAGGTGCATGGCATGCTGTAGCAATTAATGCTATGCTAGGTTTTTTAGTAGATCCTAATCTAGAAAATTATTCTACTGTAGAAAATATGGTGAGAACGGCAGCAATGGCTACAGCAACCATTATATACGTAAGAGACCTAGATAGAATAGATCAATAAATAAATAATCATTAGAATTAAAAACCACTCAATTTTGGGTGGTTTTTAATTCTAATTTTTTTTAATCATGAAATGGATGATGTGCCATTTTCCATAATGCAATAAATATTAAGCAATTTGTTAATGTTGCCCGAAGTAAAACAAAAATAGATTAAAAAATTGTTTTTATAATTCTTTTTTTTGTATCGTTTGTAGATATTAACTCTCAAAATATGTAAGGGTAAGAATGTTGTATAGAATATTATTTTTTCTAGTGTTCTTTTTTTGTAGCACTATTGATACGAATTTTCCATCAGCAAAAGAAAGTTTTTTATATCTTAATAAAAATCCTTTAAATCCATTTGCATTAAGTTTTGGTATGTCAGAAGCTCAAGCTTCATTTCAATCATTGCAAAATACTGCTAATCCTTTATTTATTCTTACTCAATTGCAAAAAATTGCTGAAAAACAATCTGATCGTTATCTTTGGTTAAGTAGTTTGGATCGTATTTGGTATATTTTAAGATCTTTACCAAAAATACAATGTAAGCAATGTACAAAAATAATTGATCCTGAATTGATAGATATAGAAAAAGAAAAATTATTATTAGAAAAAATTTTAAATAATATAGCTGCTAATACAAAATCAAGTATGTTAGCTATGAATAAATGTCCATTTTGTAATTCAAGTGAAATAGTTGTTTTACCAAAACTTTATAGAAAATTAACAGAAGCTTATTATCCCGCAGTTATTGCACAAATAAACTCATTGAATATACCAAATCAATTAGCTTGCAAAGATTTTAATTTTCCTAATTATCGATACTCTCCAGAATCATGTAGTATTTTAAAAAATGATTCATTAGAAGTGGATCCCTTAAAGCTTGCTCAGACTGCACAATTTATTAAAGCTATAGGTAATCCTATAATTTTTTTACATAATTATGCCAATCCATTAGTTATTCCTAATTTATTTGAAAAATCGGAACATATTGATTGGTTTGCGGATTATTGTGCTCAAGTAATTAAGGCATGTCCTCATGTGACTCATGTTTGTCCTATTGTTCAGCCGTTGGGTTTTGCCTATCGTGTAGCTCATAGTCATAATTTGCCACCATTTGAAATTAATATTCCTATGAATAATTATTTATCAAATATAGTGCAGGCTCATATTCAGGCATGTAAAAATATTAAAAAGATAAACCCTAAGATTGTAACTTTGGTTTCTCATCAGTGGAAGATTATGAAACCTAAGCATAGCGTATATGATCCACGGGGAATACTTGAAAGAGTGGTTTGTAAGATAGCTAATTATTTATATAATGAAAAATTTGTGGAATTATTTAAAGCTTATAAAGATCATTTTGATGCTATTTCCTTAAGTTTATATCCTCCTGTAGTATTTGATGGTTGGGTTCCTGATGGGAATAATGTTTCTGGAGTTATAGACGCAGATGCAGCATTACAGTCTATTTTACAAATGCATCAAGCTTTTCCAGATAAAGATATTTATATTGGGGAAACAAGTTGTAATGCTTTTGATCCAGTAAAGAAAAAAGAATTTATTGATATGACCTTGTACGTCTGTAAACTTGCGCGAGAAAAGGGTGTTCCACTTAAAGGAGTATATTTTTGGAGTCATTCTAATGATTTTTATTCGGAATGGAACAAGCCACCTCATAGCACTAATTTAGCTCCCTTTGATATATTATCTGCTTTAAACCCAATAGGATGTATGAATGCAGGTGGAAAATATTTGAGAGTTATTTTAAGCTAAGGTTTTTAAGATATTTACTACATGGGATAATTATACATGAGTAAAAAATGAAAACTTTAATGGTCTAACTTTTTAATCATGAAATGGTTGTTGTGCCATTTTCCATAAAGCAATAAATATGAAGCTGTTTACAAACGTTGCCCAGAGTAAAGCCAGTGGATGAATGGGATATTTTAAAAATAGAAAAAATATAAGAGCATAAAAAAGTTCGTAAGAAAAAATAAGAAAGCAGGGTCCTGCGACTTTGTTATATAAATCTTTTTTTGTTTTGAGCAAAAACCATGACAGCGGGGTTAAGAAAATGAACGTAAGTCCAGCCATGCCAGTGTATATAAGGGTCAAGCAATCAAGAAAAAACATTAAAATAGCAAGCGTGATTATGGATGCATTTGTGAACAATGAATATGCATAAGCGATAAGCAATGGTTGTATCACAGGGCTTTGTTCATAGCGTAAAATACAGAGCTGCAAACAAAACAGGGTGATGAGTGTAAGCGCTTTAAGAATAATTTTAACATATAGTTTCATGCGGTCTTAATTTCGAAAACAAATAAATGTGTGATATAGTAAAGCATACATATCTTAATTTTAAAATATTCATATTTCATGCGTACGTTTTTTTCAAAATTTATTCTCATGTTATTCTTTGTAGCTGTTTTTTTTATGGGTTTTGTATGTTTTTTTCTTCACAATCATACGGTTGATTTTTCTGCGTTGCAACAAGATATGGCAGGTAAGCCATCTATTCTTCTTGATCAACATGGACAGCAATGGGGTCGTTTTCAATCTGATAAACGAAAATATGTTTTACTCGAATCAATGCCGCAGCATTTGATACAAGCATTTTTAGTAACAGAAGATAGAAATTTTTTTCAACATCCTGGTATTTCATTTCGTGGTATTTTACGTTCTATTTTAGTAAATCTCTATAAAAGAAAAAAAGTACAAGGTGCAAGTACTATTACGCAGCAGTTGGTAAAGCTGCTTTTTTTTCATTCTGATAAAACTTTTAGCAGAAAAATTAAAGAACAACTTTATGCTATTTTGGTTGAGCGTCAATGGAGTAAAGAACAAATTTTAGAAGCATATTTAAATAATGTTTATTTTGGGTATGGAATTTATGGTGTACAAGCAGCAGCACAACGGTTTTGGGGTAAAGATATTGGCGATATAACTATTGATCAAGCTGCAACGCTTGCAAGTATCATGCGTTCACCGCAATTTTATTCTCCCATACATGCTCCTCAAGCAGTTTTTAAAAGACGAAATATGATTTTGAGCATGATGCATGATTTTAAAATGATTACAGTTCAGCAATATCAGCAAGCAATTGTTCAAGATTTAAACATTCATGATCCAGAAAATAATGATATAGCACCACATTTAAAAGAAACCATACGAATTTTTCTTGAAAATTTAGTTGGTAAAGAAAAGCTGTATAGTGGTGGGCTAACGATTCAAACAACGCTTGATATTGATATGCAAAAATCTTGCCAAAAAGCATTTATAAATCATATTGCATGTTTACGACAGTCGTTGCATCCTGAAGTTGATGGAGGACTTGTTTCAATTGATAGTGCAACTGGCGAAATACGAGCTATGATTGGTGGTTTTGATTTTGCGCAATCCAAATTTAATCGAGCAATGCAGGCGCGTCGTCAAATGGGATCAGTATTTAAAGTTTTTGTTTATGCAGCAGCTCTTGAAAAAGGATTGCATTTTTCAGATGTTGAGATTGATGAATCAATTGAATTGATGCAAGGAACTACAGCTTGGCGTCCTGAAAATCATGATAAAAAATTTCGTGGACCTATGACCAGAGCATATGCATTGTCTCATTCAAATAATACGGTAACAGTTAAAACATTGCTGCAGACAGGAGTCAGTAATGTGATTGATGTTGCAAAAAGATGCCATATCACTGCTCCTATGCCACCATATCCATCGCTTGCTCTTGGGTGTGTTGATGTAACAGTTATGGAAGTTGTGGGATCTTTTAACGTGATGGCTAATCATGGAAAATATGTTCAGCCTCATTTTTTGCGATGGGTAAAAAATAATATGGGCAAAAAAATATATAAAAGTACAGTAGTAAAAGAGCAAGTTATTGATTCAAAAATTGCATCGCAAATAGCACGAGTACTTACTTTTGGTATTCAGCGACTTAAAAAAATTATGGGAGTTCAATGGTTTGGTGGTCAAGCGCTGGGCAAATCTGGAACAATTAATGATTCACGAACTAGTTGGTTTTGTGGAGCAACACCTGAGCTGACAACAGCAATTTATATTGGATGTGATCGTAATCATTCGCTGGGGCAAAATATGTATGGTTCAAAAACAGCTTTTCCAATTTGGTTTCGGTTCCACGCTGGTATTGCAAAAAATCAAGATGATCAAATGAAAATTGAAAAAAAGAAAACAGAATTCTATTATGATCCTGGACTTCATGAAGTTTCAATTAATTGGAAAACGGGAGAGCAAATGACTGATATCAATAATCCTGACGTAGTTTCATTGTTGGAGTAGAAAAAAATAAAAAAAGGAAAAGTATGTCTAGTAAGCGATCTTTAATATTTATTCTCTGTTTTATACCGTTGATGCTGCGACCGGAAAGTTTTCTTGATAAACTGAAAGGTATTGGAACTTCCATAGAAAATTTTCCTCCATTTACGGGAAAATTTTGGAAAGGATTGGGTACAGCATTTGGCGCTTCACCAACAGGATATGTGTATAGTTTTGCAGTATACAACGATTCACCATTGCCAGTTTATATTGGTATACAAAGACTTGTTTCAATTATGGGAGCTACATTTCCTAAAGCTGATGGGTGGACTTTGATACCAGTTAAGCTTTTTGAAAATTATTCAACCCCAGCACCTGTAGATTATTATTTTGAACTTTTTATTAAATCTAGTCCTATTGAATATACAAATCATATGCCGTATCAAATGCATTCTGATGTGCTTTATTTGCAAGATTGTATTCAATTACAAACAAAGAACTCAACAACAATAAATTATTTCCGCGCGTACGTGGGCAAAGATTTACAAAATGGTGCGTATGTTCATAAACTCAAAGCAGAATATGTAGGTGGATATACTCCACAAGCTGCAGGATCAAAAAGTAATCCAGGAGTGACTGTAGGTTTAGCAATTTCTTCATTAACATTTAGAAATAGTACAGCTCAAGATTATTACATTGGTTATGTTAAGCAAGCTAAGGCAACAAATATGACTCCTGCAACTTGTCAATTTTTTGGACTTGTTGCTAAAGATTCTTTTGCAATTTATAGCAACACGCATATAGAAAATAAATTATCTGAAATACAAGCAGTAGCAGATAAAGCAGAAGCAAAAGCATTGAAAGCACAGACAGTAGCAGCAAAAGCAGCAACCGAAGCGACAGTAGCTATCCAAGCAGAGCAAAATGATTCAGAAACTCAAACAGCAAAAGTAACTTATGAACAAGCTAAAACTGCATATGAAACAGCAGTCAAAACAGCTGGGGAAATTAGTCCAGCAGCTCAAGCAGCTAAACAAGCTTATGAAGCAGCCATCACACAAACTGGTCCTGATAGTGAAATAACTAAAGCAGCTAAAAAAACATATGAGTCAGCTGTTCATAAAGCTGGTGTTAAGAGTCCAACAGTTAAGACACTAGAGCAAACTTATAAAACCGCTCAAGAAGCTTATAAAAAAGCTCAAGCAGCAGCAATTAAGAAAGCATTAGCAAATCATCCGCATGCTCAAGCAGCATATAAAGCATATCAAGCTGCAAAAACAGCAGAAGAAGCAGCAAATAAAGCATCAGCTAAAGCAGATGAAGTTTCAAATGATCTTATGACAAAACATTCGCTTATTCCTGGTACTATAGGACTTTTTGATGCAACAACACAACAATTATTAAAAACATACAATTTGCCTTCTCAGGTTTTTAATGGAAAAACATATGTGTTAGAAATATATCAAGATGCAAGTGGTCCTTTTGATCAATTAAGTATGGATCTGCAAGGAATAATGCCAGGAAATTATGATGTACCTATGGGACGAGTGTGCGACATTACACCTATAACATGTGTACTGTGGTTCCAGTCAATAGCGCAAGCTAGTTCGCAACAAAAAAATCTTCAACCTTCTAGTTATCTTGATTTGTCTGGAAAAGTGTGGATAGTTTCACTTGGAACTGACAAAACAATCATTGGAAATGCAGCTGTTGGTTCTGCAGTGCAATGGACTATAACACGTCCAGAAGTTGAAAAAAAATTATGGCTGTACTTTATCTATGTAGATGAAACAGATGACAATAAAGCTCAAGCATTTGTTCAGAGTTTTATGGATGGTACTATTGGTTCAGAAATAATAACTCAATATCATCAGCAGGCCGCTGCACAAATGCAATATGTTACATCACATGCAGATGTACAAGCAATAACTCAATTAAAGTCAAACACAACTTCTCAAGCTTCTCAAGCATTACTTGAAAAAGCTATTACGGGAGCTTTAACACTCAACAGAGGTCAGTTTGAAAATTCAGAAGGTACCGTAGGATATTTACTTGGAGCAGATGTCTTTTTACCGCAAGGAGTTGGATCAACATCAAATTATTATCAACTTACTCCCTCACTTGCAAATGCACAAAATAAACCAAATACAGCTGTTTCAAATACTTCATCTGATACTGCTCCTACAGGAATGCCAACACCTACACTTGCGACTGCGATTGCAGCAAGCACCGTTGCGCCTGCGCCAAGTGAATCAGAAGCAACAACTGTTACGTCTACTTTAAATGCAGCAAAAGGGACTTAAAAAAGAAACTTGTAGTTAAAAAGTGCTTAAGGCCAATCTCTTGATTTTATAAGTCACACTATGACAAACTATAGCAACTGCAAAAGTTTATAATAGGAAGGGGAATGAGGGATGGATTTTAAACATTTTTTATCAGTAACAATAGGTTTTTGTATAGTAGTTTATTCAACAAACTTTGGAATGTATCGAGTTGCACCAACTTCTTCTTGGTTACCGTCAGCGCGACAAGCTGCTGGATATGATCAGGGGATAATACAGGAACAATTGGTACCCATGCCGAAAGCGAGCATAAGTGCTGAGCAACTCAGATCGATGCAAGAAGAATTGAGGGAAAAACAGCAAACAGTTCCAAGAAAAAGTTTTTGGCAGTCTCCAGATCGATCATTTAGTGGACTGGGTGGCATTCGCCGTTTTAAATCAAGCGAAATGTATCGAGTACCGACCATGACTACCGCTGAAATGGTAACACCGCAACGTTTTCTTCTTCCAGGGCAAGAAAAAATTGCGCTGTGGGTAAAAGCTAATAACGATATTGATGAGTTTAGAAAACAATGGAATATACCGCCATTGAGCACAAAGGATATACAAGAGATAAATCAAATACAAGAAGCAAAATTGAAAGATTTGATTAAGAAATTTCCGATTGATAATGAGGATATTGCAGTTCAACATCGTAAAAAAGTGATAAAAAAACATATTGCTTATTTACTTAAAAAACATGGAATTGATCCAAAAGACATAGACATTTATTTTGTTTCGCCTGAAGTTGCAGAACAAATTGGATTAGGAAACTATGGAGTTATTGGTAATACCATAATTATGATTAATGAAGTGTTGCAAGCTTCTGACGATGAAATAAATACAGCTATTGAACATGAAATTAGCCATCTTGTCCACAATGATTCTGCTTATTTAGTGCAGGCACAAATATCTGGATTACTCGATCCGGTTATGACTAATTATTATTTGCTACTTTTGGAAAAAAGAGCTGATACTCATAGCAGTATACAATCTAAACAGAATGTCTTAGAAACAATCAAAATGTCTAAGGGTGTTGGATATGCCACTGGGTTGAAATTGCAACATGTTGTGCAAGCAATTAAGCGTGTAGCACCGACAATTATGACGAACCCTGATTTTGTAGAATTGGGGTCGAAACCAATTGTTGATCAGACTATATTTGAAATAATAAAACGAGTAGCGACACAAGAATATAAAGCGGACAGAATAAGCGCTCAAGCATTGCAAGAAGTTGTAAAAGAATGCGATAAACAACTTTATATGCAAGAATTGCTGGAATATATGACTGAGCAAGAAAAACATCCATCGTGTGTTATTGCATTATAAGAAGTTAGTTGAGTTTTTATTGCAGATGTGTGATCAATGCCTCAGGCGTGAAATCAGCTTGTTTAATAATTTTAAATTGCTCAGGATGTTCAATCTGTAGTTCTAAGACGTTTTTAATCTGATGGTTCGTATTGGCTGTTTCATGAGGAACAGTAATACAATTTTTGCCAAAAAATTTAATTTCAAACAATGTTCCAGCTCCTGCGCGTGAAATAATCAAATCTGCAAGATTATAAAAATCTTGTAATTTTTCATGGTATCCAAATACTTGGCTTGGTATCCCATGCTCGCGGTACAATGAAGCATAATCAAATGGATCACTTCTGCCTGTTTGATGAACGATTTGAATGCTACGGGCAAGTTCAGGATACTTTTGAATAGTTTCCTTCATGACATCATTGAGAAGTATTGAGCCTTGCGAACCACCCAAAATTACAATAGTTTTGCGATCAGGTGAAAAGTTGTACTTTTTGAGTAACGTATCGCGGTCAAAAATTTTATCGTTTGCTGTGAAGCGAATTGGATAGTCAAAATGAATACAGGTATTTTTTGGGAAATATTTTTTAGTTGACTCAAAACAGGTATATACATGTTGCGTAAACTTAGCGAGAAATAAGGTTGCTTTTCCTGGTTCAACATTAAGTTCATAAATCTCAAAAGGAATACCCAAACATTTTGCGGCAAGACATGTAGGAATTGAAATGAATCCTCCATAACTAATCACTTTTTGTGGTTTTAGCTTTACTAATTTGTAAAAAGTTTTACAAAAATACCATGCAGTTTTTATTGCAAAAAAAGGAAGTATCCATGGTTGTTGATAGGGCGGATTATCCATTGTAGTTGGAATGTAATGATGTAAGTCTGTATGTTTATTGATAATCATTGTATCAAGATTGCCGCCAGATGAAAAAATATACAGTTGCGCAGAGGGATGTTCTTTTTTTATGTGAGTTGCTTTAGTAATGCATGGTAAAAGATGACCGCCTGATTTTCCTGCAACAAAAACAATGATCATAGCGGCATTTAAGAAAATTTGTGACATGTTTGTAAAAACCCCTGTAAAGCTTGAGATAATTCTGGATCTTTTATGTTGTCTAAAGCTTGTTGTTCTTGCCTGGTAAGTTTTTTTTCTGTATAGACAATAGGTGCTTGTGCTTCTTTTTTTTGTGAACCAGTAGCGTGCTGTGAAATATATTTAAATCGAATGAGCTCAATACGCGGTGTGTCTAATGTTTTATTAATTTTATCTTTAATTAGTTCTGATAAAAGATTTAATTCTTGCATCCAACATGAATCGGTAACTCCAAGTGTGATTGAATTATTATAAATTTTGCAAATTGACACTTTGCTTGACAGTGATCCCATGATGCTGTCCCATTGACTGATGATTTGTAATTTCCATTGCTTTTCATGGTGAATGGTTTGCATAAATTTTGGTAAAAAACTTTTTATATGATTCATTTTTTTTGTTTTTAAAGTCAAACGTAATGTTGTTTAGTATATGAATTTTTGTAAAAATGTTCAGAGTTTTTTATAAAAATGGATGAAAAAAAGGATGGTAAACATTTTTTTAATTACTGGATCCTCGGGTTTAACCCGAGGACGACGAGAAAAGAAATATAAATATATTCTCCCCCACCTTGTCTTCTCGGACTGCGATCCGGGATCTAGGGAGTGAAATTATTCCTTTAGATAATTATTATGAATTCATTATTTAAAGATTTGGTCGAGGAATTTCATAAAAAATCCTTCTGGTATTGCTTTTTAAGGATGCAGATTAGTATACTACTGGGTAAATGGGGGATTTACTATGGAAAAAAAATATATTCTTATTCATGTCTTTATATTTTCAGGATTATTATCAATTCAATTAAATGCACAGCTTGATCATATTTGCGCCTACAGCAATGAATCTGTCGTTAAATTTAGAAATAAACACGATAAAAAATTTTGCGAAATTGATAATTTTACGGGGAACTCAAAACTTCTTTTTGATTGGCCAGTTGATTTATGTGAATTTTGGGTAAGTTCATTGTTTGGACCACGCAAACATAAAGGTGTGACCAAAAGTCATGGAGGTGTTGATTTAGCATCGGTGCAAGGAACTCATGTTAAAGCTTCTGCTCGCGGAAAAGTTATATTAGTACAAGAGAATGCTCCAGGTTATGGAAATGTTATTGAAATTCAACATAAAAATGGATTTATAACTCGATATGGGCACCTTCATGCAATGCATGTGCGTCTTGGTGATACGGTTCGCAAAGGTGAAGTTATTGGTCTTGTGGGTGCAACAGGAAATGTTCGAGGTACTAAAGATCCTTCTCATCTTCATTTTGAAATCGTTAAAGATGGAAAACGTGTTGATCCTTTGATCTATTTATACTGCTCTGAAATTGAATTTCAAAAATAGCGAAATTTGATAAGCTGAGTTTATAGATATATTGGTTGAAATGTATATAAAACTGGATCCCCGTTCAAGCCGGGGATGACGAGATGAGATGAGTTTGTCATTCCCGCGAAGGCGGGAATCCAGGAAAAATATAATTCATTAATTAAAAAATAACATTATTAGGTTTTAATGAAAAAAGTTTGGATAGCTCCTGGCTGTATCACGTGTGGACGATGTGAATTTATAGCACCTGAAATTTTTGAAGTTCTTGATATTGCATATGTTAAAAAAGATGCTGATATTTTAAAAAACGAAAAACTTATTCAAGAAGCAGTTGCAACATGCCCAGTCAATGTCATTCACTATAATTCTACCGATAAATCGAGTGACAAAAGTGCCTAGGATAAAAATTAAATTTGATTTTCAAGAGGTATTTGTTTACTCTTAAAGAGTTCATTTGTTTAACTTATTTTAGAAATTAAGCGTAACCTCCATTTCCCCTATCCGTGATATTTATATCTGGGTGGGGGGTTTTATTTGCCACAAAGGCCCTTTGATGAAACGAATGTATCCAGAGCGTAGTTATGGAAAATTTGTTTGCTGTGATGGATTGAATCATGAATGGCTTATGCCTGCTATTAAAACGCTTATTCATTCGATTAAAGTTTGTTTTTTTAATAAAGAATTAACGCAAGATTTAAAAAAACTAACACTCACTCCTTCATTTCAATCAAGCTGCCAGGAACCAGTTGTTACATGGCTGGGTCATTCAACTTTTCTGATTCAAGTTGGTGGAAAAAATATTTTAACTGATCCTATTTTTGGTTCACTTTCATTCGTTTTTCGTCGTATAGTTCCTTCAGTCGTTCAAGTTCAAGATCTTCCACATATCGATTATGTTTTAATTTCACACAATCATTTTGACCATATGGATAGGCAGGCGCTGTGTTCTTTAAAAAATAGATTTCCCAATATGAAAGTTTTGGTACCAATGGGAGATAAAGAATGGTTTGATAAACATCAATTTTTACATGCATCAGAGCATATATGGTGGGATGAAATTATTGATGATCAAAGTTCAAATATTAAATTTACCTTTTTGCCGGCAAATCATTGGTCCCAAAGAACATTGTTTGATAAAAATAGATCTTTATGGGGCAGTTGGATGGTGCAGGCAGATGATTTTAAAATTTATTTTGCAGGTGACACAAGTTGGGGTTCTCATTTTGAAGAAATTGGCAATGCTTTTAAAGATATTGATGTAGCGCTTTTGCCAATTGCACCAGGAGAGCCGCGATCATGGATGAAAAGTTCTCATATTAATGCACGAGAAGCAGTGGAAGCATTTATTAAATTAAAAGCAAAAACATTGATTCCTATGCATTGGGGAACATTTCATTTGGGGTTTGATGATTTTTATGAACCTATTATGCTTTTAAAACAATCATGGCAAGAATTTCATGCGGAATTAAAAGATAAAAATTTAAGCATTATGAAATTTGGTGAAATGCTTTCAAATTTCAAACAACGTCTCGTCTTTGCAATTGCGCAAGGTTCAAAAGAAATCTCTTTATAATGTATTCCTTATTTGAAGATATTTACAATCAACAACGACTCGCTAATATTCATCAAACACTTGAAACTCACATAGTAAAAGAACATGAAAGAGTGCAACAAGGAATTACTGATGAAAGAATTATGAATCATTTGCAGAGACTGAAACAACGTGTAGAAGAAAAACAAGGGTATGAAATTAATAAAGAACCTTTTGAGATAGTTCATGGGATATAACTATATTGAAATTCTAGCAGCAACCACAGCAGTCTGATTGTTGAATAGTATCTATTAACGTCATAAATTCTTGATAAGAATACTGTTTTACTACAACAATATTATCGTTATCATATCTGACATTGGCAACCAATATATTTACATCAATGCGACAAGGAGTATCATTTGGATCTCCTATTGGTGTAAAAGTTATTTTATCTTTTGCCGCACAAGTCTTGCAACGTGATTGTATGAAATCAGTAATAATAAAATCATTATGAAATTTTTGCTGAAGAATATGATTTTTTAGTTTAACTTTTTCCCTATTTGAAAGTCGAGTATTAATATCTTGAAAAAAAGAAGATTGTCCATTTAAAAGTTGTGTTGTTTCACTGGTTATAGAGCCATTTTGCATGGAATACATAGGTGCAGTCAATAGGTAAATATTTAATATTATAAGTAATATAGTTTTCATAATTTTTTATTTCATCCTTAACGATACATTGATCCTGCGTTTGATACTTGAGTATTTGTGATTTCACAAAATTCTTTCATAGAAAAAACTCTGGTTATTACATCTATGATGCTATAGTTGGTAAAAGGATAAAGAGCAACTTTGCAAGTTGCGGCAATTTCATGAGTATGGATATTTATAGACATTTGCGTATCAACTATATGCAATTGATTGTAATAAATTGCTGCTTGAACAGAGCTATTTGTGCAATGAAGCATTCTTCTACGATATTCTAGAAGCATAATATAATTTATTCTGACTTCATCAGAAATAAAAATATGATAAGGTCTTTCGTTGGTACTTTTTACTTCATTTAATTGATAAGTACCTCGAGCTTCAAATGAGTTTTCACTCATAGTCTGAATAGTAGCCGTATAATAAAAACTAATTAAACATATCAAGATTTTTTTCATGACACTGCCCAAATTAATAAAAGCCTTTAGATAAATAAGCTCGTCCAGAATCACCAAAAATAATGACTGCAATGTCAGTTGGTTTAAGTTTTGAAGCATAGGTATATGCTGCATATGCAACAGCGCCACTGCTTGGTCCGACTAAAAATCCGTGTTCATGAGCTAATTTTTTAAGCATATCCATACCTTGTTCATCGGTTACTTCAATAAATTCATCAATAACTGATTGATCAAGAACGACTGAATCAGAATCAACGCCCATACCTTCAAGTTTATAAGGCTTTGGATTACCTTTGGTAGATCGATATGAATTTGCAGCATCAACTCCAATTACTTTAATGTTTGGATTCATTTCTTTTAAATATTTTCCAGCACCACTAATTGTTCCACCTGTTCCAGCAGCTGCAATTAAATGGGTAACTTTTCCATCTGTTTGATTCCAAATTTCAGGACCGATACCATGATAATGTGCTGTTGCATTTAAAGGGTTACAATATTGATTAGGCATATAAGAGTTTGGAGTTTCCTTTTGTAGTTTTACTGCTTGACTGTGATAACTATTTGGATCCTCTAGTGATGGCCCAGATGGAAATGTAAGAACAGTTGCACCATACGCTCGAATTGCATCCATTTTTTCTTTACTGTGTTTATCTGTTGAGCAAATGGTAACAGGATAACCTTTAATTGCTCCAATAAGTGCCAGTGCAATTCCATGATTACCTGATGAAGCATCAATAATATGCATACCCTGTTTTAAAATTCCTTGCTTTTCTGCCCATTCTATCATGTATAAAGCTGATCTATCTTTAATACTTCCACCCGGATTTAAATATTCCAGTTTTGCATAGATAGAACCGGGAGAATTTTGAAATATTTTAACAAGAAGTGTATTGCCGATAGATTGAAGCAGAGAATTGTTCATGCAGATCCTTTTGAAAGGGAAGTTTATTAGTAAATTAATATTAAAATCGAAATAAGCAGTCCATAAATAGCAAATGAGTCTATCATGGCTAGCGTGAGCATAGTAATTTTTGAAAGAGTTGGGTATTGATCAAGATGCAATCCAATTTGAGTGCATGCAGTAGCTGCAGTTTTTCCAGAATTTATACCAGGAAAAAGGCTACTTAAACTTACACAAATTGCAGCAGCAAAAAGTTTCCAACCTTCAACTGGTGAAAGAGAAACTATATCTTGGCCTAAAATCATTAATGAAATAACAAGGGAAAATATGACGGGCGTTTCAATAATTGAAATGCAAATAAAAGTAAATGTTCTTATTTTTCCATATGCTTTTTTATTAAAACCAATAGTGCTTATTGCACCATAAGCAAATAAACAAAGACCAATGGAAGGACCAACGCATCCCAGTCCAATACTCAGACCGCTTGAAAAAAACTGTAAAGCCTGATTGAAGGTTATGATTGTTGGTAATTGTGCTTTAATAAAAAAAGAAATAATTAAACCAAATATATTTGGTGTCATGATCAAAGTTTGTGTGATGAGCATAAGTGTTAAAATTTTATTTTGTGTGAATGGTTGACGCGCCAAACTTGTGCATGCAGCCATTGCGGGAAATGATGAGGCTATACCAGCACATAGTCCTGAAAGACCCAGTGCAATTGCTATACCTAGTACTCCAAAATGAGCATAATAAGGATTAAGTAAAGGAATAGAACTATTGACCAGTAAAGTGGTCATTAAAAATCCCAGCAATGCAGCAGTTTCAGTAACAGCTACGGCAATAATGCAAAATTTAACGATATTAGTGTGTGATGCTGGTTGCAGTTGCATTGCGCGCAATGCATGTTTTCCAATAAGTCCTTGACCAATACTGGTACCAAACGCTGAAAGCAATAAGGGAATAAGCGATAATAAAATATACACAAAGTCTATCATAGTCTCTTTACGGAATTATATTGAAATTTGTAGCATCTTCCTCTTCATGAAGAACTTCCATCGAAAGATATGTGGTGGTCAGCATAGTAAACACAAACGCTTGAATTAATCCTTCAAACAATCCAAAAATGAGAATCATACTCAAATTTGTACCTGTTATGAGTCCAATTGTTTGTAATAAAATTGATCCAGAAAGCATTCCTGTATACAGTGAGCTGATAATAAATCCCGCAAAAATATTTCCATATAATCGAAACGATAAAGAAAGAATAGATGAAAACAGACCAAGTACATGCAATGGGAACATAAAGAAAAAAGGAGCAAAATAACCTGCAATATAATTTTTTATTCCGCGAGCTTTAATTGCATGAAAATGAACATAGACTAAAGCAAGAATACTTAAAGCAAACGTTGTATTTAAATCTTTGGTTGGTTCCTCACTCCAAGGAATTATAATTTGAATCATGTTGCACAGTACAATAAAAGTAAAGAGTGTTCCAATGAATGAAAGATGCTCAATAGGACATGCATGAATTGATTGTATAAGTATATCTTGAAAATATTTAACGTAACTAAGTACGGCGTGACGCACTAAACTTTGTTCATTTTTTAAGCATCGATAAATATACATACTTACAATGAAAAGCAGACTCAGGACAATCCAGGTATCGATTAAAGTTTCTAATTGTAGTGTCCAAAAATCTCCATGAAGACCAAATTGAGAAAATGGCTTCCATAAATGATGAGGTAAAGCATTATGATTATGCATAATTATCTCTTTAAAATGGTGCTCAATGCTACATTTTGTAAGTTAAAATTCCCACAGTACTTAAGTAAGAGGATACAAATAATATGCTCAGAAGTATAGGGGAGCTTACAACAAATGTTGCTATACTATAAAAAAATAAAATTAAGAGTGAAAAACGAAGAAGGGTAAAGAAAAAATCGTATATTGGCTTACTATGTAAAAGCATATATTTTTTGCCCACAAATAATAAAGCGCCATAGACAATTCCGCTTACTATTGTTGCCATACTTATAAGAATATTATTTGAAATCATAGAATTGAAATTTTATAAATCACAAAACGTTTTATTTTCTATACACTATAAATGAGCATGTTTATAAGTCAATCTTGAATCTGAAAAAATGCTTAAGTATAAGGAATTTTGTATATGATCTATTGGAATGATAAAGAAAGTTTAACAATTCTTAAAACGGCATTAAACCAAGATACTATTATACTTGCCTCAGGCGATACTGTGCTTGGCCTATGGGGCAGACTTACTCAAAAATCTTTTAATGCTCTTAATGATTTAAAACAACGATCTGGTAAACCTTATTTAATTGTTGTTGGATCTACTGATACATTAAAATTATTTATTGATTACCCGCTTTCTGAAAAATTACAAAAACTCATAGCAGCTTGTTGGCCTGGTCCGGTGACTTTAATTTTTAAAGCACGCTGCGATCTGCCTTCATGGATGACAAGTCCTGATGGAACAATTGCTTTGCGTATTCCTGATCATAAAGGTTTGCTTACACTTTTGCACTATTATGATGGTTTATTTTCAACCAGTGCCAATATTGCCGGACATGAAATTCCAAAATCAATACAAGAAGTTGATCAACAATTGCTTGATAAAGTGGGCGTTATTTGTTTAGATCGGCAGCATGAACTTTTTGGACAAAGCCCTTCAACGATTCTTGATTGTTCATCGGGTGATATTCGTGTGGTACGATCTGGAGCATTTCCAATCGATTCTTTAGATACTATTATTGATTAATTTTCTGTTATTTACATCCAAAACTATTGAAACTGCTCACTTTTTAAGTGTATTCTTATGACAAAGATTCGCTTTTGATCATTATCAGGATTTTTCTAAAAGGGTGAGGGGGAATCGTGAGGTTACTAAAAGATATAATATTAAGTTTGCTGGTGCTTATGAGTATTGATGGGCATGCAGCACCAATGATTCAAAAAATAAATAATCATACCAATATTGGATTTGTTATTCTTGAGCATAGCGATACATCAAGTTGCTCACTTCAAGGCCGAGGCAAAATAATTGAGGCTCGCAGTTCGTTTAGTGATGCTTTTTTACTTGAACCAGGTAAGCCAAGTTTAGTATTAAGACCCATCTATTATTTTGATATAGAAACAAATAAACCTATTTTTTTTGCTGATGTTAACGATCAAGAGATTCCTGAAAAATTGCAAGATGCTTATACTGTATGGAAGAATGAAAAAATTAGTAAAAGAATTAAAAGCCCAAAAGCATGGTTACATGATTGGATAGGATTAGACCTTATTGTTACGCCTCATGATGTTGAAATTTTAGGTTATTTGATTAATTGGTCTCGTGTTGAAGTTAAGAATAATAAAAAAACTCACACTGCATGGTTGAGCTTTTCAAAAGGAATTTTTTCAAAATTGGTTCTTGAGCTTGATATTAAGCAACATAAAACTCGGGGAATTTCAGCAACTCTTAAAGTGCTTCATGGACAAGGTGGTTTTTGCAGTGCAGACGGTAAAGTGTATGCATCGTAAGATTTAGCTTAAGAATGTCAAAATCCATGGTTCAAATAAAACAAAAAGTATAGCGCCAATAGCTAAAAATGGACCAAATGGAAGCATTGTAACAGTTTTGCGTGAGCAAAGTATGTACAGACATCCAGTAAATGTACCAAGCACTGAACCAAAAAGTATAGAAAACCAACATCCAAGCAGTCCGGTAAAAGATCCTATGAATGCTAACAATTCTAAATCTCCTTGGCCAAGGCCATCATGTTTTTTAATGAGATAAAAAATAGTATTGATGATAAGTAAGAAACAATAACCGCCCAAAGCTGCTAAAATACTATGCGCAGGTGAAATAGGAAGATAATGAACGTAACTCAAATAGATTCCAACTGGCACGCAATACAGTGAGACAAAACGAGAAATAAGCATATGCTGCATATCAGTATGAATAGTTATGATTAAAGCTGAAAAAAATAAAAAATAAGCAGGAAAATAAGGTGAGTTTTGGGTCCAGAGTAATAAAAAACAGATGATAGTCAAAATATCAATGAAGTACGAGCATGGAGTTTTTTTTTCTATGACAGCAGAAGGAATTGGATACGATAAGCCGTAAATCAGTTTATGAGCGATAATTCTGAGAATAAAAGACCAAGGCCATAAAAAAAGTATGAAAAGAAAAAAAGTCCACGTAGGAAATAGATACATGGTCTATTCCTGCGTGGAATTTTTTTTGAAATCTTTTTTTACTTGTTCAATGATATTTTCAATACGTTGTTGTTTATCAAATTTTTCATCAAATGCGAACTTAAGCTCAGGTGTATAGCGAGCATCCAGTGCTGAAGCGATACCTTTGCGAAGTGACGGTTTGTATAAAACTAAGCGTTTGTTTTTTTCTTGAAAAGCTTCGATACCATTTGGATCGTAAAAGTATATGAAACACATACCTTTATTCTTTGAAAGTTCAACGCGGTTTACAAAAAGTCCAGCAAGAGCAGTATCTTCCAGTGACAACTGATGCAGCATTTTAGAAATTTCTCTAAGGAGCAACGATTCTTTTTGAGATCGTTTTATCTGCGAAAGATTGGTTCGATTCACCATTATTTTTTAATGAGTAACTCACCACGACTTGCAAGTATCATGAGATTTTGTTTGATCGCTCTAATCAGACGTTTACGCTTCTTTTGTGTTGGAGATTCAAAGTACACAACGCGTTTCATATCTCGAACAACGCCTTCGCGTTCAATTTTCTTTTTAAGCTGACGTAGTGCTCGATCAATGTTACTGGTAACCAGAACTTTAATGTTTGCCTTTTTTGACATGTGAAACTGCCGCCTTACGATTTTT
>DATIJN010000099.1:0-3062 GCA_035478615.1 Saccharimonadales bacterium (SeqCode)
GTTTATAGATATGTTTTTTAAAAAAAATCAGTTCACATGTTTACTTCTTTTTATAGGTCACATACTATGTGGTCAAATTTTCAGTGTCAATAAAATCGTACCAGTTCAACAACATGTCACGATTTATGTGCACGGAACTACTACGAAACTAGGTTTAAAATTTTTAAGTACATTTTGTAAAGAAGTAAGTTTTGGTCAACCGGGCATTCATCATATTGATCAATTACCGCAGTGTGCATTACTCCGGAACGATGCAGCTTTGCTTGCGCAGCAAGATCCAGAACGTTTTGATGTTGATCATTTTTACACCTTTGGATGGTCTGGACAGTTAAGTTTTAATGCTCGAGAAATTGCTGGAAAAGAACTTTTTGAGCAGCTACGTGCATTGTTGAAAGATTATAAAAATAAATATGGTCTGTATCCTCAAGTCAGACTTTTAACTTTTTCTCATGGTGGAAATGTGGCACTCAATATGGTGAAACATTTGCCTTTTTTTTCTGATGAAAAAGTCTATTTAGAACTGATTATCGTTGCTTGTCCTGTTCAAAAAATTACTGAAAAATTGATTGAACATGATTGTATTAGTCAATCGTATGTGATTTCATCTACACGAGATTTGCTGCAAGTGGTCGATTTTTATAAACATGAAAAAAAACGATATTTTCCTGAAAGGTTTTTTGATACCAAAAAAACTAATTGTTGTCAGATCGAGGTAAAGATTAACAATCGAGGTATTGGCCATATCGATTTAATGAGATCTTTTATGCTTCATATACCTATTACTTTAAAAAAAGCAGATTCATGGCTCCTGCGTCAACCTTATTTATATGTAAAGGGTTTGGGTGACCATGAGCATATGCTTGACTCTGGAATTATTTCATGTGAAATTCAAGATCCCTGTTTTAGATTTTACAATGTTTTTAATTTGCCTCAGGTTATTGCTGGTAAACGAAAACCTGAAAAAAAGATTAAGAAGCATGCAATGGATAAAAAATTAAAACGATCTATAAAACATAAAAAAGCCTGCGACATTTAATCGCAGGCTTTTTTATGAACTTCATTACTACTAACTTTTTTAATACTTTAAACTTGTAAACATTATTGGGCATTAAAAAGTTCAATTTCAAAGATAAGTGCTGCGTTAGCTGGAATTAACGCACCTGCACCTCGATTACCATATGCTAGATGAGCAGGTAAAATGACAATACGTTTTTCACCAATATTCATTTTAGATACACTAATATCCCAACCTTTAATCACATGACCCATGCCAAGTGGAAATTGAAAATATTGACCACGGTCAAGGCTACTATCAAATTTTTTACCAACTTTATTGTCTCCATCAAGCAGCCAACCTGTGTAATGAACAGTTACGGTTTGCCCAGAAGATGGTTTTTTACCTTCACCAGTTTTTGTAATGAGATGTTGGATGCCTGTATCTGATTTTGTAAACGTACTTAAATCAAGTGTGTCGCCTTGTTTGATGTTCATTGATAAACCTTTGCATTTTGTTGTTTTAGTTGTGTCTTTGGTACATGATGTGAGTCCAATAGTGCACAATGCGCTCACTAATAAAAAATATTTTTGTGCTTGCATGAAAAGGTCTCCTTGTTTTGATGAAAATGATTTTGGTTTTGATAAGAAAGGTAACTATAAACTTGAGGGTTGTCAATTTTTTGGAAAATGATACTAAAATTCCAGTTTGTTTTCATCGACATTATATGAAACTTTTGCTACCTTGTAGCCTTGATATATGGTTCGCAAGATATTATAGCATTAAATGTGAAACATGAAAAAAATAAATATATATAAAATTCTCCTTCTTTTTCTTTCTGGTGTAATCACAGCACAAACTGATAGTCAATCATTATTTTCTCAGGGAAATAAGGATTTTATGCAAGGTCAATTTGCACTAGCCCGGCAAAGCTATGAAAAAATTGAACCTAAAAATTCTGTAATATGGCAAAATATTGGTAATTGTTTTTTTAATGAAAAAAAATATCAATGGGCTTTGGTTTCTTGGAAACGTGCTCAAATTGGTGCAACATGGAAACAATTAGGACAATTATTTTCATCAGAACGTATGGCCCTTGCAGCTTTACATATACTAGTTGATGCAGAGTGGAAATATGAAATAAAAAAAATAATAATGAGCATTCCAACTCTTGCATGGCAAATTATATTGCTTATTTTATTGTGTTATGTGTTAGTTGTTTCTTCTGGTTATTGGTATATTTCAAAATTTCTCTCATATAAAAAACAAAAAACATGGTTGGTACTCTTTTGCATCATTCTTTGTTGTATGATATGGTACGCGCAATCACTCATTTTTAAAAAGGGAAAAGCTATTATTGTTAAAGAAAAAGTTATCGTGTTTGCTGGTCCTGAAAAAACGTTTCATAGTAAAGGTCAATTGCCTCTTGGTAGTCAAATAGATGTGCTGGGCAGTACTCAAGATATGAATAAAATAGCTTATCTTACAGAAAATGGAAAAAAAGAACGTGGATGGATTATCTCAGATTCTCTTGAATTAATATAAAAATTATGAAAAATCAAAAAACATTTGTAGTAGTTATATATTTTGCAATACTGGCAGTTACCATTGCAATTGCGGGCTTATTATTTTCTCAATATCGATATTTTAAACAAGAAGCTCAAGAGCTACAGCAAGTTAAAGAAGCATATTATCAGCATGTTGAAATGCTTAAGCGTAGTTTAAATGCTTCAATGGTTCATGATGAAGAAGAAGATCAAGACAGCGAAGCTGAAAAAAAAAAAATAACAAATGACCAAATTGGCAGTGAATCATTAGTAACTGTCGATTTTACGCTCGATGCAGAACAGGAAGAAACAACTACTGAATTTGCAATTATTAGTCAGGAAGAAGAAGATCTTTTAAATGCTATAAAGGCACAAACTAAAAAATTGTGCAAAAAGCCTGTTGTTAAACATAAAAAAATTCCTAAAAAGGCTTTTTATAAATCACTTAAAAAACCGACTCGTTATGCTCCGCAACGTGATTTTGTATTTCGTTGGCCTGTTGAATTATCCAATTTTTGGTT
>DATIJN010000100.1:0-3247 GCA_035478615.1 Saccharimonadales bacterium (SeqCode)
ATGCAAGTAGCGGTCCTACTGTTGATTTTTTACCGATTGGAATTTATGGACCGTTTAAGCCAGGTATTTATAAAGCATTTGCTGAATTTAATCCGGATAATAATTTATTTGTTGCGGATTTTGATATAAAGATTAATTAGAATGAAAAAAATATTTACCGTTTTTACAACAATTATTTTTTTACTCAACGCAAGTCCGGTGAGTGCTCATTTTTTGGCAACTGACAAAAACATTGGGGCTGTTTTGCATGTTGACCCCGGGGACGAACCTGTTGTCGGTCAGCTAACTTCTTTTTTCTTTGAATTTAAGGATAAGGATAATAAGTTTGACCCAAAAAATTGCGAATGCATATTTACCATCACAGATAGCGGAAAAACAGTCTATACCCAACCCCTTTACCAAAATACTTCAAGCCCCTCTCTTTCTAATGGAGTTGCTCTCTATACATTTTCAAAAGAAGGTGCATATGAGATAAAGGTAACAGGTAAGCGGACAGCGCAAAATGAGTTTAGCAGTTTTAGTCTTGAATGGAATTTGCGGGTTGTTAAGGGATCTGACGGTGCAAGTTCGGCAATTAACAGTAATTCTTCATTTTTTTCAACTCACACGGTTCATCTAATTATTATCGGAATCGGTGTAGTTGTATTTTTTGTGTTAATAAAAAATAATTCAAAGAAAAAAGAGAAAGTGGGTGATAAAAAATGAAAAAAATACTAAAAATTTTTACAGGAGCGATAGTTTTATTTGTTTTGTCTGTAATGCCTGCATTTGCCCATGTTGTCGTTAGTCCTGCTTCAGTTGGCGTTGCTGCTTTTCAAACATTTACAGTTGGTGTGCCAAACGAAAAAGACATGTCAATTGTTAGTTTGAGATTAATAATTCCTGATGGATTAAAAGAGGTATCACCAAATGTACAGAATGGTTGGGCAATTGATATCAAAAAATCAGGCAGCGGAGACAGCGAAAAAGTTACAGAAATTGATTGGACCGGCGGAAATATTCCTGCTGGTCAGCGAGATGACTTTATGTTTAACGCCCAAGTTCCGGCTACTGAAACAACGCTTAACTGGAAAGCATATCAAACTTATGAAAACGGAGACGTTGTTTCATGGGATCAGTCATCCAGTGCAAATTTGAGTGATGCAGATCGGGAGAAAATGGAAAAGACGGGAAAAGGTCCATATTCTCAAACAAAAATAATTAATGATCTTAAAACAAATGAAAGTTCAACAGATGATAATTCTGAAAAAAATAGTGTTAATCAGTTGAGTATAATCGCTTTGGCTCTTTCTGCCGCTGCAATTGCGATTGCACTGAGAAAGAAATAAGTCACTGGAATAAATAGTATGAAAAAAGCAATAATTATACTGGCAGTTTTTTTAGTGCTAAGCTTGTTATACCCGGCATATTCCTATGCTCATGGCTCGGGATTTCCGCCGTTTTTTAAAATTGATGATAAAATTGCCGATCCATACTTTCTTCAAAGCGTTGGAGTTTTTTCATCCGATTTAACTATTCCTCAGGATACTGCGGGCAAAAATTTTTTGCAAGGAGAACAGCTAAATTTTGAGATTGATGAGTCAAGAATTGGAACTGTTTATACGCCTGATGTAATGGATAAGATAAAATATAAATGGGATTTTGGAGATTCGGATCATGCTGATGGAGTTAAGAATTCTCATGTATATAAAAAAAACGGTTCATACATATTAACAATAACTGCTGATTATCATGATCCCAATACACCAGATCAACTGATTGAAAGCCTTCTAATCAATATTGTTCCTGATAAGAATTATCAATTGCCAAAATCAGCAATCAAGGTAAATGGGAAGAGCAGTAACGAGAAAAATTATAATATACTGGATTTTGATTTGGTAAATTCGCTCAGCTTCGATGGTTCCGGCTCTTATTCTAAATCTTCCCAGCTTGTAAAATATAGCTGGGATTTTGGTGATGATAAGACAGGCAATGGCATAAGTTCAAATCATGAATATGAATTGCCTCAGGCGTTTGCAACAGTAGTGCTTAGAGTTTATGACCAAAATGGATTCTTTGCAGACTCTTATGTAAATATCAGAAATAGCGGAAAGAATGATCCAAATGCGCAATCTGAAAATTCAAAAATAAATCCGAGGATTATTGTAATTGGAATTGTTGCTGTTTTAATTTTGATAGCTTTAGTATTGATGATAAAATTTAGAAGTGGCAAAGAGAAGAATTAATAGGTAAAGTATTCATATATACCTTTTGAAATTTTGGCAATTTTTTCATTCGCTATTACAGGCGATCTAGTCTCTGACATCACGACAATTACATAATCTCCCTTTGGGGTATATACAATTCCGGCATCATGCGAAAGATAATCTAATTCACCTGTCTTGTGAGCGATAATTGTATTTTTGGGAAGATATTTAGGTATTTTTGTATTAAGAGTTTGATTTTTCAAGAGAGCTAGCATGTCTTGTGTTAGTGATTTTGATGCGAGATCTTCGTTATATAATTTTTCAAAAAAAGATCCTGTATCAAAAGCAGATGTTGTGGGTGATTCTCCGTTGGTTCCAACATGTGAATCTGTTAGTGAGTTTTGATTTAAAAATAAAGCAACTTGTGAAAGTCTGACTTTTTCTGTCAGCAAAAGGGCCGAGTAGTTATCTGAAATTGTGATCATTCTCGTGAGTGCACCTTGAACAGGCAAAGTAATAGCTCCCTCTGTCAGCTCTGCCGAATCACTTGAAATTTTGAATTTGTCATTTAATATCGTTATTTGTTGGCTAAGTACGTCTGTTTTATCTAAATTTCCACCTTGAATTTTTTGAAAAACCGTTCCCATGACAAATAATTTATAAAGACTAGCAGAGTCAAATATCTTATGTTGATTAAAATAATAGCTTTCTCCGGTTTTTAAATTCTTAATCACGACTGAGTAATCACCCTTAGTTTCAGATAGTTCTTTTTGTACTATTTTTTCAATATTTTTACTATTTTTATCCGGATTCAGGATCGCATTTCCTGATTTGATTATATCTATCGTAATAGGACTACCCATATCAACAACATTTTTTTTGCTTTTTAATAAAGTCCATGCTGTTAAAATTAATAAAATTAAAATAAGCAAAAAACCCATTAAAATAGCTAAAGAATTTTTCTTTTTTGGTGGATAGTGTTTTTCAAAGCGAGAATAGTCTATTGAGTCTGCCATTAGTTATTATTTTAAATACTTATCAAAAAAATCAAGA
This sequence comes from Saccharimonadales bacterium (SeqCode), assembly GCA_035478615.1. Lineage (GTDB taxonomy): Bacteria > Babelota > Babeliae > Babelales > Chromulinivoraceae > JACPFN01. Next base: position 3,240 of record DATIJN010000100.1, read on the forward strand.
GATCTTTG
>DATIJN010000101.1:0-9614 GCA_035478615.1 Saccharimonadales bacterium (SeqCode)
CAAAGTGGTTCTAGCAGTGCAACAGCAACAAGTATTTCAGGTGTATTTGAAAATAGTAAAGGAACTATAACATTATCTTCTGGCTCCGGGGGCGGTGGTGGTGGAAATCAGCAAATTTCTGTACAAATTAATAACCAATCTACAAATACCCTTATATTTCCAGCAAAATCGTTTAGTTCAAGTGATTTTGCAATGGGTTTATCATTAACCATAAATATTTTTCCTCCATCCACAGCGACGTCTGGTAGTTATTTTGTGGTTGGAACTCTTAAAACTCTTGATGGACTTAAACTACGAAAACAAATTCTATCAAATCCTTCATTTAACAACCCGCCACTATCATCAGTAACCATTTCATGTGGATCAGCTACACTCAACTCAAGTTTCTTCAACTCAAATAGTACATCAACAAGTGCTTTTAATATGATATGTCCAATAACTCTTAAATATTTAGTGCAGACTCAAGGTACCACCACAAATGTTTTAATGTTGTAGAAGACTGACCACGGGCTGGTGATTTATTCATAAATGTAGTACACTAAACAAGAATAAAATATCGTTTCACGTAATCTTGTTTAAAAATTAAAATTATGAATATAAAAGTTGGTCTTGTCGGTTTACCCAATGTTGGAAAATCAACACTCTTTAATGCGCTCACAAACTCATCAGTTCCAGCAGAAAATTATCCATTTTGTACTATTGATCCTCATGTAGCTATTACCCATGTACCTGATAAACGCATGGACAAATTACAAGAAATTTTTAACTCAAAAAAGCAAGTTCCAGCAAGTATTTCATTTGTCGATATTGCAGGACTGGTAAAAGGAGCTGCAGCAGGACAAGGGCTTGGCAATCAATTTTTAAGCAATATTCGCGAAGTAAATTTAATATTACATGTGCTTCGTTGCTTTGAAGATGTAAACATCATTCGTGAACAAGGAGCAATCAACCCTGTTGATGATTATGAAACAATTTTAAATGAGCTCATGCTCAAAGATTTAGAAAGTATTGAAAAACGTCTGGAAAAAATTCCTTCTTTACTCAAGCATCAAGGAACATCTGCTCAAGAAAAAAAAGACCTTACTGATGAGCAAGAACTTTTAAAACAAATTACTGCAGCAATTGATCAACTGGATGCACCAAAAATACGATCTTTAGTTTTACATGCCAAAATTGAAACAGTGCCATTGCTGAGTGCAAAAAACTTTATGATTGTTGCAAATATTTCTGAAAACGATGTAGAATTTCCTGAAAAAAATGAACATGTGCAAAAATTAATTGCTACCTTTGGCAAAGATCGCGTTGTACCAGTGTGCATTAAAATCGAATCAGAACTTTCAGCTTTGCAAGGTGAAGAACGACAAGAAATGATGGATATGCTTGGTATTAAAACTCCAACACTGGATATGGTTATTGAAAAAAGTTTTGAAAACCTTGGGCTTATTACTTTTTTCACCTGTGGTCCGCAAGAGATTCATTCCTGGCCAATTGTAAAAGGAACCAACATTAAAACCGCAGCAGGAGAAATTCATTCTGATCTGCAACGAGGGTTTATTTGTGCTGATGTTTTTAATTATCAAGACATAGTTGCAACCCCACTTTCAAAGCTCAAAGATTTAGGCAAAATTCGCACTGAAGGAAAAGATTACATCGTGCACAATGGTGATGTTATCGTGGTGAAATTTAACGTTTAATAAAAAAGAAAGAATACTATGATTACCGTAATTCAAACTATTTCAGATACACTTTGCTGTTTTATATTCCCACTCATTACCAAGTTTTTCATAGTTCTTGTTGTTGCCATTGTAACCTACATATTTATCAAAAAAGTTGCACCCTTGGTTCAAGATTTATGTAAAAGAAATGAACTTGATGCTCATTCATGTTTGATCATCAATAAAATTGTTCGTTATATTTTGGTTATTTTAGGAGCTACTATTGCTCTTCAAAATATTGGCCTGGAAGTATACGCAATATTTATGACAGCAGTTGGTATTACCGGTATCATTTTAAGTTATGGCCTAAAAGATATCGTTGCCAATTTTATTGCTGGAGTTTTAATTATGGGCTACAAACATGTCAAATTAGGCGATTACATAAAAGTAGGATTTTTTGAGGGTAAAGTAATTGACATGAATTTACGCTATGTCACACTTGAAAGTGCTGATTTAACCGTTCTTGTTCCAAATATTGCCATTTATACTACTGCTGTAGGAATTGTGCAAAATAACAATTGTAAAAATTGTGGGAACTAAAAATAGCTGAATGTGAATTCGAAGTTGAAAAATATCGATCAATGCGCTTTATTCATACTATTTTAAATTTAAATACTCCTCATATCCGTCAACTTAAGGGAATATTATAATGCTCACGCTCTATCATCCCGTGACTTGATCCCAGACTATGCACTTATACTTCAACTCTCTACCATTCCGTGACTTGTTCACGGAATCCATGTTCACTTCTTTTATGCACAGAGCTTCGTCGGACAGGCACAGGATCCATCTTTTTTATATGCTAGATCTACTTTACAGAAAGCTCATTTCACGCCAATCAGGATTATTTTTCTCAATAAGACTTATCTTCCATTGACGCGGCCAATCTTTTATTCTTGTTTCACGCTTTACTGCTTGCTCAAACATTGCATGCTGTTCAGCATAAACTAATTGAGTAACGTTATGTTTTGAAGTAAAGCAATTAGGAATTAAATGATTTTTATGCTCAAATATTCGACGTGGTAAATCGGAAGTAATCCCAACATATAACGTTCCGTATTTCCTAGAACATAAAATGTATAGCCAGTATGTTTTCATAGCAAATATTATAACAAAAACATTATAGAATGTGTACATGGATCCCGTGATCAAGTCACGGGATGGTAGAGAGTAGCCATGCCCGCCACTGTGTCGTCGTAGCTTTGGCGAAGTCGGATGTATCGAGGGATGCAAATATTTTTAGCTTGCTGATGCCAATGTTAACAATTCTTTAAGCATTGTCGTATCATCACATTGAGCAATGGCAGACTGTACAGACTCCTTAAAGCAAGCTTGCAGACGATCAGGCCATGTTTCTATTTTTTTAAACATCTCTTGCATATCATCAATATTTTGATTTTTATCTTTTAAAATACTATCAGCTCCATCCACATATTTTTTCATTTCAGCTAATTGATAAGGAGACTGAATTGTTTTTTCACCAAATTTTAAATAGGGTCTTAAACTTTCATGATTAAGCCGATTGAACAGATCCTGAGCAGCAAAAATAGTATTTTTAGTTGATTTTTCAACAATTGCACGATGTGTGTCATCAATAAATGCGATGCGTTCTTGTTGACTTTTCACACGAGCCTGACGTTCCTTGCGCATATCTGAAAGATAAGCCGCATCTAAAGCCTTATAATAATCGTCTTGCTGCAAAGGAACTCGATCAATACTAAATTCTTGAGTAACGACTCCTTTATCTGATGTTATGGTGTGGCTGAATTCTTTGCCATCAATAAGTTCTACGTCAGTTGATACCTGTTTATGAGAGACATAACGAATTGCTTGGATAGGAATGAAAATTAATAGGCACAAGAAAAATAAAGTAACTTTTACACCGAATGAATTGATACAATCTCTTTGAATCACAAAACCCCTTTCAAATAATATTTTTAAAAATTTTTTACCATAAGCAGGAATTACTCTAGCAAAAAGTATGAAAAATGGTAAGACATCAAGCATAGATAAACCATAAAACTATGATATAATAAAAAAAATAGTAATGGACTAGTTACTTTGGTAAAAACGGAATAAAATTATGTCAGAAACAAGAATAAAACGCGGAAAAGCATTCTTTTCAATATCAGCAGTTTCTAAAATGTTTTCAGTACATCAACAAACCGTTAGACTTTATGAAAAAGAAGGTCTGATCCAACCGAAACGGTCTGAGGGCAACACAAGAATGTTTTCAGAAGAAGATATTGAAAAACTGGAAGAAATTATTCATCTCACCCATCAACTTGGCATTAATTTGGCTGGGGTTGAAATGATTTTACAATTGCAAAAAAAGATGAAAAAAATGCAAACAGATATGAATAAAATGTTTGCAACAACGCAACATGAACTTACAGCCGAGACCAATAACCGTAAAATATTAATTAAAAATTATTCGCAACAATTATATAGTAAAAAAAATGTTTCTCCTGATTTCAGGTCGGATCTTACCCCAGATTTCACCAAAGAAAAAACAGTTCCAAAGCCAAGCAACCCTTCATTTAAAGATTGGGATATAGACTACGAAGAATAACTTGCTATACAGTAATACCGATAAAAAATTTACTTCTATGCCTACATGTATGTCTAACTAATTTAGAAAGGAAGCGATCATGAATCATGATACATTTTTTGAAGATGATCAATTTGTCATTTCATATGAACTGCTTCACATTCTTCATTGGCTTTTGAAATATGAAGAAGAAGAAATGTCAAAGCTTGTAACCCAAGCTTTCATTAAAGGCTTTGAAGAAAAAATGTTACAACCAGACATGTACTCCAAGATTCAAGAATCGCAGGAATTACAAAATAGCGTTGCACATTTTTTTAATTTTTTAGAACATCACACTGCTGCTCTAGCCAGCAGCGAAAGCAGCAAAAAAATCATGGATCATACCATTATTCAAACACTTGATCATATCGATCCTAAACGTTTTGATTATGAAACCATTAAATCAAGCGTGCTTGCAACAGCTGATAAAATCAAACCGAAAAATCAGACCAATGCTAAAGAAGTTTTTCTCAAAGAATTACTCAGACAATGGAATCCTAAAAAAGAAAAATCAAGCAGCATTGTTTCAAATTAATATCTGAAAATAAAAAAATAAAGATCGTGCAACTTTAGATAAGTTGCACGATCCTTATAGAATAATTTTATTAAATAACAACTGTGCCTGGCAATGGATTTTGAGTAGTTAATCCGAAAGCTTCAGAAGATGGGTTTACGGGAGTAGCATCTGGCATATTACTTCCACCAAACGTAACATTACCTTGTATATCACTTATTTTAGTTATGCCTGGAATTACTACAGACCCAACAAAGGTCCCATTTGTTTTGCTTACATTTAAAGATACTATTCCATTAGCTTCTTGAAAGCTAAAAATAATTCCATTATTCCAATCTGTTTGTTGTAAACCTGCAAGAGCGTTATTTAAAGTTTGATCTAAAACTTTGCCAGAAGTTGCATAGTTTGAAGTTATTGCTTGAGAAAGAGTCCATACTAAAACATAATTTTTGGAATTAAGATTCATGTTAAGCCATAAACCTGAATTATTAAACTTACCTCCTTTTACGTTAACTGTTTTAGGCGATTTTGATGTAATACTTAATGTAGGTATTGATTCGTAATAAGAACATACTATTGGTGATGTAGTTGTGGCTTCTACGCTAGTTGCATTAGAAAATTGATAACATGGTCCAATGCTTGAATTTGAAGACCCCGTATCTCCTGATGCCATCAATCCTAATGTTTGATAAGGCGATATAGAAATAGCTTGTGGTATATCACTTCCTCCAAACAAAACATTTCCACTAATATTGGTTACACCGGGCAATAAGAAGGCTTTTGAAGTTGATGGTGCTTGACCTACTTCTTGAATATTCAAATACACATGATTGTTTAATTTTACAAAATTAAAATAAACACCAGCATTCCATCGTTTAATACTTATACTTTCAAGATATGCTGCAACGTTAGTAATATCTGCTGGAGTTGAAGGAGTTGTAGCTGGATTAGTTAGAATCTTTAGAGGAGTTATAGGATTTGGAAAGGTTGGAGTTGCTAATGCTGGAGCATTAGATCCTGCAGGGACGCCTGAACCTCGTGCTAGCGTATATGAGGTTCCATTGACTATCATATTAAGCCATAAATTTGATGTATTTGATAAACCAAATTTATGTCTTACAACACTTGATAAAGAACCTGCAGTAAATGTTGTATCTTTAACGTTAGAAGGTACCCTGACATATAGATTTCTACCTAAAGTTACATCACCATTTGTTAAACACAATGTTTCAAGAGGAGTTATTTTAATAGCTTTAGTTATATTGCTTCCTCCAAAAGAAATAATACTGTTACTAATGTCCATAAAATTTGTTATACCTGGTATTATAACTTCACCTAATGGTTTACCAGCTGCATTTTGTACGTATAATGATACCTGACCACAACTTTCTACGAAACTAAAATAAATTCCACCCTTCCAATCTGCATCTGTAAGTGTATTTAAAGCAATCTTGAGTGCTTGAGCATCAGTACCAGGAATAAAATTAGCTGGAGCATTGCCTGCATTCGCATTTTTCGCTAAAGCATATGAGATAGCTTTGTTGGATGTGGCCTGAGTGAGGCTTATATTAAGCCATAAATTATCGGTTTTCCCATTACTTCCTACCCCGATTTTATGTATGATTGTTGGAGATATTCTATAGTTATAAGGAGCATTGATCAAAGAACCTCCAGTACATTGACTAAAAAAAGGATGGGGTTGTAACCCAGAAGCAAAAATTGGGTTTCCTGCTATATATTGTATAGGCTGATTCAAAGTAAAAACTTCTGCAGCTCCACTTTTAAATGTATAACTAGTACTATCACCAGAACTTGTTTTAACGAAGCTTATGAAACTTCCATTCCAATTTACTGCTGTATTAGAAATTGCATTTGTTAAACCATATAATTTTTGTATGGCATTTGTACCGCCACCTTGAAGAATCATATAAGCATCAGAACCCATAGACTGAATTCCAAAAATTACTCCACCATTTGTCCAATGGTAAACTGATACATTATGACTATTATTTAAAAAGGTTGAAATGGTATCAAGATAAACTACATTATTTACTACTTGCCCTTCACCTTGAACATCAGCAGCCGAAACGTTTGCCAAAACGTAAGTAATACCATTTATATTGCAGGTGATCCATAAGCCGCTATTATCTTGATTGGTTTGAGCAATTTTGAAATTGCTATAACTGTAAGACACTGTTGTCTCAGTTGAATCATCATCATCTCCTGAATGGGCCTGTCTATTTCTGGTTGTCGTCCGAATCGAATCCCAATAAGATGTTTTTGCTAAAATTAAACATGATGTCGACATTACAAATGCCATACATAATAAAATATAATAAAATTTCTTCATCAACATATCTCCTATTTAAAAAAATGAATTCATTTAAAATTAAACTTAATGTATTTAGTAAGTCTATTGCAATAAAATTCAGGATTTCTTTAAAATGCATAAAATTTTAATGCATATAATGCTTCACGCAATTTATACATGGGCATACCCAAAATAGCTGAATAACAACCGTTTACTTCTTTAACAAATTGTTCTCCAAAACCTTCAATAGTAATTGCACCACTTACTTGCGTAAAAGGAATTCTATCAAGATAAAAATCTAAGAACACATCAGGTACATCAACAACACACCAAGCTTGATCATAATCAACAATTTGTTGGTGTGTATTCCAAGTACCATTTTGAAATATTTTTTTTTGTAAACAAAAAGCTGTTCCAATAAGCGCACCATCACGACATGAAATAAGCATATTTTTAGCATCTTGCCGATCAAATGGTTTACCATGTAATTTATGGTACGAATCAAGCGTCATGGTATCTGCAGTTAAAACAAATGCAATTTGTTGCTCAGTACCATCAGGAATAGAAATATGATTCATTTTTAAAAGAGCAAGTTGTGTAACTAAACTTTCAAGCGATTGATTTAAACTACATGATGATTCATCAGCAGTATGTTCAATTACTTGAAAAGGTATTCCAGCTGCCATGAGCATCCCTCTGCGCGAAGAAGAACCTGATGCTAAATATAAAATATGTTCCATAAAAAACTTTCATTATGTTGTAATTTCTGAAAAAGATAATTATATAAAAATACTATAACAGGATTGGTGAATACACATACAAAAAATTAACTACTTACTTTGTCATTCCCGCGTAGGCGGGAATCCAGATTCTTATATTCTAGACCTGGATCCCAGCCTGCGCTGGGATGACAAGTGCGCATTTTTAAAAACAATTATTGATACAAATCTAAAATCAATTTTGCTATAAATAAAAAAATGAAAAGCTAAAAAGAGAAAAAAAAGAGCACCCAATTGATGCCCTTTCTAAAATAATCTTTTATTTTTTCAAAAAAAAATACTTATTTTTATTCAGTTCTAATTTTTTATATTAAGCTCTTTGCTCATTGTGCGTTTGTTTATGTGATTGATTATTTAACAATTTTTCAAATGGCTTACGACTTGCTTCTAGCTCACACTGTACCCGAGCAAACACAACTGATAAATCAGAATCTCTATTATAACATCGACGGAAATAGAAATCAGGAAAGCAACAGCAATACATAGTTTCCACCCGCTCTCGTTCATCCTTGAGTTTAAGAATTCTATAATAAAGATATGAAAGACTTTCATTAATAGAAACTCTTCCATATCCTATTGTCATTATATAATTCTGCGTAGCTTCGTCAAAACGCAATGAGGGAAATTGTCCAATTTTTACTATGTTATTTTCTGCAAGCATTTTTTGGAATGCTGCAAGCTCCACTAATTTTTTAGTGATATCAGCATATCTTTTCCGTGCATTTTCCTGTTCTGTTCTTTTTAGTTCCTGTTCTGTTCTTTTTTGTTCTTCTCTAAAAGCTTGAACGCGAGCTTCAACATCCTTATTTGACACAGAATTTTGTATAGAAGCAAAAAATTGTTGCGCTGTATTCAACGACAGACCAAATAACATTACCAATGATATTTTTTTGTTCATACAATAATCCTTTATTCAAATTCCGATTTTTATATCAAGTTCTTTGTTGATTGTCCGATTGATTATTCGACTGACTTTTTAAAAAATCTTCATAAGGCTTACGACTTGCTTCTAGATCACTTTGTACCCTAGCAAACACAACTGACAAATCACAATCTTTGCCGTAACGTGGATAGGACCGAGGAAAGCAACAAGTAGCTTCTAGTTCTTCTTCATCAATAACTTTACGAATTCTAGCACACAAATCTTCCTCAACCCAAACTCTTCCAAATCCTATTGAAATTTGAGTCGTGCCATGACCAGGCTCGAGAGAAAATTGTCCAACTTTTGTTATTTTTTTTTCTTCAAGCATCTTCTGCAATGCTCCAAGCTGTACTAACATCTTAGTTGTACGATCATAGTTGTAGCGTACACATTGCAGTTCTTCTCTTTTTTGTATTTCTTGAAAATTTCTAAGGCAAACTGTTACTGGATCATTTTGCACAGAAGCAAAAAATTGTTGCGCTATATTCAACGACAGACCAAATAACATTATCAATGATATTTTTTTATTCATACAATAATCCTTTTTTATGTATTTATTTAAAAAGCCCTTCAAAAGGAAAGGCATATAAAATGAAAAGCACAATGCAATTTTCATTGACTGTGCTTTTCATGGTTTTTTGGACGACCATTTTTAAATTACTACATTTAAAAACAACTATCCAAAATCTTGGTTGGAGCGGGAGGATTCGAACCTCCGCGTGCCTGCACCAAAAACAGGTGCCTTACCACTTGGCGACGCTCCAACAGAATTTTTAAGCTTCA
>DATIJN010000102.1:0-3954 GCA_035478615.1 Saccharimonadales bacterium (SeqCode)
AATCGCAATATTGAAAATAAAACATCACCAATTTCATCTTCTATTTCTTGACGATTTTTATGAACTTCATGAAACGAATCTTTTGATGTGATCCATAAGAATTTTTCTAAAAGTTCATTGGATTCAACTGAAAGATTCATACTCAAATCTTTTGGGGTGTGGAATTGATTCCAGTCCCGGACATCAACAAGTTCTTTAGCAATGATTTTAAGATCTGTAATAGTTACGTTGTGATCATTCATTATTTATCCATATTCACTATATGTTAAAGATTGCGGACTACTATCTCGTGAAGAAGAGCTACTAATTAAATGTTGACTCGAACTTAATGATGAAGTGCTTGTTTGCGATGAAGATGAAGACATGAAAGAAAGAGATGAATTGTGTGAAGAAAATGGGTCTTGATGATCTATAGGAATTGTTGATTGTGTAATATTAGAAATATCAGAATCACTATTAGGAATTATTGTAGTTTGTTGTGTCAGGCTATCTACTTCTTCACTACTTTCTCGAGTTCTTCTTCTCGCTGCTATTCTTGTAAAAAATCGTTGCTCTAAAATTTTTTTTCTTCTTTTTAAAACTCGTATAAATTTTTGTTGATATTGGTGTATTGCATGCACGATTGCAATACGTGCGTTAAGTTCACGCGTATCATACATTGTATCATATAAAGATTCTAAATGATTAAACCACATGTCTTTTTCATGTTTTATAACTTTATCAGCATGTAGTATTTCTAGATAGCGACACATGTTTTTGCGTGATTGAGCCGCTTGCGCGATCGCAGCATCATATTCAGCTCTTAAAGATTCAAAAAGATAACTTTGCCAGAGAAAAAGATCGATAAATGTTTTCCTCGTAAAATCAGCAGCAGCTCTGTCAGAGAATTCGTCACTTGCTATCATAGACAGTGGTAGGATGCATAAGAAAAAAATTATAAGCTTCATACAATATTTAACTCGGTAAATGTTACAAAGGATAAGATAAAACGTAAGAATATCCTATTTATTTTTTGCAAATATTTACATTTATTTTTTATGTTATATAGCATACTACGTTTAAGGAGTAGTGAAAAGGATACATCTTATGAGTAAAAAAAATATGTTCATAATCATGTTCATCATGATATGTGCATTTTCATTTTTTAATTGTTTGGGGTCCCACGAGCATAGTATTTCAAGGTCGAGCAGTCTTGACTGTTTGGACGATTACGTTGGAATCATACCCTGTAAAGATCAAAGTATTTATCCTATTCCTCAAATTCCTGCACAAACCACTATTTTTGATCCAGGACAATCATATGGCGATGTTTTAAGACAAGCGAGTGATTATGTTTTTCCTCACGTCTGCACCGTTATGCAAGGATTAAAAGCTTATAAAGATACTACGTTGTTACATGTTGCAAGAGAAATTGCAAACAATGCGCAGATATCATGTAAAACATTGCTCGATTATCGTGGTATGCAAGGTGATAGCGCCAAATCAGTTGCAGAACTCATTCACGAAGGCAAATTAGTTGCAGCGGTGCAGTATAGTCAAGCATGTACAAAACAAAAAACGCAATCTTACCAAGAAAAAGCTTATGAAGAAATACATGCTATTCTTGAGCAATTGCGTGAACATGAATGCGAAATTCATCGTGCATTATGGAATCTTTATGAAAAAAAAATACAGAAAAATAAGGATCTTTTAGGCAATTTGTTTGCAATTGTTAAAACTTTAGAAACTGGAAAATTGAAAAGTTTGCAACATGATACTGCGTTAATTGATTTGTTACAAGAAACGCAAGCTGTTTTAGCCAGTATATATAACGGTAATATAATATTTGTTGATAGAGTATCTCAAGAAGAAACATCGTTTGCCAAAATATCAGATGAAATAAGGAAAAGTGTTGCCATTATTGAAGCCAATATAAGAAAGCAGTATGGGACTCAAGCTGCAGTTGCTTGTTAATGTAAAAAAAGCCGTTGAACTTGCAAATAAGGGGTTTTTGTGAATAAAAGTATTTTTTTATGGAGCATTTTTTTAATAACTCAAAATAATAATGCTTTTTGGTGTTGTTGTGTTGATGATGTTGCACTAAAACAAACAGTTATATGGGTAAAACCTAAACCACTTGATCCTAAAGTCTTATTGAAATATATCAAAAAAAATGAGCCGCTTTCACAGACCATTGTTATCGTTTTTAAGAAAAAAAATAAGCTACTTTCAAAGACTATTTATATAATTTTTTAACAGGCAGTCTCAATTGCCTGTTTACATCATTTTGGTATGCTGAAGTAACATACATTTTCAATGATTGAATGGGTAAAGGATTTTCATGAACAAATTGCCAGATATTGCGACTAATTTTCCAGAGTGGTATCAAGAAGTTATTTATGCAGCTAAGCTTGCAGATCATGCTCCGGTACGTGGATGCATTGTCATACGACCATACGGAAATGCAATTTGGGAAAACATTAAAAAAGTTCTTGATGATCGAATCAAAGAAACTGGTCATGAAAATGCTTTATTTCCTCTTTTTATTCCACAATCATTTTTATCAAAAGAAGCTGAACATGTTGAAGGGTTTGCGCCTGAGCTTGCAGTTGTAACGCATGCTGGTGGCAAAGAACTTGAAGAACCATTGGTTGTGCGACCAACATCAGAAACAATGATTCATCATATGTTTGCACAATGGATTCATTCATATCGTGATTTACCTTTAAAAATTAATCAATGGGCTAACGTTGTTCGTTGGGAAAAACGTCCGCGTGCATTTTTGCGAACAACTGAATTTTATTGGCAGGAAGGTCATACAGCTCATGAAAGCAGACAAGAAGCTCTTGATGAAACACTTATGATGCTTGATGAATATGTTAAGCTTGCTCAAGATTATTTGGCGATACCTGTCATTAAAGGTCGTAAAACAAAAAATGAACAATTTCCAGGAGCTGAAGCAACGTATACGTTTGAAGGTTTTATGATTGATGGTAAAGCTTTGCAAATGGGAACTTCGCATTTGCTTTCACAAAGTTTTGCTCATGCATTTGATATGAAATATCAAGATAAGTATGGTGAAATTGCGTATCCTTATCTGACAAGCTGGGGGACAACGACACGACTTGTTGGAGCTGTCATTGCAAGTCATGGTGATGAACGTGGACTGATTATACCTCCTAAAATTGCGCCAATTCAAGTAGTCATTGTTCCAATCTTGCGAAAAGAAACAAAAGATACCGTTATTGATTATGTAAAAAATGTGCAAGCACAACTGAAAGCTGCAGGAATTTGCGCACATGTTGACCTTGATGAACATATCAGTCCTGGCGCTAAATTTTATGAATGGGAACTCAAAGGTGTGCCATTGCGTTTAGAAGTTGGTCCCCGTGATATGGATGCTGGTATTATTATTGCAACATCGCGGCTTGGTAAAGAAAAAGAAACCGTGCAAGCTGCAAACATTGTTTCATGGACAAAAGAAAAACTAGAAAGCATTCAAGCAGAATTATTTAAACGCGCGCAAAACCGTTATGCACGTATGTGGCATAAAGCTGAAAAACTTTCTGATTTTATAAAAAATCTTGAAGAACATAATGGTATTTATCAAGTTGGCTGGTGCGGGCAGCTTGATTGTGAAGTGCAACTGAAACAACACAGCGCATCAATTCGTTGTATGATTGAATCAAAAGATCTTAAACATTGTTTTGCATGTGGAAAAGATTCAATGAGTGATGTGATTGTAGGTAAGGCGTACTAGGAAATGATGTGAGAAATTTATTTCAAAAGTTTTTGCATTATTTAATGACTGAACGGTGTGTGGCAAATAACACAGTTGAAGCATACAAACGTGACATTGATCAATTTTTAACTTTTATAGAAAAAGAAAGCACGATTCAAACAGTTCAAGAACTTAAGAGTCAACATGTCAAAGATTTTTTAAAATATCTGCGTCACAATGAAGACATTGGTCCA
>DATIJN010000103.1:0-11008 GCA_035478615.1 Saccharimonadales bacterium (SeqCode)
CTGCAGCTCATGAAAAAGCTGCAAAAGTGCTTGGTGTTTCTAAAAATGCATCGCAAAAAGAAATAAATGCTGCATATAAAAAAGCTGCTTTCAAAGCTCACCCAGACAGAGGTGGAAGTGAAGCAGAAATGAAACGAATAAATCAAGCCCGAGATGTTTTACTTGGAAAACAAAAGGTATTTGAATATGATGAACAAGAACGAGCTGAAGAAAAAGGACCTAAAAAACCATTTTTCTCAACAAAAGATAAACTGGCGGCAGGAGCTATAATCACTGTTCCTGCAGGTATAGAAGCAATAGAAATAAGGGACGAATTAAAAAAACGAGCAGAAAGAACCAAACAGAAACAAATTGAAGATCTACAACCAAAAAATCGACCAGAAAATATGACCGATTCTCAACTTACTTCAGAAAAATATAGTTTAGGTTATACGCCTACATACTATGCTTTAGGATATGATCGCAGTCCTTATACCAATGCCTATAGCAAAAATCGTTTAACTGAAATAAATGCGGAATTAATAAAGCGTCATCAAGCACAAGAACAGCAGCGTGCTTCTGAAAGAACTATTGTTTACGAAACTTATCGTGGCTATTAAACAATAAAAAAAGGCTCCATTAAAGGAGCCCTTTTCTTTTTATTATCTACTATTATTTATTTTTACGTTTTAAAACAACGAATAAAAGACCTGCAAAAATCAATGCACATACTATCGCACATAATAATAAAGTATTTTTGTTAAAAGTAATTTTATTATTATCCAGTGAGTTTAATTGATGTTCATATGACATTTTTTCCAATTTTTGTTGATGTTTTAACGCTTCAATTTGTTTTTGTGCTTCAATTTGTCGACGAGCTTCTTTTTCGCGTTCAATATTTTTTACTACAGCTTGAAATCCACCTTCAGTTTCAAGCGCCATTTTAGCGTAAACCTTTGCTTGTGCTTGGTCATAACCCAGATCTTGAAACATTTCTGTATATTGGATCATTTGTTTTTTCTGCGAATTTTGAGTAATCAACGATGCAATTCCACAGCCTATTGCTGCACCAACTGCGCATCCAGCTATTTCTCCTACAGATGGCTCATTATATACAACATGTCGATGCACTACTGGTTCATGATAGACCACCACTGGTACTTCACGAACTACAGGCACTTCTTGATAAAAGAAAGAAAATGGCATTACGCCATGAGCGCTTAATAACGCTATAATCGAAAAATATATACATTTTTTCATAAAAAACCCCATGTTTTTAAGTACTCTATTGCATCCTAAAAGATAGCATATAGGCCAAAAACACACAAAAGGTGAGGGGGTTTTTTTACAGTACCAAAGCTATTTTTCAGATAAAGCAAGAGGGGTTTGAAAGTTTGTTGCAGGATCATTTAAAAATGCCTGAGCCAAACTGCTTAATTCATTTCTTTTACGGGGCGCCAAAGGCTGTACTGATGAGGATAATGAAGAAGATTCAGTTGTTGTTGATACCAAATCGCTTGTTGAATAGCAAACCGATGACACTTCAGCTGATTGCGGCCGACTGACCATACCAGCTCGAGCAATAGGATATGTTTTCTGATTATTTCTTGTTGCATATGTTGCTGATGCAGCAGGAGACTTAGTCTGAGCTATTGAAGCATTATAAGCATTATAATATTCATCGTCCCACACAGAGTCAGTCTCATCAGTAAGTTTCACATCAGATGAAAGCGCTGCAGGGGCTGACCCATAATTAAATTGATGTATATTGTTATCAGGCAACTGAGCAACTGCTCTAGAACAAATTGTTAAAGGAGTAACCAATCCTGCTGCTTGTAATTCCTGCAAACGTTGCAATAATTCAGCATTTTTTGCTTGACTAGCTTGCAACAACTGCACAAATTCAGCATTATTAGCAGCCTGTAGCAATTGTTGATTCTCTATTTTTTGCAATCGCTGTCTGAGTTCAGCATTTTTTGTAACTTCTGCTGATTGTTCGTTTTCAATTTCTTGTAATCTATGAGCAAGTTCAATATTTTTTTCTGATTCTTCAGCCTTTTCTCGTTGCATGCGTTTCATTGTTATTCGTGCTACCGTTATCCAATTATCATGTATTTCTTGTTGTAATTCTTTTTCTTGCATTATTTCTTGAGTTTCTACTTCAATACGATCAGATTGCCATGATGAAAATAATTCATGGGTTTTTTGCGCAAAAAAAGCCATAGTTTTTCTCAAGGCTGTTTGCTGCTCGATATCTTTTTTTGCATCCTGTAAAAATTGAATTAGATTTTCATCAAAATTTGCATAAAGATTATTTGCAAATTTGCTTCTTTTTTCAAAAGTTTTTTGTTCAAAATGTATTCGTTGCAACCATAGATCATGCTCGAAAATAATTTTTTTTCGTTCGCACTCCTGTTTATCACTACATTCTTTTATTTTTTTATTTTGTTGCTTAACATACGATTGATGAAGACGATTTTTTTCTTCTTCTTTTAAAAGAAGTTTTTGTCGTTCAATACTTTTCTTTTTATCATAAGCCTGAAAATCTCGTTGAATATGTGAAGTTGCAAAACTAATCACATTTTCAGGGATAAACTGACATTTAACTTCTGAAGATTTCACTTCAAATATAAGTAAATTTTGATTGTACCCATCCAAACAATGACTAGCCATTTTGTAAAACTCAGGCATCTCGTTTTCACCCATCAATTGAGAATATTTGTTATCCCAAAATTCATCAATGGCATTTTTCATTTGGCTAAACAATCTACGAACCATAGATTGAGCAAAGCATATTTTTTCTTCTCGATCTAATATTATGAGATTTTTATTTGAAATAAATGATTCTAATTCTTTTGCTATCCTTCGCATGATTGGTTCACTATTAAAAAGAGGAAATCTTTTTTTCAATAGTTCACATTCTTGCTTTGTCCAATCTGAAAGATCTAATAGTGAATTCTGTGCAGTTTCAACAGAACCAGTAATTGCTGCTGGTGCAGCTTCTACTGGTACATCAACAGCATGCAAAACATTTTTTTCTTGCAAAGATGTAGGTGCAAGTGCCCGCAAAAGTCTTTTTGCTTCAATACTGCATGCTTTATATGCTTCAACTCTATGCGCTATAACGTCCTTTAAATAATTGTAAATAAAAGTCTCATGAAATATAGCTTTCTTACCATCAACAAAACATTCTTTAGGAAAGCAATACTGAAAGTTTGCGATTAAAATATAAAAATCATTTTCAGCATTTGGTCCCAGTATTTCGTTATAGGTAACATTCCATAATATATCAATACGTTTAAATATACGATTCATGATATTTATTACATGATCTGGTTGTATTTTCGACCCAAATTTTCGAACAGTATCCCACTGTTGTCCAGCACTGTTACATATTTGAAATGTTAAATTATCTTTACAATCTTGTTTTATGTGCGAACAATAAAGTGTATTGTTTGTGGTATATATAAAAAAAAGTAAGAATAAAAAAAACATACACTTACCTAAAAATTAAATTATGAAACAGAAAATTATTATTTAAGAGTGTACCAAATTACAATATCAATGTATATCCATCAACTCTTATATTTTAATTCTAACTAGTGCAGCTTGCAGCAGCATGTAAGCATATTTCATGCAAACTATTTATGGTGTTTCTGTTAAGCGCAGTAATGGATTGCATAATAATTCCGTTAAAGAAATAGAGCCTGAATTACTTGGTGACGTCGAATCTGTATATGGCGGAAGAAGAGGTTGAGTACTTATTGATGAATTAATTACAGGAGGATTAGCCTCATGATTTGAATGCACAGTTGATCTTGTTGCTAGTAAACGTTGTAACTGTTGTATAACTTGATTATTGTGTTCCATTTCTGATAAACGTTGCATTTCAATAGTATGTAATCGTTTTGCAAGATTAGCATTATTTTCAGCAAGATGATGTTCTTTATGCTTCAAAAATTTTATTGTATCATTACTACGTTTAATAGTAGCAAGCATTGCAATTTTCCATTCTCTTTTCATAAGTGTATCAATATTTTTAATTTTCAATTCTTCTTCAGTCTCAATTGCAGCTCGAGCGCAATCAGATAAAGAAAACAATTCTCTTATTTTTTCTTTATACTGTTTACTATATAAACGCTTTTGTTCTTTCATTTTTCTCATTTCTGATGTTTGCTGCGCATCATAAAATCTTTGAGCTGACTGAGCATTTGCTGCAAGTAATAATTGCTGTTGCGCAGCATCTTGCATTCTTTTTAATTGTCTTGTTTGTTGTTGATCCTGCACCATTTTACAAGAATTTTGGAATTCATGATTCTTTTTATCTTGACATACCTTACATAGGTCATCATATTCTTGAGTCAATATGAGCTGGCATGAATCATAAAATGTTTTGAATATATCTTTTGTATAGTGAGTAAACAATTCCTCAAGCGATTGTTTACAACGATCAAATCGATTTGAGCACTGTTGTTTTTGTTTTCGTAATTCGTCAAGTCTTAAGATTTCATTTTTTTTAGTTTGCTCCAGTAACTCATGTGCTTGTCGCTCTTCTTGTGATTTTTTTTCTTGTTCTTGCAAATAATTTTGAACAGCTTGCCCTATTTGATTTTCAATAAATATCGTAACTTTATCTACAAAAATAATACGCGCTTTTGTTTGATTAACTTCTCGATCTATTACAATATCAAATATATGATCTGGATAATCATCCCAACAATGTTGTATAAGCTCATAAAATATATCTATATTGTGTTTGCCCATTTTTTTCTTATACGTCGATTTCCAAGAAATTGTTAAAACAAGCAAAGCAGTATTATATGCATATAATAAAAAATTTTTTTTAACTTCAAGCATATTTGCAGGAGTAGCATGTACATGTGGTACCATATTTTCATCTACAAGAATGTCTATATCTCTTACAAATTTATTAAACATATGCTCAAAAACTAATTGTTCTTTTTTTAATTTTATTATTTTTACCCACTCTTGTTTTGCCCATATTGGTAAATCTGTAGCTGACCTCAGTGCTGCAGCTGCAGATGTTTGTGTACGTTTTGTTGTTGATTGAGTTTCTTGCAATTCAGGTTCGCTTGATTCATGTATTTTAGTGTTAACAGATTGTTCTATAACGTCATCCATATAACTAAATAAAACTTTTTCATTAATAGCACAGATTTTTTCATTGATAAAACATTCATGCGAAAAATTATAATCTGCATCTTTAATCAATTGATAATATTCATGTAATGCATCTTCACCTAATTTTTCTTTATATTTTACATTCCATAATATTTCAAGACGTTTCCTCAATCGATACAAAGTGGTTGCAATAATTTCCTCATAATGTTCTCCCAGTTTACAACCCCCAACTTCTTTCCAAACATAGAATGCTTGCAATGCTATTTTTGAATTTAAAAACCATAATGTTTTTTGTGTAGCTAGTGGCAATCTATCCATCATACATTCTGAATGTATCAAACTCAAATGCACATATTTTTGATTTATATTTTGCAAATAAATTTTTAAATCGTCCTGTAACTCTGAACAAACACTGTCACTGCTACTTATAAACATACAAATTGCTAAAAAGAACAAAATCATATAATTACCTGCTCAAAATTACCAAAAATAAAACAAATATGGGCGATGATACTATTTAGATTATATACAAACACATTTTCCTACTTACTATAAAGCAATACATATTATGCTTGTGTGGGGTAATTCAAAAATGCATCAGCCAAACTACTTAATCCTGCTCTTCTAGGTTTTGGGATACGAAGTGGCGTGACTTCTATTGCAGAAGAGAATACAAAAGTACCTACAAAAGTACCCTGTTGAGTCCCCTGTGGAGTAGAATTTCCATGTTCCACTGGAGCGACTGCTGAATATGCTGGAGGAGGAAAATCGCCTTGAACTGGAGTAGACTGAGCAACGGTTGGATATGTTGGAGGAGTCAATTGTGAATTTCTATGTGCAAACACTCGTGCTGTTATTAATTCTTGCAAATGCTGTATTATTTCATTCTTATGAGCTAATTCTAAAAGATGTTGCATTTCATGTTTTTGCAATTGATCTGTAAGTTCAACATTCTTTTGCGATTGTTCATCTTTTTGACTACTCAATTCATTTTTTTCCTGAGCATAACGCAGTATAGTTGCATCTGATTCCTGCAAACGTTTAGCAAGATCAGTATTATTTCTAACCAAATCAAGTTCTTTACGTTTTAAAAATTTTACTGTTTCAAAACTACGCTTCAATGCTGCAAGCATTGCAACCTTCCATTCACCTTGCATCATACTATATATATTTTTAATTTTTGATTCTTCTTCTCTTTCAATTGCAGATCGCTGCGCATTACACAAAGAACATAATTCCTTTGTTTTTTCACGATACTGTTTCATAAACAAGCGCTTATATTCTTTCATTTTTCTCATTTCTAATGTTTGTTGCGCATCATAAAATCTTTGTGCAGATTGCGCATTTGCATCAATTAAAGCTTGCTGTTTTTCTTGATCTTGCTGTCTTTTGATTTCCTTTGTGTGTTGTTGTTCCTGTAATATTTTACAAGAATTTTCAAATACTTGATTCTTTTCATTTTTATAAAACTGAGACAAATTATCATTATGCTCAGATAAAGTGACATCACATGAATTAAGAAATAATGTTAATACATCTTTTTTTTGTTGAAATTCCAATTGTTCTAAGAATTGTTTGCAACGATCAAATCGATTTGAAAGCTCTTGTTTTTGTTTTCTTATTTTTTCCAGATGCATAAGTCTTTGCTTTTTATCTTGTTCTGATAGTTCCCGTGCTTGTTGTTCAGCTTTTACTTTTTTTTGTTCTTCTATATACGTATGGACAACTTTAGCTATTTTATTTTCTATAAATTCAGCAGCCTGAGGTAAAAAAATAATCTGTGCTTTAGTTTGATTTCCTTCTTTTTCTACAATAATACCAAAGATTTTTTCTGGATAATCATCCCAACAATACTGCAATAGTTCATAATATTTAACTTGGTTTTGTTCTCCCATTTTCGCTTTATATGTTTGCTCCCAATATGTTGTTAAAATTAACAAAATGGTATTATATGCTTGTATCAAAAAAGATTTTTTAAGATTAACTATATTAACAATACTTATATCTACTTGCGGTATAACATTTTGCTCAACTATTTGTTCAATATTTTCTGCAAATTTATTGTACATCGGCTCAAGAAAATTATTTTTTAGTTTTAATATTTTTGCATAATCATTTTTTGCCCACGTAGGCAGAATTGCAGCAGAACATATTGCTGCAGGAGCAGATGTTTGCGCATATGTTACGGCTTTTTCAACAGCTTGTACTAATTGTGCATGTAATATATTGCTTGCTTTAGATTTCACAAGTTGTTTAAATTTCTGAATTGATTGATCAACAACATGGTCAATGTAACTAAATAAAACTTTTTCATTAAGAATGCATTGTCCTTCCTGTATAAAACATTCTTTTGGAAAGGTATATGCCGCATCTTGAATCAACTGATAATATTGTTCAATTGAGCATGATCCTAATTGTTCTTTATATTTAACATCCCATGCTATTTCAAAACGTTTTTTTAAATGAGACAAAGCTATTGCAATACTTTCTTCCTGTTCTTCTCCCATAACACAACCCACATCTTTCCAAGCTCTATAAGCATCTAATGTTATTTTAGTATTGAAACATACTAATGTTATTTTTTGATTCATGTTTAACAAATGAAGTGGCAAAACATCAATCATACTTTGTTTTTGCATATATTTATTATCTATATTTTGAATAAATGTTGCTAAATCGCTTGGTAACTTTGAGTAAATACTGAAATCTTTTGAAATCTCTGAACAAATGCTTGTATTACTAATTGCGCATATAAAAACAGATAAAAATACTAAAACCACATAATCTCCTTGTTCAAAAAATTAAACTTCATTAAAAAATTAATATTTTATCCTTATTACGTTAGCAAAAGGAACCAAGAAGGTCACGTATATTTCTATTTTTTAATAATTTTTTTTATGTTATATTCAAACATGGTAATTGAAATTTTATTATTGTTTTCAATCTGAAAGTACATAACAATTTTTTATCACCAAAAAATTTTACATTTATAAACATTATTAATTCAAAAGGGGTAATCATGCTTTTTATATTTTTCATATTTTCTTTACTACACAGTGCTCTTTTTGCTTCAGAATACAACACTACAAAAAACATTAGATCTACGAGTTCTTTAAGTACGCAATCTTCATTATATAGTTCTTCAAGTGAACACTCATTATCACAACGCACATCTTTCGATTTACCAGTAAAAGTTCTAGTATCTAACGATACTAGATTTCAATGGAATCCTTATGCAAAATCACGACTTAGTTGCTCTCAATTGCCCGTAAAAATTAAAGTATCCAATAATACTAGATTTCAGTGGCATCCATATGCAAGGTCCACTCAAAGAACAATAAACGCACAAACACCTAGAAATCTACCTAGTGCAATATAAAGTTTTTCTTGCTCAGATTCTATTTCAAACATAAAGTAATGCATATTTAAAAAAATTTTTGTTACAAAATTTACAACAATACAAAAACCACTTAAATAATCTAAAAAAAATTGATTATTTAAGTGGTTTAATTTTTAGAAAAAAAACATTTATGTGTTTATTTATTTAAAATAATAATGTAATTGCTCCCCAAATAGCATATTGAGATAAAACGCCACAACCATGACCAAATTCGTACGAGCCACTCAATTCTATAAAAACTGGATGGTGATCACATGGAAATTGATATTT
Source organism: Saccharimonadales bacterium (SeqCode) (assembly GCA_035478615.1). Lineage (GTDB taxonomy): Bacteria > Babelota > Babeliae > Babelales > Chromulinivoraceae > JACPFN01. Next base: position 8,792 of record DATIJN010000103.1, read on the forward strand.
GCATGAGCCATAAAGAGTATTTGATAACATATGTGAATTACGAGCAGAACATATATTCACATCAGCAATTGTCGTAGGAGTAAATACATTGTCGCCTACAACTGGATCAAAACCAGTTACACCTTGTTGAATTTGTGCATTATGAGCGGTTGTTACAGGAGGTGTAAAAACTTGCATATCAAATATACCAATAGGTATATTACCAGGCAAACCAATCGTATCACACAGTAGACATAATTTTTCTTTTCCTGCAAACCAAAAGTTATAACCGGCTTCTAGATTCCATACACATGTATGATAATTAATTGCAGACCACATTTGCAATGTGTGTCCCGGAGTTACTTTTACATCCTTAGTAAAAGAATTAATACCAGGATATACAAAAAATGGTTCCTTTTCAGTCACAACCAAAAGATAGCGTGACCAATCACCATTTTTTAAATCAAATGATCGACGCTGCGTTGCTGCAAAAACATATCTATACTTTAGATCAGCCATAATATTAAAGTTTCTACAGTTTTCATAATCCATATTAAATCCTGCTCCCAAACTTGCGTGTTTTGAACCAACTAAAGGCTCAAAGAGAAAACAAGATTGTGGCCTACTTCCTGTTGGAATTGTGCTAACACCATAGAAAGCCAAAGTTGTGCTATAACTTTGCCAAAAATCATAACCTAGTTTTAATTGAATATCATCCAGTCCAGTACGATGTAAAGGATGACTAGCTATTTTTCCTGCTGTCCAAGTAGAAGAATTAAAAGCTTGAATAGCATTTTGATAACCAGGAATAGTACCCAAACCAGTTCTATTAATTTCTTTAAAATGCATATCATGAACCGTATGAACAAGAGCTGTATTAATCCCTATCCACAAATGGTTGACGTGTTCAGATAAATCTTTGTACCATGTCAAAATCATTCCATAACTGGTTCTTTCTGGCCTGATACAAAGCGTGGAAGAATAACAAGTTGTATTATTTCCAATAACATTAAACCATAAAGGATTAACATCTCCTGTACCATTTTCACGAAATTGTATACATGCTTTATTATGAGGTAAGAAAAATCTCGCCAAACTTTCACCTGATCGTGACCGTTGAAAAAATGGTTTGAATGCTAAAATATTTGAATCATCCCAAGGAACTACATTTTCATTTTTTTCTTTCTGAAACTGCGCATTAGTTAAAGCCAATTCAAATACTGAGTCAGTTGAAATAAGCCGAGGAATAAACATTGTTTTACTATCGCCGTATACAACACTCGTCATTATAATAAAAAATAAAAATCTCATACTTGTATTTATATTATTCATTTTTTAATCCTACTAACAGGTAAAACCAGAAGAATATTTTTCAAAAATAGCAGCTACTATTGCACTTTCTCTTCCCAGCAGTATTTCTAGTTGCGCTAGTCCCGACTCACATCCATTACTATCAGTTACAAATACGGTAAATGTCGTAGGTTCTGTAATAACAAATGTTCTTGAAACAGGTCCCGTGACACCTGTTTGTACAAACCCATCAGACCAGGTTAATGTAAACGGCGGAAAATCTCCTGAAGGTGTTGCTGTAATTGTCACGGTTTGTCCTGCAGCAGCTGTTGGAGATGATGAAGTCAGCGTAACAAGTGGTAATGGATCTACAATAACCGTTACATCATTTGAACTTTCGGTACATCCAAAAACATTGGCAACAATCACTGAGTAAACTGTTGTCTCAAGTGGAGTTACACTGCGCACAACAGGTGAAGTTACTCCTGTTTGCACAAAACCATCAGACCATGTTAAATCAAAAGGACCTTGCCCAACAATAGTCAGTGTTAAATCTGTACTTGTTCCCGCACATAGTGGTGATGTTGGTCCTACAAGTGTTGCTACTGTTGGAGTAGCAAGAGTTATTGGAGAGTTTAATGTAAATTCTGAAGTATCACCTGGAGTACCACCAGTGTTATTTAAATTTGTTGCTGTTGCACTTACAAAGTCTGCAGTTGTCACACCGCTTGGAACAAAAAATGATTGTGTTACAGTCGCTCCGCTTGGAACAGAATCAATTGCCCCTACAAAAATTTCACCTTCAGTAATTGGATTTCGATTAACTCTATTTAAAAAAATTTCAAGTCTAAAGAAACTTGCGGCGGGAAGTGCAGGTGCTGTAATAGTAACAACAATAATATTATCTCCACCACAAACTTCTACAGCATTTATAGTCGGAGGATCTTG
>DATIJN010000104.1:0-2155 GCA_035478615.1 Saccharimonadales bacterium (SeqCode)
AGATGCTCCAATGCTGCAAGCTCAAGGCTACTGGCATCCATTAATCAATCCTAATTTTGTGGTAACTAATGATGTAACAATGGGTCAAGGTACTGCAAACCTTATCATTACAGGTCCAAATGCTGGTGGTAAAACGACATCGCTGATGTCGCTGATCATCAACATTATTTTTGCACAATCATTTGGTATTGCACCTTCAAACTCGCTAAAAATGACACCATTTGCAAAAATTCATAGCTACCTGGATATCACTACTAATTTACAAGAAGGCTTGTCACTTTTTGCAGCTGAAGTTGATCGTGCTAAAAAATTGAAAATTTCAATTCAATCTTGCACTCCAGGACAAAAAACCTTTACCATCATTGATGAAATTTTCAGTGGAACAAATCCTGATGTTGCATCAGATATTGGATTTAAGTTTGTAAAACAATTGGGAGAAATGACTCACAGCATGGCAATTATTACAACTCACTTTCCACGCTTAACTGATCTTGAAAAAGAAACTACACGCTTTAAAAACTACAAAGTAGCTGATGCTATCATTGCAGCAAATGGCGCTATTTCTTATCCTTTCAAATTAGTTAAAGGTGCTTCAACACAAAACATTGCGCAACATATGTTAAGCAATGAAGGCATTATTTAAATCATAATAACTTTTAGGGTGGATGCTTGACATCCACCCGAGAAATGAATATACGACCAAAGAAATAAACCTGCTGGATACATAAAATAACAAATTAATAAAGGATTGTTATGTTTAGAAAAATAATAGTAATGAGTATCTATCTTGCAATGACTATGCCATCTATTTCTTTTACTGCTGAATATAATAAGCGTCATGTCGTAATACATATTCCGCAAGAACAAGTACAAGAAAGACGTCACAGCCACAAGCTGGCTGTGCAACAACAAGAACAAGATAATTGCACTTTACTGAAATTTGCTGCAATTACTTTTATCGTGAGTTTAACAATACTGAGCGGAATGGAAGTATATGATTCTGTTTCACATCCACATTGTTGTAAACGTCAAGGAAGTCATAACTTTCCTAAAAAAATAGATGGTTTGCACTACCAAGAATGGTACAGCGACCGCGACAATTGTCCTGAAATAAGACAAAAATTGTGTCCTCAAGCACGAAATAGGCTTCTTGTTCATGAATTTTTTCCTGGTGGAAACTATCCTGGGTACGTTATTTTAGATAAACCAGCTGCGGAAAGAAAAGGATTAATCGTAGATGCTCAAGGATATATGATGAATCCTGAAAAAAAGAAATAATATATAAAGAGTCTCAGAACCGGATTTCATGATACTTAGGACAAAATTCTTTCCATAAAAAAAGGGCCATCCCTTTTGTCAATTTATAGCGATTATGATATCATTAAAATACATCAAAAAAGGCCATTTTAGGAGGTTTTATGAAAAAATATTCAATTGCATTTTTAATGTATTTTATTCCTTTTCAACTGATGAGCTCAGAGCAGAACAAACCAAATACTGCTCGACAGGGTACACCGCCTGCACAAAAACAAGCATCAGCATTAACACCAGCTCAACAGAAAAAATTATATTCAAGTAAGACGTCTGATCAAGAACGATCAACATTGTTAAATACAACTAAAAAATAACTATTAACTAGTTTATAAAGGATATTATATGAAATCATTATTATTAATCTCAGCTTTAACTTTAAGCGCAGGAGCTTTTGCAAGTCAAGCTTATTATACACCAAGAACAAGCGAAACTTCTACACCAACAACCAGCGAAGCTCCTTTTACACCAACAACAAACCAAACTTCTTATACACCAAGAACTCGCTCTATTTTAAACAATGGTGCAGCTGCTGCTACAACAGAACAAATAATTCATCTTCGCAACAATGTTCTGCCAAATATTTCTTCTGCAGATGAACATAACAACGTTCTTTATTTCATTATTAACGCAGAAGAATTTGCTCGACGCCAAACTGAACGTCAAGCAGCAAGAACCCGTGCGCAAGAAACTCAACCAACATCAAACGTACCAAACGTTCCTTTTGCCCAAGTAAATCTACTTGAAGCATTTGTATATGCTACCTTAAATTCATTTCCTGCAATTAATCCGCATCCTGTATTTTCAGGAGTTCCTGAATTTAGGCTAGCTCAACATTCTTCAC
>DATIJN010000105.1:0-4097 GCA_035478615.1 Saccharimonadales bacterium (SeqCode)
ACCATCATTGGAAAATAATTTACATGAAATTTATTGCAGATTTTCATATTCACTCAAAATATTCTCACGCCACATCAAAATTTATGGACCTTATAACGCTGAGTACTTGGAGTTACCTAAAAGGTATTGGGGTTATGGGTAGTGGTGATTTTACGCATCCCATTTGGCAACAAGATTTAAAAACACAATTGCAAGAAGTTGAGCCAGGATTGTTTGAACTGAAATCTGAATATCAAAAATTGGTCGCACCTCACGTATATGAATCATGTAAAGTGCATGCATTATCACCACATCGTTTTATATTGACCTCTGAAATAAGCACCGTATTTAAACGCAATGGACGTTGTTATCGTACTCATAGCATTATTTTAGCTCCATCGTTTCAGGCAGTTGATAGTATCACCAAGGATTTGGAAAAAATTGGCAATATAAAATCAGATGGACGTCCTATTTTAGGTTGTGATGTGCGCGATATTGTCAAAATTGCATTAGAAGCTTCTGAGCAATGTATGGTTATTCCTGCACATATTTGGACGCCCTGGTATGGACTCCTGGGTTCAAAATCAGGATTCAATTCAGTGCATGAAGCATTTGGAGATTTGACGCAGTATATTTATGCTCTTGAAAAGGGGTTGTCATCTAACTTTTTAATGAATGCACAATTATCTGAGCTCGATCGATTTGCGATACTCTGTAATTCTGATGCTCATAGTTTGCAAAATTTAGGACGTGAAGCAAACGTACTTAACACTGATTTATCCTACACTGGAATCACCAATGCATTGCGTAAAAATAATAAAAGTGAGCTTCTTGCTGGTATTGAATTCTTTCCAGAACGGGGAAAATATTATGGTGATGGACATCGAGCATGTGGCGTTTATTTGACACCACAACAAACAGCTGAACTTAAAGGTATATGTCCTGTATGTCATCGACCTGTGACTGTTGGAGTTTTACATCGAGTAAATCAACTAGCAGACCGAACAATTGAGCAAGCACAGCAGTTTGCTGCAAAAAGATACCGTGTGGTTCCTTTGCTTGATATTGTTGCACAAGAATTAAAACAAGCTGACTCAAGTCTGAAAGTGCAAAAAATATATCATCAGCTCTTGCAGCAGGTAGGTCCTGAATTTTATATTCTTTTAAAAGCTCCTATTGCAGACATCCAGCAAGCCTCAACGCTGGGTATAGCTGAGTTTATTTGCCGGGTTCGATCTGGACATATTATTGTTCAGCCGGGATATGATGGTGTATATGGAAAAGTTCAGTAAAAAAGGCCAGGAATTTTAATCCTGACCTTTTAAATTTCTTATTTCTTTAAAGCGTTCGTTTACTTGTCGCATTTTGTAGATAGCCAATAGATATTAAGCCATCTATCATGGAATTGTAGTCGCTTTTGAGCGTATTCAATTTGTTTGCATAATTTGCATCAATATTGTATGCAATGTCTTTATTATATCTATAAATAATATTTTGAGCCTTGCCAAAAAAAGAATCAATTGCGCCATTCAGTTTTGGTCCATTGTAGTTTGTGAAAAAAGTCTGAATATTGATAATGTCATTTAATGCTTTTTGAGCAGAGTCTGCTTGTTCATTATAACCGTCTTGTTTTGCAGTGCTTTGTATAGTGGTCATATCTGACTTTACTGTGGCAATAATTTGATTAATTTTAGAAACTTGTGTGCTAAATGCAGGTATCATATTTATTGCATTGACTACTTCTTCAGATGTCATTTGATTATATGGGGCATTAATTCCAAATAAAACATTTATAAGTTTAATAAATTGTTGAAACCATGTCATCCATGTTGAGTTTGGTGTGCCAGAATCTTCAGCTATAAGAACGTTTATATTTGAATTTATAATATTTATATCAGCGATGAAATTATTAGATTGTCCATTTTTTATATGGCCAGCTAAGGTATTGAGTGATGAAAAAAGATTGGTAGCATTACCTGATCCTACATAATTTTGTATCTGCGTTGCTAAGTTTAATAATGTATTTGTGGTAGCTGCATTACCTAAAAATTGAAGGGCACATGTTTGGCTATTACTTGGAGTTGAGCATGTATTATTGGTAAGTCCGTTTGCAATACCAGAAAATAATGAAACTGTACTATAAACAGAGAAAATCAATATAATTTTTTTGATTGATAGATCCATGAAAAGCTCCTTTTTTAAGACTTATTGAACTATTTTATTAAGTATTTCAAAAATAGTGCCTAAAAAGCAATGCTTTTGAAATAAATTTTATTCTCCAAAAGCATGTAGTTTGTATTATTACGATTTAGCCTGGGTATGATGGCATGTAGGTAAAATTTTGTAAAAAAAGCCCTAGTTTTTAACTAGGGCCAATAAAATGTTTTACTTGAATTTATTAAGATTGTTCTTAAAAAAGAGACAATCCTTTTCTCACATTCTTGGAACAGAGATCTGAGGATTCAGTATTTTATAAAAATCCATATCCTTGGTTCTCTAGCTCTTGTTCTTGTTGCTTCTCTTGTAGTAATAGGTTGTTGTAATTTTTTATTGCATTTTTTTGAACTATATATTTTTTGGGATCTTTATAATGCTGCGTTAATATGTTAACGATATTTTTTTTAACTGTTGGATTTAAAGCATAATCGAGTGGAAAGTAGCTATGTCCGCTTTTTGTTTTGAGTGAAGATGTAAAGTTTTTGCCAACCGTACTTTGTAAATTTAAAAGATAGGTTAGACAGTTTGGAGCAGTTGTTACAATAGCATCAATTAAAGGAGTTGTGTTTTCTGGAGCGAATATTCCTGGGCGCGATGCCGCCCATTTATATGAAGGATTGTTGGTAATAAATTTTTTAAGAGCGGGAACATTATCAGATTGAAATATAGCAATCAATTTTTGAGTTGCTGCATCTGCTGTTGGTGCAGTTGATTTTGATGCATTGATAATGTTTGTCAGGCCTAAGCTGAGGAATGTTACAAGAAATAATTTTTTATGAATTTGATACATTTGGGTTCTCCTTTTTGAAATAAAACAATATTTTTTAAATTATAGAAATTATTCTCACGTATTCAATGATTTTTTTAAATATATATTAGGTTTCATTTGGGATTGATTATTTTATGGTTTTGAAAACGTTTGTTTCATCTTTTATTAAACATAAATATTGCTCCCATTGCGTGTTCCTCTGGTTTAACCAGAGAATCTAGTTTTTAAAGATGTTGTGTTTGAACAAATCAATATTTAAAGAAATTATTAAATTCTCTGATCGACTTAGAGAAAAACGAGGAGGGAATAAATATTTTTTTACTTTCAGGAGGGAAAAATGAGTGAGTATGCTTGTCTAATGGAAAATGAATTTTATAGTTGGCAGACTATTTTACTATTTTGATTGAAAACATTAATTCAGGTATAATAAAAGCATAAGAGCTGAATTTTATTATTTTGGAAGTAAAAAACCATGGACTCAAAAAACAAACCGGTTGACGGATTGCAAGATTATCTAGGACACGTTTCACAAGAACATGAAGTTCGTAGTGCAAAAGTGCAAGCTATGCGGCAGCAGGGGATTAATCCCTGGCCATCATTAAAGCCAGCAAACGCAACAGCTAAAAATATTTTAGAAACATTTCCAAGCAATGAAAGTCAAGAATTACAGTTAGTTGGTCGGGTTATGGCGATTCGATTACATGGTAAAGCGGCTTTTGTGCATATACAAGACGAAACAGGAAAACTGCAACTGTATATTAAAGAAGATGCAGTTGGTACTCAGGCATTTTCTCAATTTGAGCAGTTTGTTGATATTGGCGATATTTTGTGGGTGCAAGGAACAGTTTTTAAAACACAACGTGGTGAAATTTCTTTGCGAGTTGCGCAATGGAGTATGCAAAGCAAATGTCTACATCCACTTCCTGAAAAATTCCATGGACTGACGGATGTTGAAGTGCGTTATCGCCAACGATATCTTGATCTTATTTGTAACGCTGATAGTAAAAATTTACTGATTAAACGTTCACTCGTGGTTCAAGCAGTGCGCGAATTTTTAAATCAACATAACTATCTTGAAGTTGAAACACCTATGCTGCATCCAATACCTGGTGGTGCAGCGGCAAAACCATTT
>DATIJN010000106.1:0-5069 GCA_035478615.1 Saccharimonadales bacterium (SeqCode)
GTACCAACTTTATCATTTGGCTTTTTGGGCCATCTCTCTGGTTTTAATTTCGATTGTAATCAAGTATCTTTAATTCGAGTCTTTCCTAACGTCCCGGTGGCACAGATGGATAGCGCAGCCCCCTCCTAAGGGGCAGGTCGGCGGTTCGAATCCGCCCCGGGACGCCATGATTAATAAGGGGATTTTCTGCTAAGATTTCGATGAGGAATCTGAATTTTTCTGTTGGGTACCTATGTGGGTGCCTAGAAATTAATTGCTACTCGCGCGCAAGTAAACATTTAGCGGGTGATAACTGACCTACTACTTCGTTAGTTTCTACATCAATAAGCTGGTTAGACTCATTAATTTTTAAAGTTAAGATGCAGTTTGAAAATTCGGTTTTTATATAAATGTAGTTATCTTTGCGTACATATTGATCGCCATTTAGGCAAATCTCTCCTCTATTTTTATCTAAAGGGTCTTTAAATGTTATTGAATCGTTTTGCATAGCATTTAGTCCATCAATTTTTTCAATAGGTATATCAAGGTTATTGCTTAAGATAAAGTTTCTAATTTTTTTTTCTTCATTAGGTATGCACAATATTTTATAGATATTTTTATTATTAATTTTAACTCTCCTTCGAACCAGCACCTCAAAACGGGCATGATCTTGCTCCAAAGCTTTTAATAATGTCCCAATATCAGAAGTTTTTTCATGTTCGGGTTGGGATGAGAAGTATCTGCCAGTATTGAAAGGGAAGACGAAAAATTCTCTATTAGGCAAGAGGATTTCTGGATTTATGACAAAGCAGATAGTTCCATAAGCAGAATTTCCACTATACTCAGCCCAATTTGTATTGCCTAAAAAAACATAATCGATAAAACCGTTTTTCGCTTCCGTCACAGCATCATGAGGGTTTATATTTCTTAGCAATTGTGGGTTATTATGATAGTGAAGGCCAAATAACATGGCTTTTGAATAAATAAAACCATCCTTTAAAATACTAAGAGCAGCGTGAGCTGATGTCCAATGATATAGATAATATTTATTTTTTGTTAATAGCTTTTTTAACTGTTCTCTTAAGTAGTGAGCGGGTGTCGTCATGATTTTTCTCACCTTAGTGTTTTTTACTTATCTATAATTGTAACATGCATGAGTATAGCTTATTTGGTTGTATGATTATGAAAAGGCAATATATTTATAAAGCAGTTTATGCCTTTCTGAAATTCCAGCGAAGCGCTAAGCCAATACATGTTAATAAAATGATATAGACAGTAGATTCAAGTATAGACCACACAGCAAAGAACCAGCCATTTTTATATTGAACTAATGAGTCACATTTTTCGATATTTTTTGTTTCGCCAAGAAAAAAAATTGACGTAAATTCCATAGTAGAATTATTTTGCGCTTTTGTTTCACATAAATTTGCTAATAATTTTCTTGGTTCGTCTTCATACAATATACTATAGGGCTTTATTTGTGTAAGTGATAAATAGACTGCATTGCTTTTTTCGACACCTAACATCCAAAAAAAACAAGCGCTGACAACAAATAATCCGAGCAACCACCCTAAGGGTCGCGAAACACTTTGGCCATAATCAGAGATGGCGCCATATAGATAACTAACCCATCTTAAAGATTTTGGTATTTTATTAGTTTTTTGAATACAGTGTTGCATCAGTGTGAAGTAAGATGATTGCTCAAGGTACATCTCCCGCATCTTGGCAATATTGTAAATTTCTCTAAATTTTCTGTATTGATCCTCCCAGTAGCGATCACCTTTTTTTAATGGCATCTTTGAAAAATCGTAATCTTTTAATTCGGGTAAAACCAATTCACTTATACCACCGAATTCACCTTTGAAGAAGATCGGGCAGACAAAAAACTTATTACCAATAAATTCTAAAGTTTTAATTTTAGATTTAGCAATTTTAACGGCTATATCAAATTTATTATCTATGAATCTGGCCGCATCAATATTGCCTTGATTTATAATTAACCCATAATTGACCACATCAAAACGAATATCTTTTTTGTTAACATTGAAATAGTTATATTCAAATAACATAAGATGGAAATTGTTATTATTAAGCTCTATATGCGAGCCAATTTCACAATGTTTTAAATAAAATCGATTAATTGTTGATTTAGATATTGTATTTATACCTTGGATTTTACTATAACTTATATCCAAGCATTCAATGGCTGTGTCGTGGACGCTAAGTGTCCATAGCCATGCGCCTATAAAAGAATAATATTTATTGCTAGATAATGAAAAAATGGCTCCTTCCAAGCAAATAAAATTGAAATTTGTTTCTCCCTTGCGTATATAATCTCGAAATTCGGAATTAGCGGCTTGATTAAGGCCTCTGTCTTTTTTTACTTCGTATGGCAAGTGTAAAAGGCAGTAATAATTTTCTTCATATTCATGTGTTTTTTCTGAAATACCGAGGAATTGGCATTGATGTTGTTTTGTATCGGCAAACGCATTACTTAATCTTTTATTAGATTTTCTTGTTTCTTCAGGCATTATGCAACACTGTTTTTTACTCATTAACACACCTTTTTTCTAACAAGTTAAATATTTTTTATACGGTCTTGCGAAAATTTAATTACGTTTTCTGGTAATTTTAGGGTTGGAATAGTTTCATCTTGTTTATCCAATAAATATCCTTTCGGCAAGTTGGTCAATTCCTCTATATCATTACTGGAAATAGCTAAATCATTAAGAATTTGATCTTTGGTTTTAACTTTATTTTCTAATATGACATTGAAAGATTGGCTAAGCATTTTGGGAACTTCTACTGGTAAATCATCTAGCGGCTCAAATGTTCTCCACCCTCTGCGATTCCTGTTGATCCATAACCTTTTAGCTTCATTTTCATCTATGAGTTCTAGTTGTATTGATCTTGATATCATGGCAGCAATAGAAACTTTCCATCTTGATTTTAGAGAGCGAAAACTATCAAGGGAAACGCCCCATAATTCATCAACAAAACTTTTGGCCGGGAATAAAAAGGCTGATGCAAAATGATGTGCTTGTAATTCTAATAATTTAAAATCAGTAGTTTTTTGTAAAGTTGTTTTATCTACATGCTGATGCAAAACAAGATGTCCTAATTCATGCGCGCTATCAAATCTACTTCTAGCTAATATATTCTTATCTGCGTTTAAAAATACAAATGGCGTTTCATTTTCTAATTCAGAAAAAGCATCCAACATTTCAGCGTCTAAGTTTCCGTAAGAAACAAAAATACCATTTGCCTCAAGACATCTAATTACATCGGCAATTGGTCCAAAGCCTAAATTCCAGAAATCTCGAAGCTGCTGAGTGTAATTTTCAATCATATTTGCAGTTATTTTTCTAAAATCTTTAGGGGCATCAAATTTTGGTAAATTTGGTTTTGGGAAATCTAAAAATTCAGATAAATAAATAATAATTTCCTTTAGCCATTCAAATCTACGTTCGGCTCGCTTTCTAGCTTGTTTTGTTACAGCACACATGGATCTATAAAAAATACGGCTAGAGCTATTAATGATTGGATTTGGTTTTAAGAAAAAACAAATTGGCAAGTTTAATTTTTGAGAAATATTTTTTAGAATCTCTGGGCTAGGAGTGTGAAGCCCTTTTTCATAATGAGAAATAGCTGATTTGTTAACTTGTATTAAATCAGCTAATGCAGTGAGGGTTAGCCCTCTAGCCTCTCTTCCTTGCACTAAGCGCTCAGCAACAAATCCCATCGTTCCAATGCTCATAGGGTTACCTTTTTTATTATCTCATCAGTAGCGATATATTTTTCTTTCAAGCGTGGCTGCCTGTTTTTCTCTTGTAATTGAATTAGAGGATCCTTTTGTTGTGACGATAATGATTGTGCATCCATGATATCTTCAAGATCAATGGGTGCTTCGACCCATCTGTACTTTCTAGAGTCTAAAAAGCCAATTTGCAAAAAGCCAAGTTCATTATGAGAGAGATTCGATGATCCGTGAATTATAACGCCATAAAGAGATGCTTCAAACGGCATTGATAAAACAGGAAGCATCTGTATTTGGGCAGCATGTTGGTTAATTGAGGAGTATTGCTCGCGAAACCGGGCTAGGGCGGGTAGAGAACCTCTATCAAACGATTTTGAAACTGTTAATGCAACCCGGCCAGATTTGATTAATGTATACTCCGTGTTTTTGGCGCTATTTTTTTCCACGGTAGCAGTCAAGCCTGCATCTAGAGCTACTTCTCGTATTTTCTTTTCAATTCTTGCTCGTCTAACATAAGGCAACAGCCCTTTTTTTTCTGGTTCATCGTAATTGTTATCGGAATAAACAGCTTCGTAAGAATCTCGGTAAGCCCATCTACTTGCGCCAATAAGCTCACTTACAAAACGTGCTGGTAAGTCTGTTATAAGAATGCTGCGTAGTGATTCGTTCACGTGAAAATTCCTCACCATGTTTAGTTTAGCGAACTTTATATTATATTTTGTTTAGCGTAAAGATCATTTTTTTAATATCGAGAGGATTGGATATTTATCGAATTAAACGCGGGAAAAAGAAACGATATTGATCAGGCTGAGCTTTTGCCTTCGAGCCGTTTCCTATATAGGGAGCTTTCAAATCTTTCAGGGGTGGAAAAAGTTCACCGATTTCTACGTTCAATGTAAGGGCGATTTGAATTAAGCTCTGCATTGAAATATGTTGCTCTCCGCGTTCTCTCCAATTGTGCAAGCGCAATGTAACGCCCGGTTCATATCAAATTACTGATAAAATAATAAGACCGGAACCCGGAGGAGTACTGTGGTCAAAATATCCGTATTATTACTCGTGCTGTTTTTAGCTATTTCATCATTTATTGGTTACTTCTATCTCAATAGAATAATTCCTCCAAACGAAAATACACTCGCCGCAAGTCAAGAACAATATCAGCAAAACGAACACGCACTTAAAGCCGGCAAAAAGAAATTGGCGCAAGGAAAGGAGCAATTGGCGCAAGGGAAAGAGCAATTGGCACAAGGCAAAAAGCAATTAGCACAAGGAAAAGAGAAATTGGCAGCGGGAAAAAAGCAGTTAGCAGCAGGGAAAGATAAATTGGCAGTTG
>DATIJN010000107.1:0-2857 GCA_035478615.1 Saccharimonadales bacterium (SeqCode)
CGACACATTGATCCAAATTCGCTTGAAGGTCGAAGAATTGCAAAAGAAAAAACTATGCAAGAAAATGTTGATGCTGCTGAAAAACAAGCAACAGAAAGAGAAATTAACCAAAGAAAAGCAACTGAACGATTTGCTCAAGAAGCAACTCCGATTCTTAATTCAATAGAAATTTTAACTCAACGTCCTGATCCCAAAGAGATGCTAAAAATATTAAAATTAGATGATCCTGCTAAATCGTATACAATCTCAGATGTAAAAGAAGCATACCATAAAGAAGCTTTAAGATGGCATCCAGATAAATGGTCAGATGCAACACCCGAAATTCAAAAGCAAGCAGCAGAAATTTTTAAACAAATTAAGAACGCTTATGATTTTTTAAAAGATCCTAAACATTTAGATAGTGCACAAAAAAATGAAACCCCTACTTCAAAAAAAGAGCCTAAAACAAAGCAAACTGAAACTGCTCAAAAAACTCGACAAAGATCAGAACCTGACAGAGCTACTGCGCAAAAACAAGCAAAACAAGCAGAATATCAACATGATAAAAAAATAGGTCAAGAAATTAATGAAAAATTTGGTCTGAAAAAAATAACGTCTGAGACTCTCATGCATTTTACTAAAGATGAGACAGAACAATTAAAAAATCTATCGTATGAACTCTTAAGATTAGATCCTGCTAAGTCTTATACTCCAATGGAAATTACCCAAGCCCGAGCAAGAGTACAGGAGTATTATGATAATCAAAAAATTTCAGATAATGACTTAAAAAATAGCCTGACCAATTCTTCAAATTTTTTAATAGAAGAATCTCTACAAGCAGAAGAACTTGAAAATGGTAGAAAAATTATAGAAAAAGCTACATCTCTTCATAAGCTTGATCCTGAACTAGTTAAAGCTTTACGTCCTATAACCATTAGCCGACTAACGGATGTGCAAATTACACAATTATTAAGAACTCCTCAGATTGAACATTTATCACTCAAGCAGATTGATGCATTCTCAGAACATCAAATTGAACATTTTTCTGATGATAAAATTAAACAACTCGAAAAAAGATTTGTAAGTTTAAAGCCTAAACCTGATATTGCAGATGCATTTTATAAAAAATTACGCGCAAGAAAAGCTGCTCAAAAATAAACCTAAGCATGTCTTTTTACAGCGACCAACTGCATAATTTCTTTTATTGCTGCAAGCTGTGATAAAAATGCTTGTTGCATTTTGTTTGCTAAAAATTCTATATCAGCCGGTAAATATCTGAAATTCAAAGTAGTATATGGCGCAATATTTACATTAATATCTTTGGTTGGAAAATAAATATATGTTGGAGTAGTTTTGTCGTAAGAATTGCTTCGTGGATCATTAAATACACTCATGATAGATGCGTTTAATTGTTGTGGTGTAACTTGAGACATGTCAGGTACCGGCAAGGATTTATTTCTGCAATATGTTGTAATTGCATGAAGACTGCGAGCATCACCAGAACTGGAATCATACAGAATAACAATATCAAGCGGTCGCTGCGGACGGTCAACAAGCAATGGAATAGGAAAATTGAAATCTATTCCTGCATCAAATAATCCTATCGTGCCAGAACCTTCATTGCTATATTGAGGAAACTGAGCATATGTAACTTGATTTCTGTTTGCTAAAATATTAATAATGCGATTTTCTATATAATTTTTAACAACAGGATTATTGAGAAGAAAATTTGTAAAAATATTTGGTTTTATAAATTCATTTTCTTCCTCTTCAAATAAATCTTGTAAACTTGTGCAATTTGTCTGGTTACAAAGATCTTGTAGCGTAAATGAAAATCCAGATCCGCACATTCCTATGTAAAAACTGATTGGATATTCAGGACGCAATTGACTGCTGTCTAACATATTTTGTTTAAAACCTGATCCTAAATACTGCGTTGGTATATAACCATAACGAGGACATCCTGATTGAAATGGACTTATTTCAAACCATTCAAAATGATATGGAGCAATTTCATAAATAGAAGCACATAATGGTAAAGGTATTTTTCCTGATTGAACTTCACTGACCATTGATGACCATGTAACCTGCATCCAATTATCTCCAATAAGCTCCATGCTATAATGTGAAATTATTGGTCCCCAAATATCTATTAAACTCATGGGTTGATCGTATGCAAAACGTTTTGCTATTTCACTTAAAAAATCATCATCTTTATCAAATGGAAGCAATGGTGGTGGATAAATACCAACATGAGAAATATCTTTTGATAAAACATCGGACCAGTCATTTTTCATATCAGATAAAATACGTAACGGATCAGGGTTTGCACTTTTTGCTGCTAAATAACATAATGGAGCAATAGTCCAGACTGATCCAGAAACACCTGCTAGATATAAAGACGCATCAAAAACTTTTGATCGTATAGCACCGCTGAGTAACCCTAACGTCCCTATCATTGCTCTATTACCACCACCACTACAGCCAAATGCAATTGCTAAGGGTTTATCTATTCCAAATTCATTTTTTAAAACTCTTTGAACAGAAAGTAAACGATTGTTAAGAAATTCTTTTTCTTGTTTACATATATCAAGCGTTTTTTGCACGGTAACAGGATTTGGTGGTTGAGCAACAGGATATTGATAGATAAGAATTTTTTTTACTAAAGTTTCAAATGATACAAAAATGGAGCTAAAAAAACTTTTGGAATAATTTTGGGATAACGTGTCATCAACACCGATCAGTTGCATTGATGAGAAATAACATACTATCAACAGCAGTCTAATAATTTTCATACGACTCCATTTTTATTTTTAAAATAATTCCCGATGAAGGATACTAAATAAAATGGCAAAACTATGCAAATAATTATTAAAGT
>DATIJN010000108.1:0-6419 GCA_035478615.1 Saccharimonadales bacterium (SeqCode)
TGAGCCAGGATCAAGCTCTCCATCACAAAATTTAAAATTGATAAAGGTTTTACTTTAGAATCTTACCAGTGTTCCCTTGCGAGAACACTTGCATTTTTGTATTCTTATGATATTTCAAAGATTTAAAACCGTACCTCTTTGTGGAGGCCTAAGCTTTAGTAAACTTCTTAATTTTCGGCATCGATTTCGGCTTTTTTATTGCCTCCTGATGCCTTAGATTTCAACTGATTACAAATAGAAGAATACCCCCAATCATCGGCAAAGTCAACACCATTTGCAACATTTTTTATAATTTTTTTAAATATTTTAATTTCGCTCAATTTTACCCTGAAAAAATGGAAGATTTTCCTGCAGAACAAACCCTTAAAAAAGACTTTTAAAATAATACTTTTTCACTAGTATTTCAGCATTCTGATCGATTAATTGGTATAGGGTTGCAAATATTAAAAATGGTAAAAAAATTATCTTTTTTTTGGTAAAAAATTCTATTTTATAAAAAAATTGTATATATGTTTTGTAAAATTTCTTTAAAAACCACAGAACTTTATTACTGAAAAATGAATCTTTATAACCCTGTCATTTTTTTGCACAACAAAACCTGTATACTAAAAATATATGTACATTATTTATACTAAAGAAAAATTATGGTAATAACCGACCAACTTAAAGAAAAGCTTAAAAACCTGGAACCTCATATCAAAGTTATTAAAGACTATTGGACTTCTTCAAACATGCAACACCAATTAGACTCTTTAACCAAAGAAAGTGAAGATCCAGAATTTTGGA
Organism: Saccharimonadales bacterium (SeqCode); assembly: GCA_035478615.1. Lineage (GTDB taxonomy): Bacteria > Babelota > Babeliae > Babelales > Chromulinivoraceae > JACPFN01. The sequence goes on from DATIJN010000108.1 coordinate 787, forward strand.
AAAATCCACAGGGAACGCAGATATTAAAAGACATAGCAAAACTCAGAAATATTTCTGAGCAATATCACAGTATTCTCAAAACTTACAGCGAACTTAATGAACTTCTTGATCTTTTTGAAAGTGATGAAGCAGAAACAGCAAACTTAGGTATTGAAATAAATCGACTTATCAAACAAACGCTTACCTTTAAAATAGATCTTTTGCTTACTTCAGAGTATGACCATTCCAATTGCTTTTTAAATATTAACTCAGGAGCTGGCGGTACCGAGTCTCAAGATTGGGCTGATATGCTGTTGCGCATGTATCTTCGATTCTGCGAACAAAATAAACTTCATGCATCTATTCTTGAGTATCAAGCCGGAGAAGAAGCAGGCATCAAATCTGCTACACTCTATATTAAAGGAAACAATGCCTACGGCTTACTCAAAAGTGAGCATGGAATTCATCGACTTGTCAGAATTTCACCCTTTGATGCAAATAAACGTCGCCACACTTCATTTGCCTCAGTTACCATCACGCCAGAACTTCCGCCATCAGAAAAAATAGAAATTGAACCAAAAGACTTGCGTATTGATACCTATCGAGCAAGTGGTGCTGGAGGTCAGCATGTTAATAAAACTGAATCAGCTGTTCGTATTACTCATTTGCCAACTGGTATCGTGGTTCAATGTCAAATCGAACGTTCACAAATTCAAAATCGTGAAACAGCTATGAAAATGCTTATGGCAAAATTACGACAAAAACAACGACTCGAAGAAGAAGCAAAAACAACCGTTGAAAAAAAGAAAGCAGAATGGGGATCTCAAATCAGATCGTACATCCTGCATCCTTATAAAATGGTGAAAGATCATCGAACTGGCATGGAACATTTCCAGCCAGAACTCGTGCTTGATGGTGATTTGATTGGTTTTATTGAAAGTTATCTGGTTGCCCAAGCAGCTGCATAAAATGTTTTGCATAAAAATAATGGCCACACTGTTTCTAGTGTGGCCATACTTATTAAATGTATAAATAAATAACATTTAATTTTTTATAATCAAGCTTGTTGTAATTGTTTAATTAATTCTGATTGAGCCTTATTCAAATTATATTGATCAGTTATTAAATTTGAAAGATAACGCGGAATTGAAAGAGTCTCATCAGCATTATAAAGATTCATATTAGTAGCAATATCTGTATTTAATTTAGTAATCTGAGTCTTCAATTGCGCAACAGTTGGAGTTCCCGGCACAGAAGTACCAGTAGGAGTTACAGTTGATGGATTGGTATATTGTAAGAAAAATACTTGTGGGTTTTGTGTTGCACTTACCCCTAATGCATAAACATTATTTGCAAATGATGTACTAAATAAAAGCATTCCATTTACTACAGATGTTCCTTTTGCAAAACCTGGTGCTTGGATACTACCATAAGAACTCATATTTCCTGAACCTAATTGTTGTCCTACACTATTATATACCGTATAAGTTGTTGTGCCAGCGGATGATCCCACTGTCAATGGTAAAGGATTACTCAATACAATATAAACTCCTTTTGTTAAATCAACTTTATTTGTTGCAATCAATGCTTGAATTCCATCTAAAGAACAAACGATAGTATTTGTGCAACCAGTATTAGGACTTGAACTTGCTAAATTCTGCGCCATTAACATTATTTGTAAATCATTATCAAGTACCGATTTTACCAATGGAATTCTTGTTGCTACATAATTTGAGCCAATAGTACTTGGCACAGAAAAACCTGTTGTCGATAAAGGATTCAATGATGGTTTATTCATCATAAATACAATTCCTTTTATAGACAATTGACCCCATCCCGGAAAAGGTAAATTACCGACTGTTCCATAATTGTAAGTACCATTAATTCCTACAGCTATTTGTAAACTAGTTGATGCAAAACCAGACGGATTTGAAGACACATTTCCAAGTGTTGGAGGATTTTCTTTATTATCTAATTGATTTCCCATCCAATCATATGTTATATAACCAAAAGAAATTTGACTAAGAGTTCCTTGTAAAGGATTTAGAACGACCCAAGCACCACCGGATCCAAGATGTGAATTCATAGTAAGTGATGAAAAATTAACATCTACCGCCGATGTTCCCGATCTTTGAGCACCACCTGTCCAAGCAAGAAAATTAACAGTATTAAAGCCTTTAGTTGAATCAATTAAAAATGGAACAACAAACGATGATCCTTTAACAAAATCTGGCATTGAATTAAATGCAATTACTTCATGAACAGTAGATGCACCAAGTAGTAATAATAATCCTACAATTTTATACATATGTTTCATACTAAAATCCTTTTTTATATTTTTATTTTTTATATTTTTTCATTATATTTTTTCTATATAAAACACCTCCCTATGCTGATTGTTGACCTAATAATGTAATTAATTGAGCTTGAGAGTTAATCAAATGTTGTTGCTCAATGACTAAATTTGAAAGATAACTTGGTACATACGTCCCATGATCTTTTTTATAACGAACCATCAATTTAGCAATTTTTTTCTGTATATTTTCATTATGAGCACGCAATTGCTGTATCATTGATTCTGTTTGTCCATTTGATTTTTTATCTTTTGTGGGCGCAGTTATTGCAGGATATTGCAATAAAAATAACTGAGGAATTTTTGATGATGAAACTTTTAAAGAATAAAATCCATCTTTAAAACCAGAACCAAAAATCAACATTCCATCAATAGTAGCTCCCTTAGGAAGTGATACTGAACCAAATGTGTTCACTGATCCTGTATAAACCAAATCTCCTGTTTTGTTATATACCAAATATTTCAAATCTGAATCTGATGATGAGCTTACTATTGATGTTAACGGCTCACTAAATACTATGTATACTCCATCACTCAAAGAACCTGCATCTGCAATATGCTGAGCACTATGATCTAAATTACAAACAATGGTACTGGAAAATGAAGTAGGTTTAGATGCTTGAGTAGAAACAAGCATAATTTGTATATCATGTGCAAGTTGATCTTTATCTAAAGGAATTCCTGCACTTATTAAACTTTTTCCAATATGAGTATGCACATATCGTGTTATATCTGAGTCAGGATGTGGTAAAATTCCTAGATCAACAATTGGATTCCACATTGCAGGAACATGACCAATAAATAACGTTATATCTTGTGTACTAAATGGCACCCAATTAGTTTCCACAAAACCAGCATTATTACCAAGAGCAAAATGCATCTTAGTTGGCTCACCTTTCAAACCAACATTACCATCAACAGCATGTTCTGTCATTTGATTGCCAAACACATCGTATAAAGAATATTTACAATGCAAAGCTTTATATCCAGATTTGCCGTGTTTGATATGCAAATGTTTAATTTTAATCCAAAATCCATTTCTGTCACGTGTATTTGGTAAAGGAATTTTTACTGCAGAAAAAGTAGTATTAGTATCATTAACAGCAACATTCAACAGATTATAGCCACTATTTTTATCCACTAAAAATGGAACAACAAGAGAACTATGCTTATCAATTTCTACCATAGATTTAAAATGAGTTGCATTCATTGTCGACACTGCAAAAGCACTCATCATGCATAATATACGTATACAATTTTTTTTCATTACTTACTCCTTATAAAAAACAATTTTTATACTTCACAAAAAATACTTAATATTTATAACATGTTCTCCTTATACAAATGCCAATATCATTATCCATAATGCGTGTGAAGCATATACTCCAAACCAAAATGGATAAAACTTTTCATCTTTTTTTACAAAATAAGAAAAAGCTCCAGCAAGAACTAACCAAAATGTGGTAGCAGTAGACATGAGCATTGATCCAATAACGGTAAAAGGTTCAGCAACAATTTTACGAATAATAAATCCAAATAACATACCCGAAAGCACGACTCTGTGTTTATATTGACCTGTAAAAATCATCAAATCAAAACTTTGTGCAGATTGAGCTGTTAAAGGAAGAGATCCTAATTTAAAAGAATAGGTATACCACCACATAATTAATCCAGAACTAATCACAGCCACTATAAATCCCAACAATTGATACTTAATAATTTTGCTATATGCAATGTTAGATAAGTACGCCAATTTATTGGAAAACATTAAATCAACAACCATACCTATACAAATCATACAAAACACCGCTACTGCTACAACACTCGTTGAAGCCACGGTATAAATATCAGCAAGAGGTAAAACAATAAGCCAAACAAATAATCCCAATTCTATAACACCGACTACACCAACCATATATGCAGCGTTGTAACAAAGAAACAATAAAAATATAAAAACATACAATAAAAGTACCCAGGAAATATTCCATGCATGAAGAAATAATAAAGATCCCAGAATAGCAACTATAAAAAATATTCGTAAATAATAATTAGTGTATAAACGTTTAAGCATGACAAAAAAATCTGAAGTTGCACGTATCTGTTTACGCTCTGAAATTAATAAACCAACACGAGCAAGAAATAATGCTATCAATATGCCTGAACAAAACCGAATGATAAATTCAGTATCTGAATATTGTAGAAAAAAATTATTTCTCAAACCGTATAAAGCTAATTTTCTCGATGCCATACCAATGAGTAAAGGAATTGCACTCTGTTCTCCTGCCACAAAACCAATAGAAATAAGCATTGGTATCATATGAAGTTGCATTGCATAAGGATGCAGCCAAACGCGTTGTGCATACAGAAAAATATTCCATGCAGTTGATGCTATAATTCCTTGAGTCATCATTGACTGACTTGATTTTTCTTTATCAATGTAAACAATATCATGCACCAAACGACTCATAGGAAATGGTAATGCCTTACGCACAATTAAATGATCTTTAAAAAGATATACGATCAAAAATGCAAGCATACCAGCTGTCAGAACAAATAATGAAATAGTTCCTGCAAAAATCATAGGTGATTTAATTGACTGCGCAAATGCATGTTCATGTAAAAAATAAAATGAAGGCCATGTTAAACCAAGAGCCGTTCCAACCATTCCACCAATAGATCCAGCAGCAATTGTAACAATGACATGCTCTTTAAACCAGCTACGGGGCACAAGTGGCATGGCCAGCACCATACATACAATGACAAACACGGGAGCAACCCATGGCCCGAGTTGTGTACTCATGGCCAAATAACTCATAATGCCTGTGGATATGCATGAAAAAAAGACCGATAAAAAAATTAATAATATTTGCACAACTCTCTCCCTTTTAAAATGCAACCTGAGTTCAAGATAGAATTTTATTACCATACAAAAAGTTTATTTCTTCATCTCGTCTTCCTCGACACCGATCGAGGATCCAGGTTATCAAAACATTCCTTAAATTTAGTAGTATTCTATAATGACTTAAAAAATTAAATTACCTGGATCCCCGATCAAGCCGGGGACGACGAGGGGTAGTATCTTATTTAATTTTGACGAGCACAGAATATGATACAATATGCGCATTAACTAATCCTTTTTTAATTCAAATTTTGATCATCTACTATTTTATCTGAGATCTTAGACAATATTTTTAAAACAACAAAAATTTGTAAACAAAAAATCCAATGATACCCTTTATAAAGGGATCATTAATTTTAAATATTAGGAAATCATGAAGAAATCAGTTCTCATTTTTACTTT
>DATIJN010000109.1:0-16213 GCA_035478615.1 Saccharimonadales bacterium (SeqCode)
TTTTTGCACAACATGTGGAATGAAATTTCGCACAAAAGCTGAATTAAATGAACATGCTTATCAAGTGCATGGCAAACCAATACCAAAAAAAGATCAAAAAGTAGCTTATAAAAACGAAAGAGAAAAACAAGAAGCGGCTTATTAAACTATATTAATATTTTTAAAAGAATAGATGTCTCATTAAGTGTTCATTTTTTTTAATTTGTTTAAAAATTTTTATTGCGTACAACAACATCCTCCACATTTTGAATTAGCAACTATTTTTGGTTGTTGTTGTCTTGTTTCTTGACCAATATTTTGAAGATTTTTAGCTTGTTCATGAATTGCTTTAATAGTGCTTAAGTCACCTTTTGGTGCTATATGTTCAGCTATGGTAGCAACTTGGTCTAAAGCATTTCCAGTGTCTTCAAGTGCATGTCCAACTTCCTCTAAAACATTTCCAATTTGAGTAGCATAGGTATCCAGGCGACCATCGATAATAGTTTTATGATCAATTAATTTTTTTTCATAAGATTCTGTAAGTTTTTCCAGGTCTCTTTTACAATCGGCATGTATCCATTGATTGCCTTTATATAAAACATATGCTCCAGCTAAAACAGGAAGAGCTCCCGATGTAAAAAAAGAAGCAATGCTTGATGCGCCGCTCAGCGCAGTGCCTATGGTTACAGGATCTAGAAATCTTGTCAAAGGAATAGTTTTTTTAGTGGGAGCGATTTTTTCCGCCAAAGTGGATCCTGCATAAGCTGCAGCAACGACTAATACAGCTGGTGCTGCTAACTGCTCAAGTTTTGAAGAAGATGGTGCATTATCAGCACTTTTAACAGTTGTTGCAGGAGTTTCATTATCTGATTTAGATGTATCAGATGCCAGTGAGGTTGCGCGAGAATTTATAGTAACTCTTAAAGCTTGTATAGAATCATTTACTCTACGAATTGATACTTTATAATCTGTATTTTTTGCTTGAGTTGGTTGTGCATCATCGGAGTCATTTAAGATTTCTGAGTCAGTATGTAAAGGTCCTGAAATAGCTAAAGGTCCGGAATTTGTCAATAGTCCAGAACTAGCTAAGGGTCCAGAATTAGTGAGGGGTCCAGAATGAGTTAAAGGTCCAGAAATACTTAAAATTCCTGAAGTATTCATGACATCTGGTCTAGTAGCATTTAAAACTTCTGGTGTTGCAGAAGGACGTCTATTTACAGGTACGGAGTTTTCTCTAGGATTGTCTGAAGAACTCGGTATATCCATGCCATGTCGAGGTGTGTTTTCTTGTGGGGTGACACTTTGTACAAAATTAGCAATAGCAACACTTGCTTTTTTGCGACTTACTTGTGATGGCGAAAGAGAAGGTGGTGCTACAGGCTCCATGGCATATATAGTAAAGTGTGATATACTAAGAAATAATGCAAAAAAATAGACATAACAATGTTTCATAAAAAATTCCCCTAAATTTTAAAAATGTGTTTACAAGTGAGAATAAGAAAAGAAACATGATAAAAGCAATAATTTAGAAAAAATATGAAAAATGATGATTTATATAAACATGATTTAATCGAGCACAGTAAAAACCCACGAAATTATGGGCTTTTGCAGCATTATGACTTTCTTTCTGATCAATACAATCCTTCATGTGGAGACTCAGTTAAGCTTTGTGGAATCATAATTGAGGATAAGTTGACAAAGGTTTGCTTTCAGGGAACTGGATGTGTTTTGAGTATGGCTATGGCTTCTAAATTAACAGATTTTGCAGTAGGCATGCATCTTGATGAGGTTGCGAGTTTTGATGAAAAAACAGTTGAACAACTTTTAGGTATTACATTGGGACTTAATCGACTCCAGTGTGGTCTTTTATCAATCATGGCTCTGCAAAAGGGCATTGCTGCATATAAAAAGTGAAAAACCCTTTTGTAGTCGCTTAAAGTTTGAATTTTTTTCAAAATTTGCTATCTTTAAAACATATTAAAAATATCTTTTTTTATTAACATTTTGCAATTTTTAGGAAGATAAAAATTGTATCGAACACATATGTCAAAAGAACGTATAAAACCAGTCCAATTTGCTCATGCTTGGATCCTTCCAACAGATGAGTCTATGAATCTTTCACCTGAACAAAAACAATCTATGGAAGATTTATTTCAAAGCGAAGTAAGCAAATATAATACTGGTCAATTGGTAACCGGAAAAATTATTGGTATTGATTCCAATGGTGTACTTGTGGATATTAAATACAAGTCAAACGGTGTTATTCCATTGTATGAATTCTCAGAACAAGAAATACGTGATCTGGCTATTGGCAATGATATTGAAGTTATCATTGATGAACTAGAAAACATTAATGGTGATGTAGTTCTTTCTTATGAAAATGCAAAAATTGTTCGTTCATGGGATCGTATTACTAAGCTTTTTGAAGAAGGTAAACCTGTTGAAGGTGTGGTAACACACAAAGTTAAAGGTGGACTAAGTGTTGATGTAGGTGTTCCGGCTTTCTTGCCTGGATCACAAGTTGACTTATATCGTGTTACTGATTTTGACAATTTTGTTGGAAAAACAATTATTGCTGAAATTGTTAAATTGAATAAAAAACGTGGCAACATTATTATCTCATGCAGAAAATATCTTTCTGAATGTCGTGATAAATCTCGCAAACAAATTCTTGATACTATTGAAGTTGGCAAAGTCATCATGGGTACTGTGAAAAACATTACTAACTATGGTGTATTTATAGATGTCGGCGGAGTTGATGGATTGCTTCATATTACTGATATGACATGGGGCAGAATTTCTCATCCAAGTGAATTGGTTAAAATTGGCGAAAATGTTACAGTAAAAGTTCTTTCTATTGATAAAGACAATAGTAAAATTTCACTTGGCATGAAACAGCTTGGCGATAATCCATGGCAAGATATTGATAAAATGATTCATGTTGGATCAGTTATCAAAGGACATGTTGCAAGTATTGCTGATTATGGTCTATTTGTTGAGATTAGACGAGGCGTTGAAGGATTAGTACACATTTCTGAAATTTCATGGACTGATCGTATTTCAAATTTGAAAGATAGATTTAAAGTTGGTGAAGAAATTGAAGTGCTTGTAGCATCTTTAGACATTGAAAACCGTAGAATGTCTTTAAGTATTAAACAGTTATCAAAAGATCCTTGGACAACTATCAAAGAAAATTACAAAAAAGATGATCGCATTAAAGGTAAAATTACCAATATTGCTGACTTTGGAATTTTTGTTCAAATTATTCCTGGTGTTGATGGATTGGTGCACGTTTCGGATTTATCGTGGACAGAGCATATTGCGCATCCAAGTGATTTATATAAACAGGGACAAGAAGTTGAAGCTGTTATTTTATCAATCGATGAAGAACATAAAAAAGTTGCTCTTGGTATTAAACAACTTTCACAAGATCCTTGGAAAACAATTGATAAAGAAATGCCAGTTGGTTCAAGAGTTACAGGAACAGTCACTAAAATTGGTAACTATGGTGCATTTGTAAAACTTTCAAATAAAGTTGAAGGTTTAATCTATAATTCTGATTTAGAACAAAGCAAAGATAACCCAGTTGAAGTTGGTAAAACTTACGATCTTCGTGTTGTTAATGTGAATGCTGGTGAACGAAAAATTGGTTTAAGCTTAAAACTGGAACCTTCAAAAGAAGATCAACAAGCTCCAGTAACAAAACAACCTAAGAAAAAAGCTCAAGTAAAAGAAGTTGCAGAAGATTATGTAGAGCAAAAAGCAACATCTGCTCCACGTATGAAATCTTCATTGCAAATTGAGCTTGAAAAACATGCTGCTCGTTTAAGCGAAGAATCAGAGCAAGGTTTACAGGACAGCAAAAAGAAAAAAGCTAAAAGATAATCTGAAAGAATTTTCACATGGAACAAACATTTGCGATTATTAAGCCTCGTGCTGTAGCTGATAAAGAAAGTGGTAAAATCATTGATATGATTGAAGCTGCTGGTTTTGATATTGTGGCAATGGAAAAAATTAAAATTTCTCCTGCGCAAGCACAAGAACTATATGTTGAGCATAAGCAGCGTCCATTTTTTGGTGAAATGGTTAATACCATGACATCATCTCCTGTTATCATTATGAAATTACAAAAAGATAATGCTGTTCAAGCATGGCGTGATTTGATGGGTGCAACAAATCCATCACAAGCGCAACCGGGTACAATCCGTGCGATCTTTGGTAAAAGTATTGGAGAAAATGCAACGCATGGTTCAGATTCACCAGCGAGTGCTGCACGAGAATTGAAAATATTTTTTGGCGGTTGCTATTAATTGCTTTAAATTTAGACAAACAAGAAAGGGTGCCAATTTGGCACCCTTTTTTACTTTCTATATATTTATGGAATATATTACGAAACATCACCCTGCAACATCCATAATCTCATTTGAACAAATCCCATTATATACGCCATGTTAAGTGGATCGCTTAGGCCACTTATAGTTAAGTTTTTATTCTGGATAGCCTTGCGTATTAGTTCTTGTGTTACTTTATAATGTCCAGTTTTTAAAATAGCATTTGCTAACGTCTCAGCATGTTCTTTGCAAATTTGTCTAAATAAATCTGTACTTATAATTTCTTTAAAATCATCAAGATTTGATAATGCTGTTTGTTGTTCTTGAGATGATGATTGAGATTTTTTAATAGCATCTGTAAGATTTGCCATTTGTTGTTGATAAGATTTTTCTTGGGCTTCAAGCGCGAGTCTATGAACACGTTCTTGTTGCTCAAATCGTAGGTCATATTTATCATGGAGAGATCGCAATTTTTCGATCATAATGTTTCTCATTTCATTTTCTTGATCTAATAGCATTTTTGTTGCTTGTTGTGGAGTAATCATCCCTTGCATAATCTGTTGCGCTAATGTATTAGTAGGAATAAGATTAGTCATTTGTGTAGCAGCATCTGTAGTTGTTGTTTTCTGGTTTTTTTCATTGATGACAGCGTCTGTAATCATTTCGATAATTGGATCTGTGCCAACACTTATTTCAGCGCGTTGTATAATTTCTTCAGCTTTTTGTTTTTGCTGAGCTGAAGATTTTGAAGTATTAAGTTCTTGTTGTAAATCATGTAATTGTTTTTCAAAAGCATCTTTTTCTGCTTGATGTAAAGCTTGTACCTGAGTTAAGCTTAATTCATGATTTGCTTGCATTTGTGCAATTTTATCATCAAGTTCTTTTCTAAATGTTGCTTGGGTTGCAGCAATTTTTTTAGCTGCTTGACTTGCAGATTCAATTCCATCTTGTAATTTTTTTAATGCTTCAGCCCCTCTTTTTGGAGTAAGTTGTCCACTTTCAAGTTTTGCAATAATTGTTGCAATATCCATATCTTCCAGAGGCGTTTCAGTTCTAGGAGTTGAAGGTTTAACTGTAGGTGGCAAAGTAGGTTTTTTAGGTTGTTCTAAGATAACCTTTGCTTTGATTTGTGCAACGATGAAGTCAAAGTCATCTTCTTCTTCCTCATCATCATCATACGGTGCACCTTGTGTTTCTATATATCTTAAAAATTGAATATATGAAGGCAATCTTTTAATAAACTCTGTTAAATCTGTAAGAGGTTTTTTTTGGTCAATAAAAGTTGCAACTGTTCTTTTACCTGATTGATTTAAGAAAAATTTTGCTCGATAATGATCTTGTTGAGTATCTTTTAGTGTTATATCTGCTCCATTAACTTTAAAATCAAAAGTTTCTGATGTTTTTGGTTGGATAGTAGGAATTTTTGTGCTACTTTTGTGTTCAGGAATTTTAACATTAAGCATTTCTTGTAAGTTTTCAACTACAAACTTCTTCCATTTTTTAAAATCAGCATCTTCCGGGCGAATTGGTCTTTTCAATGCATCTTTACAAAACTCAAAAAACTCACGATCAATATCAGCTTCAGTTACTTGAGCTATACCTTTTTTAATAAAGGTATTTACGACATTTGTCCCTTTTGTATCGAGATATAAATAAGCTGGGTAGAATTCATTTTTTTTATCGCTTGTATCAAAATTGAAATAAGAACTGGTTTCGCGAGTGATGCTTTTTCCTGGTTCTTTTCCAAGTTCTTGAAGTTTTATATCTAACTGTTCTTGTAGTTTTCTTATGATATAACCTTTTGTAGTATCGTATTCTTTTGATGCTTTTTCCATAGATAAAAAGAGAACATAAGATCTATTGATGTCATCTTCCGTGATGGTAGTTACGTCATTTTCAATAAATTTTTTAATCAATTTATGTGATTCATTTTTTAAGAATTGATCTGGTAAAGATAGTTTTCCTTCTTTTTTAGGTTCTGTAGTTTTTGGTTTTTCAGTAGGAGAAGTTGATGGTTTTGATCCAGGTAATGCAGGATTTTTACCTTCAGCTTTTTCATTGAGATATTTTACAATAGCTGTAACGTCTGCAATGTCTGGAGATTTGTTAAACAGTTTTTTAAAAGCAATTTGAACTTTAAATGCTGTTACAGGTTGTCCAGCATCTTTAGACGCTGTGATAATTTCATCACCCTTTTCCTTAATAAATTTTACAACATCACTTTCTGGAGTTTGAGGAAGTTGTGATATAGGCAGAGCTGGATTTTCGCCTCGAGTCTTTGCTGCCAAATAATTCATGATGGTGTTAATATCTTGTTTGTTTTCATTGGAAAGTTCACTGATGTTAAACATTGATTTGAATTGAGAAGTTACTTTAATGCGGAAATTTGATGGTTCTACTGTTCTTAAATCAGTACCTTGTTCTTCTATTTGGGCGATAATACTATCACCTCGCTCATTAATAAATTGTATAACATCGCTTTCTTGCGATCCCAGTATACCTGCAGAATAACTGCAGAGCATCAAGGCGGAAAGATATATATATTTTTTCATAAAAGGTCTCCTTTTTTATGGACGGACTATATTTATTAAAAATAGTAGTAACTTTTTGCATTAAAAGTAAATCTTTTATTCGGTTAGGAATTTTTAGCTCGTATTGGGTTATTTGATAAAATAGTTTGATTTTGGGCTAAAAAATTAAATAAAATTTAGAATGTTGTATAAATAGCTTACATAGGGCATAATTTATCAGTCATTTATAAACCCTCTTATCAGATTATATTCAGGACAAGTTTAGATTTTTTTAAGTAAAACTTTAGATAATCTTAAATGGCTTGGAAGGCTAGATTTTGGTCTAAAATCGTTCGTCCACCAGTCCCCCCTTTTGACTAAAAAACCCTATTGTGATAGGCTTTTTTTATCTATATTATATAATGGGGGTCTTTTATATGAAAAAATTATTTTTTAAACGAATAATTTTTATTCTTGGTTTTGCTATATTTGCTCATCAAACAATTCCTTGTGCTGGTGATTTTGATGAACCTGCATGTCTTTGTGGCTGGGATAACCTGTCTATAGATGAAAAGGTTGCTATAAATCTTGAATCAATAATGAAACAAATTGAATCTTATGAAACAATTGGATATATGAGTTATAATTCTGGGTGGTTAGCAGGTTTTATAGATTCTATATCAACTGATATGAGTTATGGTAAACCAAAAGAGAATCCAGTCCATATTAAAGTATTTGAAACTTTATTAAAATTATTCATTAAAAAGGGAATGAATGTGCATCAAAAATTTGAAAGTATTTTTGGTAATAATTTGCAAAATATAACTTTAATGCATAAAGCTATAACTGTTGATGAATCGGTTGTTCAAGTATTAATTAATAATGGATTTAAAGTAGATCAAGATGAAGAATTAGATATCTTATGTTTTGCACAAGCATTTATAGAAAATATAAATCATCGTATAGAACAAGAGAAAGCGTTTTATGATTCTTTATTGCGAACTGAAAAAGATAAAAAAGAACAAGAGTATTTAAAACGAAGTAAAACTGAAAAAGTTCAAATATTTTTGGATCAATGTAAGCGTTGTGTGAATGCTGTTCAATTATTTTTGAAACAATGTCATCCTAAAGCCAAACAAAAATTCTTAAAAAAATATCCAAATTTTGAAGCAATAGCCAAAATTGCATAAATTTAAAATTGTAAAATTGATACTATTTAAGACAGTACCCTACCCCCTTTTTGACGAAAAAACCTTATTGTGATAAGCTTTTTAATGATACATAATAATTATATGGGGGAACATTTTATGAAAAAATTAAAGTTATCAATTGCGCTTTTAGCGTGTTTATCGGCATCTTTTGCCCAATCTTTCTTTAGCCTTTCAGCTCATTTTCCAGTTCATCAGCCTGTTCGTCGGCCTGTTGTTATAGCGCATACGAGACATATGTGTAGAAATTGCAGATTTGGTCGACCTTACTTTTGTTGCAGATTTCCAGTATGTAGACCTGTCTATGAAACGGTCTATTTACCAGTTTGCGCAACTCCAAGATTTGTTCCATCTGTTTCAGTTGGATTCAATCTTTTTTAATTCAAGATAATTAAGAATATATTAAACTCCTTAAGTTGCATAAACTTGAGGAGTTTTTTTATATGTTGTTTTTTCGATCAGTCATTTCTGTTACCTTGTTTCTTTCGGTTACTTTGTGTTCACAGTTTACCATGTATACAAAGTCAGCTTGTATTATCATTCATGGTACATGGGCTCAAGATGAATCATGGTACAAACCGCAAGGTGATTTTTTTAAAGCGCTGCAAAGTTGCGCGCTTGAATTAAATATTGTTGATGATGTTATTCCATTTGCATGGTCTGGAAAATTAGGATATGTATCTCAGTTGAATGCAGCTCAAGATTTGGAGAAAATAATTTCATTGTATGACTGGGTAATTTTGGTTGGTCATAGTCATGGAGTTACAGTTGGAATTCTTGCATCAATGATTTTGGTAAAAAATATTTCAAATGATGTAGATTATTTCAAAATCAAAAAATTTTACGCCTTAGGAGTGCCGGTTGATGCAACTGGCGAAATATTTCCCGATATGTCAGTAATTGGAAAATTTTATAACTTGTTTTCATTTGGTGACTATGTACAACCAGTGAACTTGGTCCATGAGCGTTGTTTTGCGCAGCATGAACGTATCGTTAATATTTCTGTGCTACTTGCAGATTTGCATCCAACTCATAGTGATTTGCATCACCCTGCTTTAGCGCTTCATCTTTTAAAAATAGAAGAATATTTTTCAGAAAAAAAATTAGGAAATTTTGAAAATTTTTCATTAAGTGTGCCGGGCATGATTTCTTTTTATGAATACGAATTGCCGCGATATGAAATTCAACATAATCAAAAACAATTACTTGAGCTTGATAAAAAAATTCATTGGCTTGTGACTATGGCATTTTTTAAAAATCAGCAATGATGAGCACAGGTCCTGATCTGTTCGTTTCGTTACGATGTATACAATGTTGATAGGGTATCATGCATCATCAAAGTAAGTTTTGTAATCTTGGCGTACAAAAAATACATAAAAATATAAAAAATATTGATTTACACGTAAGCGCGTGTTAGAGAAAATAACGTTCTTAAGATTAAGATCCAAAAAAGGAGAATGAATGAAAATTATTGCAATTTTAAATCAAAAGGGCGGTGTTGGAAAAACAACAACAGCTGTCAATTTTTCAGCAGGGCTTGCACGTGTAGGAAAAAAAATAATGTTTATCGATGCAGATTTGCAAGCTAATGCAACTGCAGCATTAAATCTTACATGTAAACAAGTTAATGATATTGCCTGTGATCTTTTAGCATTATTGACACGGCAATGTACACTGCAACAAGCAATTATTGCGCGCAGTATACAATATAAAAATAAATCAATGATTATGGATGTTATTCCTGCAACAGTTGCCCTTTCAGGGTTTGATCAAATTGTTCGTGCACTTCCTAATAAACAACTTTTACTCAAGCAATTGCTTGGTGAAGTTGAGCAGATGGCATATGATTATATTGTCATTGATTGTCCACCAAGTTTGGGTTTAATGACAGTAAATGCGCTTGTTGCAGCAGATGAATTGATTATTCCTGTGCAACCAGAATTTTTTGCATTGCAGGGTGTTGGTCAACTTTTGCAAACAGTTGATACGATTCAAAAAAATTTCAATTCGCGACTTACTATTAGTGGTGTACTTTGCACCAGGTTTAATCGTCGTAAAATTCATAATGAAGTATTTAATTGCCTACAAGATCGGTTTGGCAAAGATATGTTTGCGACTAAGATTCATGAAAATATTGCAATTGCTGAAGCACCAAGTTTTGGACAAACTATTTTTGAATATAATCCAGACAGCTCGGGAAGTTACGATTACGAAATGCTCTGCAAAGAATTTACCAATCGAGAAATTACGCGCCATCAAATGAATATTCCATTAAAAACTCAAAAACAAATGCAACGATAATTAAAAAAGGATTATGAATGAAAAAAAGACTTGGAGCAATTCCTAAAGGACTTGAATGGATTTCTCAAAAAGCAGATAATGAAAATGAAACAATGCCACTTTTTAAAAATAGTATGGATTATCATATTCCAGCTGCAAAACGTGGCCTACAAGATGATTTAATTAGAGCAACATTTATACTCAAACAAGAATATCTTGAAAAAATTAAATCCTATGCATACTGGGAACGTCTGCAAATTAAAGATGTGTTTGATGAAATGTGTAAACAGTTTTTTGCAGACAAAAAAGTGAGATCAATTCCTGAAAAAAGAAGATAGAAAAACGAGCATGAATATTTTTTAGATTTGTTGATCACTAAAAAATAAAAAGTATGAGCGTACCTCGCTCATACTTTTTTTTAAAGTCTGATTTAAATAATATTTTTTAAAATATTGGTTTTTTCATTTCTTTGTTTGCATAAAATGGCTGTGATGGTTAAAAGGCAAAGCTTTATTTGCTTGCTCTAAAGTAAGTTTGTTTGAATGCATGACAGTTACCTTAGCGGCTTGTGCACATGCAGTTTTTTTTGCTTCTTCTACTTCATCTATCCAATTTTCAATTTCTTTTAGTTTTAAGTATTGCATTAATTGTTCTTCTTTTGTCGGTTGTTCTTTTTTAAAAACAGACTGTTCTTGCGCACAAGCTTCCTGTTGAGGCATATTTCTTTGTGAATATGGTACTCTTTGCGTGAAACGAGGATTTTTCATCGGTATAGGTCTTTGAGCGCAAAATATGGATGAAGGGAGGAAATAACATAAAAAAACTAAAAAAAACATGCGTGATTAAACCTCGTCGATTTTTTTATTATTGTTTTCTTCTCTGTTTTTATGCTGTTTGGAAATTTTATCTAAAATTCCATTTACAAATTTGTAAGCATCTTTTTCTGAAAAACATTTTGCAAGTTCAATTGCTTCATTCAAAATAATATTGTGCGAAGTATTAGTGTATAATATTTCCCAAATAGCATAACGCAATACAAGAAGTGTGCATTTGCCTATACGTTCAAATTTCCAATTCTCTAAAAATGGAATGAGTGTGGCATCAAGTTCTTGTTTATGTTGAGCAACGCCAGCAACAGTACTGACAATATCTCCATCGAGTGGGATATCGGTTTCATATTCAGCGTTTAATTTTGCTGCAACATCTCTTGATGTAACATCATAATCAAGTGCATCAACAGCATATAAAATATGAAAGACTAATGATCGTGTTTTTCGTCTTGATTGTATAACTTGATCAAGTGTTTCACAAGCGTTTGCTGGTTGTGGAATATCAGAGCCAAGAGAAGCTCCTTGATCATTGTTTAATGTGTCTTCATTAGACTTATGATCGTTTACCATTATTTATTAATCCGCTC
Source organism: Saccharimonadales bacterium (SeqCode) (assembly GCA_035478615.1). Lineage (GTDB taxonomy): Bacteria > Babelota > Babeliae > Babelales > Chromulinivoraceae > JACPFN01. The sequence goes on from DATIJN010000109.1 coordinate 11,726, forward strand.
AATGTATTCGTTAGTTCTTGTGTCTATTTTTAAAATGTCACCTTCTTGAATGAATAAAGGAGCATTGATAACCACACCTGTTTCAAGAGTGATTGGCTTACTTGCTCCGCCTTGAGCAGTGTTACCTTTAACTCCTGGAGGTGCATCTGTGACGCGAAGTTCCATGAACATGGGAGGAGTAACAGCAATTGGTTTATTTTGGAAATACATAATATTGTAAGATTCTTGTTCTTTTAAGAAATCAAGAGCTTCTTCGATTTGATCTTTATTGAAAGAATATTGTTCGTAAGAATCAGTATCCATAAAATGATAGATGTTATCTTCATTATAAAGATATTGCATGTCTTTGTATTCAAGGCCTGGATCTTGAAATTTTTCTCCAGAGCGAAAAGTTTCTTCTCGCATGAGTCCAGTGATCATATTTTTCATTTTGGTTTTGATGTATGCCCCACCCTTTCCAGGCTTTACAGACATAAAGTCGACAACCATATATGGTTCATTTTGAAAAAGGATTTTTTTTCCTCTTTTGAAATCTGTCGTTGAGATCACGTGGATTACTCCTTGCAAAAAGCGCTTTTTATCATTTTTAAACTTCTTTTAGTATAGAAAAATAGATAAAAAAAGTAAACACGCCCGTTATTGCAAGGGCTTGGGTTTTTAAAATTTTGCTTAATTCTTGTTTCGGGACTTAGGATTACAGTAACGTGCTTGATATGATGAAATTATCATAAAAGAGGTGAAGGAAAATCATGAAAGTTTATAAAATAATACTGTTTTCATTACTTGTCAGCATTGATCAAATGCAGGCAGGAGTAATACTTAAGCAAGCTATGACACATTTAGAAGAAGCTGAGGAAGAAGCTGTAAAAGTGGCAACTAAAGAATTTGCAGATTTAGAATTAACACATTTTATGTTTGAATATATCAATAGGCTTAAGTCTGGTGGTTTTATTACTGAAATGGACGACAAGATTTTTTTTGAATTGCTTCCGGATTTAAGTATAAAAGTTCAGAATTTAATCAAGAAAAATATTCAAGGTATCATACAGGATCATGGTTTTTTTGTAACAAAATTTCCTTTATCGCCGTGGTTACAAAGACATTTTGGTCGATATTTGTTGCCTCTTTCTAGAGATCCTCAAGATTTAATGCAAGGATATATCGCATCAAAATTAGGATATTTATATGTCAATCATGGGCAAACTGATGTTTCAAAAGTAGAAGCTTTTATACAGAACCAATTGCCTGCAATTTACGTATCAGATCTTGAACAAGGCGTCTTTTCATTATGGTTTGATGAATTGAGGTTACAAGAAAATGCTATAAATATAGTAAAAAATGCTGTAACCAATATATTGAGACAAAAAATAAAGAATTCTGGTAATAATTTCATAAGATTAAAGATTGGTATTTTACCTGATTGGATATCATCAGAATTTAAAAATTATACCGATATGATTGTACCCGATCCTGTTTTATCTGATTTTGTAGCAACACAAAGAGATGGATACTTGTATATTGACAGCCATGCTACGGTAGCACAAAATTTTTTAAGACTTGAGCAAGAACAAATTCAAGAAATTTTACAAAGTTGCAAAAAAATTGAAGAAATAAGAAGTCTTCAAGAAGCAGTTGGTATTAATTTTATTATTGTTTCTCAACCAAATATTGATGAATATACTATAGCAATACGTAAATTGGTTGCAAATAATCCGGATCGTACACTCGTGGTGTATATTCAAGGTAATATAACCCCTAGGGATTTTAGAATACCTTATGTGAGAAACGCATTAATAATCGGACGAAAGTTAATAACTGTTGATCAGGATTTTCTTATGAATCATGCAAATCTTGTTAGCGTGCAGTTACCAGCAGGAATTATGTATATTAGAAAAGGTTTTTTTTATAAGGCTATAAGTCTTGAAAGTTTGAAATTGCCAGCAGGAGTAATTTATATAGCTGATAATTTTCTTAATGATTGTATAAGGCTTAAGCTTGTACAATTGTCGCTAGGATTAAGTTGGCTTGGAAATGATTTTCTAAAAAATTGTGATAGTCTTGATAATATACAATTTCCAGTGGGAATAATTCAGGTTGGAGATGGCTTTCTTTATAATTGCAAAAATCTTGTTAATGTACAATTGCCAATGGGATTGATTCGGGTAGGAAATGGTTTTCTTCTTTATTGTAATAGTCTTGTTAATATACAATTGCCAAGAGGATTAGCTTATGTTGGAGATCAGTTTCTTTGGGGTTGTAGCAAATTGATAAGCTTATTATTACCAGCTGGTTTAATTCATATTGGGCAACGTTTTCTGGATGAATGTATAGGATTGAAAACATTGTACGTTGGTAAAGATTTTCCACAATTGGAAATTGACAAAATTCAACAAAAAAGAGCTGTTAAGAATTTACCTGCATTGCAAATTATCCGACAAGCTGTCGCACAACAATAAGAATGTGGTATCTGTTTATAAAATAGATATATGCTAAAGTGAGAACTGTTAAAAGTAAATTCATAGGATTATATGAAACGTGATATTTTGTTTGATTTTCTTGCACAAGAAGAAGTCAGACAACAAGAAGGTATTAATTTAATTGCCTCTGAAAATTATGTATCGCCTGAAATACTTGCTATGACTGGATCAGTGCTTACCAATAAATACGTTGAAGGAAATGTAGGAGCACGATATTACAGTGGATGTCAGTTTGTTGATGAAATTGAGCAAGAAACTATTAATCGATTTAAAACTTTATTTCACGCAGAGCATGCCAATGTACAACCGCATTCTGGAACACAGGCAAACTTTGCAGTTTATTATGCACTGCTGAACCCTGGGGACACTATTTTAAGTATGAAATTGAACGCTGGTGGACATTTAACGCATGGACATAGTGTTAATCTTTCAGGAAAATTATATACCATTGTTTCGTATGGTGTTGATGAAAAAACTGGCCTGATAGATTATGATGTAGTTGAGCAATTGGCAATGCAACACAAACCAAAACTTATCATAGCAGGTGCATCGTCCTATTCGCGTATAATTGATTTTGAGCGTTTTGCAAAAATAGCACAAAAAGTTGGAGCATATTTTTTGGCAGATATTGCTCATATTGCAGGACTTGTTGCAGTAGGGTTACATCCTAGTCCATTTCCATGGGCTGATTGTGTAACTATGACGACACACAAAACGTTTCGTGGTCCTCGTGGTGCAGTAATTTTATGTAAAAAAGAATTTGCACAAAACATTGATCGTGCTGTTATGCCTGGGATTCAAGGTGGTGCATTTATGAATGTGATTGCTGCCAAAGGTGTAGCGTGTATGCAAGCAATGCAATCAGAATTTAAAACATATCAGCAACAAGTAATTCAAAATGCGCAAACAATGGCTCGTGTTTTTAAGGACCAGGGATATACCATTATTTCTGGTGGAACGGATACGCATTTATTTTTAATTGATGTTCGTCCTTTAAATTTGACAGGTAAACACATAGAAGAAATCTTTGAATCTGTTGGTATATATGTTAATCGAAATGCTATACCTTATGACACCAATTCTCCTTTAGTTGCAGGAGGTATTAGAATAGGAACAGCAGCAATCACAACGCGTGGAGCAACGCAAGCTGATTGTGGAAAAATTGCTCAGTTAATGTGTGATATTATTACTGCATTTAAAGATGGAAAAGATATTCATAAGTACTCGCAAGCAGTCAAAGAAATAACGAATGCATGGCAGAAAAAAAAGGATGTCCATGAGTAGTTTAAAAAAGTTGTTAATAAGTTTGTGTTTTATAAGTTATGCACTGGTTGCTAAACAATATGTTCCTTCAGGCAATCCAGAAAATGTGTATGCAACGTCGCGACAAAAACAGAAATTTTTTAAATCTCTTGGTTGTCATTATACCAATACTATGGAAATTAATTTTCCGCAGTTTGGCGAAATTAAACCACGACAAACCAATTCTTACAAAGAAGATAGCAAAGAGATAGAAGCTTTATCAAAAAAATATGAAAAAGATATTAAAGGTAGAAAATTAGCACCTATGTACATAAAATGGATTTCACCAGAAATAGGATATGGAATATTTGCTTGCCGCGATATAGCAGCAGGTGAATTTATTGGTGTATATGCTGGGCAGTTACGTCAGGTACAAATGAATGGTAAAATTCCAGATGATACAGATTATGCATGGTATTATTCTTGTGATACACATGATGGGAAAAAATTAATCATTGATGGAAAATATCGTGGTAATGAATTGCGATTTATTAATCATGCGACAAATCCGAACACAAAAAAAATCGATACTATTGTTGATGATTGTTTTTATGTTTGTTATGTAGCGCAAAAAGATATTGCCAGAGATAAAGAATTGAGTGTGAGTTATGGTGATGGATATTGGACAACTCGTAATAAAAAACCAAATCTTATTCAGTAAGATAAGTTATACAGTACATTATTATATTGTTGCACTTACACAACCACC
>DATIJN010000110.1:0-18053 GCA_035478615.1 Saccharimonadales bacterium (SeqCode)
GATACATATTTTTTTAATCTGTTCATCAAACATCCTTTTTATTTTTTAGCAGCAAATTTATCTTCAAAATGATACTTGAGAATTTTTGCAGCATTTGAATATTGTAGTGGTATTCGTTTTTCTTCATTTCGATCTCTATAATTACCCTTAGTTAAAGCTAGTGCTGATTCTTTTCTGGCGGCATCGCCGACAGCTTTTAATGCTTCTTGAAGTGTGGCATATTCTTTGCTTGGATGTAATCCAAGACTGTTAAATGCTTGGTTTACTAATGTTGTATTTTTTGAATCTCTTTTTAAAGCATCTTCTTTTCGGGATTTTATGTTAGCAATTTCTTCTGCCTCATCATTTACAACCTGCATTTTTTCAGTTGGCGCTCTATAAGTTTTATTTGGTAATGATTTCGTTGTGTCAACAATGTCAAATCTCATGCTTATAGATGAACTTGAAAGAAATTCTCCAGGTTTTAATGATTTTGTAAGTTCTGTTTTTATGGTTTCAAATGCTTTTTGAAGTTGTGTTTTTGCTTCCTCAAAAGTGATTGTTTTATGTGCGATGTCAGTTTGGTATTTATTTCTGAGATTTCCCAAACTTTTGTTAATAATATCGACTTGAGCTTTTCTATCAAAATTTTTCCATTCAGGAAGAGCTTGAATCATTTGCGCTTCAATTGGCTTGTTTGGATCAATGCTAATTTTTTCAGCTGCTTGGGTTGTTGTGATTATTTCAAATTTTTTATTTAAATTTCTACTTGAAACATCAAGAACTTCTCTAGGATTTAAAAATTTTTCAAATGCAGATTTTAGTGGTTCAAAACGTTTTTCTAGTTTTGCTTTTTCATCATTAATTTTAAATTCTCTTGTGAGATCTTGATTAGCATATTTTCTGTTTAGAGTTTTAATTTCTTTATTATATTTTTTTACTTGAGATTTCCATAATTCATTTAACAATTCTTCTTTATCTGATATGCTCAATTTTTTTAAACGCTGCATGAGTTCATCATCTTGGGCTGTATGCTTAGAGTTTTCGAGTTTGTTTTCAAGTATTGTTTTAACATTAGTTCTATCGCCCCATAGCTTTGATGTAATCAAATCAGTAAATTTTTTAAATCCAGATCTCATATCTACTTTTGGTTCAGCTTTTTTTAATAATTCAAAGTTAGTACTTTTAATTTCTGGAGAAGTTGTAGTTTTTAATACTTCTATTTGTTTTACAGTAGTTTCAGGTTTTTTACTGAAATCAAGGTGAACGCCACTTTCTTTTGGCTCATCTACAATATCAAAACCTGCACGCTCAGATTCAGTTCTTTTTCTTGCTTCTTCTTGAGCTCTATTTTGTATATCTTCTTGGCGAAATCTATTGTCTTCTTCTGATTTTTTTTCGGCAGCTTCTCGTTCTTCTCTTTCTTGCGAAGTTTCTTCATGAGAAATGACTGGTTCTGACGTAGAATCTATTTGTTTAAATTCACCACCATCCATTGTGTACATTGGTAGTACAATACATAATGAATATAGCAATGTTAACGATAGATATTTTTTGATCATATTCATGAACAAACCTCTTACTAAAAGAATAAACAATTTAATTATTTTAATTTGATGAAATATAAGATTCTTTTGCAATAGTTTTGGCCGTTAAGTTTGCGCAATGAGTGTGCAAACTATAATATAACTATTATTGGTTTATTTTTTTACATGAGAAACGATATGACGTTAAATTTTGCTTCATGTATTACACTCAGTCGAATTGTATTAACACCTTTTATAATGTATTCATTTGTGCAGGGTGGCTGGACTTTTGGTTTTATATTATTTTGTGCAGCAGTATTAACTGATTTGTTTGATGGATTTGTAGCCCGCTATTTTCAGCAAGAAACACGTTTGGGGCAATTGCTTGATCCCGTTGCTGATAAAATTCTTTTAAGTGGTGTCATGCTTACCTTACTTTCAACCTTGCATTTGAAAGGATTGTTGAGCTGGTGTGTTTGGTTATTAATTGCAAAAGAATGTATTCTTTTAATCGGCGCTGGAGTTTTACTCTGGCAACGGCATATTTTTATTACACCAACAATTCTTTCACGATTTGTTAGTTTATGTGAAATTATTTTGGTTGTAGTTCTTTTAAGTTATAAAGTTTTTAATGTGTTTATTCCCATTGCACTTGTATATGGGTTGTTGCTGTTTAATGTTTGTATCTCAATCATATTGTTGCTTTGGTACACTAAAATAATTATTGAAAACTAAGGAACTTGATGAAACGTTTATTTATTTTTTTGATAATGAGTTGTTGTTTTCTTCAATGCGAAGAATCAATTTTTAAACAAAAACAAATTAAACAAAGTGCATCACAACTCAAGGAAGAACTTGCACAAGGTTTGCAAGATGTATTACATCAATGTACACAATCGATGCGAACCATCACAGAATTAATTGATGATATTGTTGTGCACGCAAAAGAATTGTCAGGTCAGCAAGAGGGATCTTTTGCAACAAGTGATAAAGAACAATTAAAGTTGCATATAAAAAAGGTTAATGAGATTCAAAAGATGTTATTAAGTATTGAAGAATTAAAGTTGTAAATTGTAGTTGTTAATCGTTACCACTATCATCACCAATTTTTAAATTAATCAACTCTGTGCCTCATGCCGGCACAGGCACCAAAGCCTTCTTGTCAAGGCTTTGGAATCGGACACAAGGGGGAACCCCTTTGATCCCCCGACGATCATAAGGGCTGCATTCGCCTAACGGCTAGAATGCATCACGACCGATGATCTGATGAGGACAAAAACTTCTTTTTTTAGCTGTGCTTCTCAACGTTTCACATCAATTGACCTCACGAGGACGCTCGGTGAGTATGACTAGAATGAATAATTTATAAAATAAATTCATACTCAGGAGTTAGGGAGCATGCGCCGTAGGCAAATGCGAGCATTAACTCCGACTCAAGCTCAAGAAAAAAAGGATTAAAGAATCAAGCTTCATCATCAGGAAAGCTTAGCGTGGTGAGCCGTTAGGCGAATGCGCGTATCTTTCCGTCGGGAGATATCTAAGAGGCCCTCCTCTTAGATGCGTGATTCCAAAGTATGCGCAATCATACTTTGGGTGCCTTCGCGGCATGAGCGAAACAATTAAATATATTAAACAAGAAAACAATCTAGTAGGAATAGGCTGTTTTAAAATAATAATAAATAAAGAAACTTTTATTCGTGCAAATATTTTTGTGTGCATGCACCCAAAGTATCAAATCCTTTTTTATACCAATCTTTTATGCCGCCGCTATATTCATAAATATGAGTAAAACCAAGATCTGCAAGGAGCACACTTGCTTGCTTACTCATGGGACATGAAAATTGTGCACAATAGACAACAAGTTCTTTACTTTTATCCCAACTTGAAGTGATTTCAACAAGATGATCGTAAGGAATATTAATTGAACCTGGAATGTGACAATCTGCATATGTTTGCTCATCAAGTACATTGATAATAATTAAATCGGGAACTTGATCCATTTTTTTTATGAGATCTTGTGCGGAAATAATAATTGCTGATGAACCATATAATTTTTCATGTGACATGCAAAACCTCCTGGAAAATTTTAATTTGTTTTAATTTAAAAAATTTGCACAGAAAAAAGCAATAACTTTTTGCAAAGTATCTATACAGAATTTTTAAAATACGTAAGGTAATAAGATAACGTAATACATTCTTGTAAAAATTAAGGAATCTTTCATGGCGGGATATAACCGAATTATTTTGGTAGGAAATTTAACGAGAGATCCAGAATTGAAGCAAATTTCATCAGGCGTATCCGTATGTCGTTTGGGTATTGCTACAAATCGTCAATTTAAAAATAGACAAACAGGCGCAAGCATGCAGGAAGTTTGCTATGTTGACATTGATGTGTGGGGAGCCCAAGCTGAAAGTTGCAGTCAATATCTTGCAAAAGGTCGACCGGTACTTGTTGAAGGTCGTTTAAAATTTGATACATGGCAAGATGCCCAAGGTGCAACAAGAAGTAAACACAGTGTTTCTGCAGATCGTGTTGTTTTCTTATCAAGTTCTGCACCTGATGCTTATGATACTGCAGGCGCACAGGCTAATGATCAAGATCAATTTGCAACTCCAAAATATGAAACACAAGATACGCAAGAATTTGTTAAAATTGAACAAGCTGTTGCTAAAAAACAAGCAGCAAAAAAAGCTGCAGCAGCAACTGAGATTAAAGCAAAAGATAAAGAAGTGGGTGGACTTCCTCAATTTAAAGATGAGCCACCATTTGAAGATGAGCTTCCTTTCTAAAGAAAGATACAAAAACAGCCTAGGAGAAATCTCAGGCTGTTTCTATTTTAAAGCCTTTTTTTAAACAATTGACTTTGCTTCTTGCAAACAGTTACACTAAAAAAGACTTTTAAATGGAGGTTTTTAAGTAGAATCCGCAAGCCAGCCTGGTAGCTTTTATTGCCAAGCCAGGGTTCACTTATTGGCTGTGGCGGACGGAGAAATGGGGGCTTTATGAATAAACGAATGTTGTTTATGGTTCTTTTGACCATGGTAATGCAGGCGAGTATGTCTTTTTCTCATATGAATGTTTATCGCACAATTGATCCAATGTTGGATTTTGTGGTACCTCAATCACTCACGCAATGTTTGCATGAAGGTTTTATAGCTGTGGAAGATATGCTCAGCAATTTTTCTGATACGCAGCATGCAGGACCTTTATTATCAGATGTATCTTCTGCTTTAAAAAGATTGCATGATACTTATGATACTATGATTGGCAAATCTAATATTAATCGGCTTTATAATGATGATCGTGAGTTTTTGCAAAAAATGATTGATCGCATTGATAGCATGATTCAAGATCTTGAAAAATCGATGACATTATCTGATGCAGATAAGGTAGCTTTAGAAGAAAATGTTCAATTAGTTCAGCAACTGCGCAGCAAAATATAATTAAAAACAATGACAGATGCAGCATCCACATTGTCCTGAGAGTGCTGATGTTTTAAATGTAGATTTTCCATGGACTGAAACAACATACACAAATCTAAACAATGGTAAATTCGGTCGATCTTCATCAGCGCAATCAAATTCTGCGCTGAAAGTAAGATTGAGCAGATCCCATGCAGTATTTACCGGACATGCATTAATCACTTCATTGCTAAATTTTTTATCTAAAGATTGATACGTAGTTTTAAATTGTTTGCTGTAAGAAATTCCTGCAAGTAATGATACTCTTGGAATAAAATGTTCTGCTTGCATGTATGCTCCAGCATAAATAAGTGGTCTAGTGTATATCTTGCAACATCCTTGTTCGGGTAAAAAAATAATATTGCAATCTTGGCTGCTTGTTGGAAGAGGAATTCTTTGAGTGGTTGGAGCGTACGCTACCATAGCGCCTGTTATTCCTACATTCAACCAATCATATAAGCCCATGGTAGCACTTGCCTGCAATGGTAATCGTATTGATCGAATGTCATTGGTTGCAATATTAAATAAAATATTTGTTGATGTAGATTCTAAATTTTTTTCTGGAAGCGCAAAACCTGCTTGCACAGAAAAATCAATATAATCGATATGTTTAAAGTTTTGATAGTTTTGTGCATAACCAATCGTAAAATATGATGGTCCTACGGTAGCATCATGAAACGAACCACATGAAGACACTGTGTTAATAAATGTATCTAATTTTGCAAGATAGTTGGTGAGTTGTTTGTCAGCATCAATTTCTGCTTGTGATAAAAATACGCAATTATCGTGTACTGGTTGAATATGAAGATGCTTTAAACAAATGTATGTTAATGAAGTTGCTATTTCAAAAAAGAAGTTTTGACCAATGTTTTGATCATAACCTGCCATTACATCAATGAATCGCAGTGAACCAGAAATTAATGCCTTTCCTACAGATTGTGTGTCATGCAGCGGTAATGATGGATCGAAAAATCGTTTAAATAATGTTTCAGGACCATTGTATGCTAAAAGTCCAACTTCCTGTCCGCAATGATTGTATGATTTATTTGCTCGATAATCAGAAACTGCAACTCCTATAGTTTTTAAATCTTTAGTTGCATATCGAGGCGATGGAAAATAAATAACCGGGGATCCAAAAATGGTATACATGCCATAGGTAATGTGAGGTGAAATGAGCACGAGAAGAGCAAGCTTGAGTAAAGAGATTTTTAACTTCATAATATTCTACATTTTTTTATTGTTGGATGGTATAAATTGTGGACTTAACTGCGCCATCCATATGCTTTTTTATTCATTCTACAAACTGTTTTTATGTAACGTAAAAGTCTTTTTCTTTAACCTTTTTTTTGTTACATTATGTAGTGTTACATAATCTTAGTTTCAAGAAAAGGTCTTTTTATGGAATCAGAAAAAAATAACCAAAATTGTTGTAATCATGATCAGCATAAGCAATCAGATCAAAATAATAATCATGAAGCAGAAATTGACCAAGATCAAGTATCGCAGGAACCAGGATTGCAAGAACAAAAATCTCAATCATCACAAGATGAAATAAGTTTATGCACTGCAGAACTTTCACTTTGGAAAGATCAATGTAAAAGAATTTCTGCTGAATTTGAAAATTTTAAACGAAGAACACAACGTGATCAAGTTCGCTGGGCTGAAATAGCAAAAGAATCTATTCTTTTAGAATTATTATCATTTGTTGATACTTTTGAAATGGCACTTAAACAACAAAATGGAACAGATTGTGCTGGTATTGAAATGTCATATCAAGCTTTAATTAAACTATTGCAAAAGCATGGTGTCATTGCAATGCATGATACAAAAACATTTGATCCTGAATTTCATGAAGCAGTCATGCAAGTGCAATCGGACAAGCATCAATCTGGTGATATTGTTGAAGTTCTTTCAAAAGGTTTTATGATAAAAGATCGAGTATTGCGCCCAGCAAAAGTTTCAGTTGCAGTTTAAAAAATAGTACAAAAGACAGTAAAAAAATTTATGGAAAAAACAGTATTAATATCGATTATAGTTTTGAGTTTATGTAAAAATATTGCATGCTCTCAGGATATAAAGGAATTAAGGGGTATGGCTTTTGGCATGCTATCCATTAGTACTATGGTATCAGCATGTGAAATAACCACCAAAATATTTAATGAACCTTTTAATGGATGTTCTATTTTACCTGATATGGCTTGGGCAGCTGCACCTTGGGTTTTATTATCTTATCCTTATAGATCCGATGAGGCATCATTAAAAAATGGAACATTATGTCTTGCAAGTTGTTTGTGTGCTTACATAAATATGGCCCGAATTTGTTTTAAAAATATTGATCGGACTATAGAGATTAATAAGAAAGATAGATTGTTGGCAGAATTTTCTGCTACATCAGAAACGATTAATGAAAATCGTGCAACTATAAGAGCACTCAGAGAACAAATATCTTTACTGCAACCTCAAGCACGGGAAGACTTAATGCCGATATTGCAAAATCCTGTTGTTGCAATAGAGACAAACATTATTCCAGATGGATATATGGGCACACAAAGGCAAGAAATAGAATAAAAATGTAACCAGGCGTTATGAAGTGAGCACTAATGAAGAAGCAATTATTATCAATGTTATTTTTTTTATGCATAGTTCACCATGTTGCATGCAGTCAAAAGAGTTTTAATGACATAGCTTTAGGCATGGTATGTGCTACTACTATGGTCTCTTTATGCGAAACAATGAATGAAGTTACGTATCCTATTTCAATAGATACTGCTTGGATGATTGCGCCTATGGTTTTACTGGGCTGTTGTTCAGAGAACGCTTCAATAAAAAATCGAATATTATGTACAGCAAGTGGTTTGTGTTCTTTGATAAATATTTTTCGAATAGGTTTTAGGAATAATGATCGGGATAGAGAAAAAAATAAAAAAGACATAATGATAACAAGTTTATCTGCTGCGGTATATGGAGCATCTGCTCAAGCAACTATTTATGAAGAAACAATTGAACAAAATCGTGAAATTATCAGAGCATTACGACAACAAGTATCTATTTTACAACCTCAAGCTCGACAAGATTTAATGAGAATACTTCAAAATATTGTTGTTGCACGAGAGATATCTCAACGAGAAATATCTCAACGAGAAATATCTCAACGAGAGTTTCCAGAGGGGTATCGTGGTGCACAAACAATGTAAGCAATAGAATAAAAATATAGTAGGAATGAGGCGAGCGTTATGAGAAAAAAATTATTAATATCAGTGCTAGTTTTTTTAAGTATTTATAAAAATATTGAATGCTCTCAAGATCCTGTAAACCATGCAATTTGTGGTGTAGTATGGACTATGAGTATGATATCCCTTGCCGATATAATTCCCAAATTCAATAAACATTCTATTTCAACAGATATAATTTGTGCAGCCGTACCTGTGTTTTTATTAGGTTGCTTGCAGGTTTGTGATGATACATCAATTAAAAATGGAGTATATATTTTAAGTGGCATGTGTGCTTTTTTTAATTTGATGAGGATTGGTTGTTATAATATTGCTCGGTATCATGAGAATAATAATAAGGATGAAGTGATAACAGAATTGCTTTCAACACTCGATCATGCGGTTGGTACCATTAATTTTGTTCAGCAAAGAATGACTCAAAATCGTGCAACAATAAGAACATTACGAGAGCAAGTAGATTTATTGCAATCACGTCAAGAGTTAATGAGAGTATTGCAAAATCCTGTTGTTGCCACAGAAATTACTATTCCCGTTGGTTATATAGATGCGCAAACAAGGCAAGCAATAGAATAAAGAATAGTAGGAATTGAAACGATTATTATGAAAAAAAAATTAATAGTATTAATGCTCGTTCTTTTCAGTATAGTTAAACATGTTTCTTGTTCACAAAAAAATATGGATGAAGTAGTTACCGGTGCATTATGCATTGCCTCTATGGCATCTGTGTCTGATATGCTTTATAATATACAACATGATCCTATTTTTATTGTAGAATTAATCTATTCATGTATACCGTGGGTATTATTAAGTTGTTGTACTCATGATACTTCTGCAAAAAACGAGCTACTGTATACTGCAAGTTATGTGTCTGCTTTTTTAAATATGTTTCGCATTGGTTGTAAAAATATTGAACGAATGAAAGAAAATGAAAAGAAAAATAAGCTGATAGCCGATTTGCTCGTTAGTCGACGTCAAGCAGACACTGCCATAGTTCATGCTCATGAAACAATTCATGAATTGCAAGAACAAATATCTTTGCTACAATTGCAAGCGCGCCAAGACTTAATGGAAATATTGCAAAATCCGGTAGCAGCACAAGAAGTTACTTTTGCTGCTCGGGGCAGAGTAATTTCATCACATGAAAATAGTTAGATAGATCTATGAAGAAAAAAATAATATTAATTAATTTATTTTTTTTGGTATTTTTCAAAAATATACTATCTTTGCACTGTGATTGTTCTCAAGATTTTATTCGTGGAGTTGAAATGGGCACGGTAGTTTTATCTTCTATAGCAAATGCAATTGAAATACAAAGTGAAATTTCATCAAGTGATACCTGGAAAGATGCTTGTATACATTCTTGTGGGTCAATGATTCTGGGAAGTTTGCAATTGGGTGCTTTGTTATATTCATTGAATAATACTTCTATGCAATCTGAAATATGCCCTACTCCTGATATTTCTTATTTGACGTTTCCTAATTGTGTGATTTCAGCGATTAATATTTGGCGTGTTGTGTCGTATCATATTAATCGTTCTAAATGGAGTTTGGAATTTTCCCAAAACCGATTGCGTCAAGCAGAAGAAATAAATATATTAGCTTTACAAGATTTAAGAAATTCATTACGAAATCCTATTGTTGCAGAAGTTATAGCTCCTCTTGGTAATGTTGTCTGTCCCGTACAAGAAACAATTCAATCATCATAAAAAAATAAGAAAAAGGTGGTGAAGAATGAATAAAAAAATATGTTTTCTGAGTTTAATTTTTTTAAATGTTGTTACAACCAGTAAGGCATGTGAAAATTATGCAGCAGGAATAGAACTTGGCTCTGTTGCAATTTCATTATTTGCTTGTGTATTGCAAGCACATAGCAACTATTCATTGAATGCTGGTTTACATAAAGATTTAGGAAAGCAGTATTGCGTAAGCAAAGGGATTAATGATGTTTATTGCCCTTTAATGTTTGCAACATTACAACTTACCAGTTTGATTGCATCAAAGTCGCATTGCGAAAATAGTTCTCCTGCTGTTAATTGTGTTCTTTCAATGCTTAATATGGTGCGCATTCATTATGAAAATTCTTTAAAAACATCAAATTATAATCGATTATTGATACAATCATTAAATAACTCCAAACGTGCTCAAGAAGTTATTAATAATTACGATAATTTAATGGCACGATATATAAACGTACAACCAACAATAGCTAGCGTAGAACAGGATTCAGCAGTACTTCATGAAGTAGTATCACCTCAAACTCAAGCTGAAAGTATTGGAGTATCTTTATCAAGTGAATTGCAAGATGTTGAATATGCTACTGACAATAAACAACAAGATTCTTTACCTGATGATGCTCAGGCAACACGCAGATTTGATTCTTCAACAACACATAGATTTATGTCATAAAATTTATTTCATAGAAGCAAGAAAGACTTCAATCATGATGAGTGTTACGATTAAAATAGAAATTAAATCTTCTCGATTTGCGTCAACTTTATTTTGATACACATATCTAATCTCTTTGATAATATTTAATTTTTTATCAATAGATTTTTGCCAGCTGCGCAAATCAAGTTGCTTGATAATTAAATTATAAATTTCTGAAAAATAAGCTTCACCACCAAGTTTAATACTACTTTCCAAACGTTCTGTTATTACAGAAATATCTACTTTCAATTTATTTAAATCACCAATGGGGTCAAAATAACGTGATCCAATAAAGGGCATATAAGAAAGAAGTGGTAAATTTTGAACTTTGCGTTCGTATAATGTTGCAAGTTGTTTATCTAAAAGTTTATCAAAATAATGCAGCTCAAGTTGTTGAATATTTCCCAACTCAAAGAAATCTAAAAGTTCTTTATATTGTGGATCATAAATAAATGCAGCTTGTGTATCAATAATGATGAGATCTTTTTTAAAGTAACCCACAGAAGCATCGATAATTGCTTTTTTTTGAAAATCTGAAAGAGATTCAGTCTCAAAGCGAAGAAGCGATGCTATATCATGACCGTATTGTTCTTTTATTTCACCGCCGGTAATATTTTTATTAATATTGATTTGTATAACGGTATAACTTGTTTTTAAATGAAAGAAATTTGGTTTAACGATAAATGGCTTTATTTTTTTATAAATAGAGTAAGCATCATTTACACTTTGTTTTTGATATTTTTCATCAAGTTTTACCAATGTTGTTCGCAAGTCCTGCAATGTTTCGGATACTGGAATTTTATAAGTAAGTGAAACTGCTCCAAATTGATGAATTTTGCTGCTAATGCAACGCGAAGTTTCATGAGGATGTGGTAATTCAATTTCTAAAGGAAGATGGTAATGTTTGAAAAATTTTGATACATGCACATGGCCAGTTTGGATATCTTTACATTGTTTGATTGCTTTAAAATCGATATCAAATCCGATATCAAATGCTGTAAAAATATAAATGTTTCCTGAAAAAATTGGATAATCAATCGTTGTGAGTTGAGTACTATGGGTCTCAAGAGAATCTGAAACATGTTTCATAATAGAATCTTCCTTATTTTTTTGGCAGTTTACTTTGCGCCTCAAAAAAATCAACCCAAATGTTTTAATGTAACTATTGAATGCAGAACCTAAGGTTGGGTATCCTTTAGTATATCAGAAAGTGAGGGGACGGAATATGAATTTGATATATAAACGATTTTGTTTAGTATTTGGAATAGTTGCTGGATATTTTTTAGCTATGCACGCTAGCACTGGTATTTTTGAAAAATCATCTCCACCAAAACCGGTTAGAATATCTGTGCCTTCAAAAAAATTTCTCAAGCAGGTGGATAATGATGTAAGATTAATATTTTCAAATATACGATCTCATGGACGCAGACAAGATATTCAAGAAATCGTGCAATTATATCTTGAGATGAATGTATTGATGATTGAACATGATTTTTTAACCGCTAAAGATCTTCGTCAAATTCAAAAAATAATAAAATTGCAAAAACAATACTTGGCTGATACCATCAAGCCTCTTTTAATTGATAGACGTATAATTTCTTCATTGCTTGATAAAACAAAAGATGCCTTTAAAGAAGTAACGTTGCGAGGCTTTGAACCTGATGTACGCCATATTACAAAATTTCTTAATACACCTTTCCATGACCGAAGGCAGGAGCTTGATATCATAGCAAATATTGATGATATCATTTCTCATTTTGATGGAGTTTTAATTACCGATTACGATGTAATTGTGCTTTTTCACATAGCATTAGCTGTATTTTTAATGGCAGAAACTCAATAAAAAATATTGGTCAATGCGCTGGCTTTAAGTAGGCTAACGTTTTCCCTCCGACTTGCTCCTCCAGCCTACGTATTTTTTCCCACTCGTCGTTCGTATAGAGATACTTTCTATCTATCGTGACACTTTTACAATCCCGAGACATTCTCTATAATCCTAACCCTCTATTTACCATCCCGTGACTTGTTCACGGGATCCATGTGCACTTCATGTGATTTATAAAAATAATTCTGATTGGCATGAAATAAGCTTGTGTAAGGTTGGTAGATCTATTTTATAAAAAATGGATCCGTGCCTGTCCTACGAAGTTTTATGCATAGAAGAAGTGAACATGGATTCCGTGAACAAGTCACGGAATGGTAGAGTGCGAGCGTTACAATATTTCTTTATTAGCAGTTGTGGGATCTTCCATCTTTGCAATATATACAGGAAAGGTCATAACAATTATCAGCACCAGAAAAATAATTGTATGCTGCATCTCTACAAGGATCGTAATGCTGCAGTAGCAAGTACAGCTACAACACATACTGTGGTGCAAATTTTACGTTTAAAATCTTTGATACCGCATCTTGTATCGTTGTCTGATGCATTAATAGGTTTAGAGGCCTCATGAGTAGTTTGTTCATTACTATTTAGTAGCGCAGCGACTATAGTATCAGTCTCTGAATTTGCAAGGGAATTAGAACTTGTTGTTCTCGCCAGGGTTCCATAATGAGAGTCCGAGGTTCTTAATGATTGTTCTAAGTCTGGTATGTGTACAATAGTATGATCTATGGATGGTTGGTTTGCAATATTGTTGTCTGAACTAAAGAGAGCACTGTTATAACTCAAAATCATAATGAAAACTATGAATAACATATAAAATTCCTTTTTTAATTTTTTATTTTTTCAAAATAGTTAAAAACGCTTCTTGCGGAACTGAGACAGTACCGACTTGTTTCATTCGTTTTTTACCTTCTTTTTGTTTTTCAAGAAGTTTGCGTTTTCGAGTAACATCACCACCATAACATTTTGCAGTAACGTTTTTACGCAGTGCAGCAACTCGTTCACGTGCCAAAATCTTTGCACCAATAGCTGCTTGAATAATAACTTCAAACATTTGGCGTGGAATAACTCTGGAAAGTTTTTCGGCAAGTTCGCGTCCGATTTTTTCAGCTTTGCTACGATGCACCATAACAGAAAGTGCATCAACTGGGTCACCATTGAGTAAAATATCCATTTTAACTAAATCTGATATTTCATAGCCAGCAGTTTCATAATCAAAACTAGCATATCCAGAACTAATTGATTTGAGTGTATCATAAAAATCAGTTGCTACTTCATTGAGTGGTAACTGATATTGCAGAACAACACGATCTTCATCAAGGAATGACATATCTTTTTGGATGCCACGTTTTTCTTGGCATAATGATAAAACACTTCCGAGGTATTGCTTAGGTACGATGATAGTTCCTGAAAGCATTGGTTCTAAAATTTGTTCAATTTTGTTAGGATCAGGAAAATCTGCAGGGTTTTCAATTGAAATTCTTCCTTGTCCGTGTTTTAAATCAATGTAATACATAACACTTGGCGCAGTTGCAATAATGTCTAAGTTGTATTCCTGTTCAAGTCGTTGTTTGAAAACATCCATATGAAGAAGTCCTAAAAATCCACAGCGGAATCCAAGTCCTAAAGCATTACTTGTTTTTTTCTCAACATTTACACTGGCATCATTGAGTGTTAATTTTTCAATCGCATCTGCAAGAAGTTCAAATTCTGTTGAATCAACTGGATAAATTCCAGCAAACACCATTGATTTTGCAGGCTTAAATCCTGGAAATGGTGTAACGCTTGTTTTTGTGTGAGAAATAGTATCTCCAACACGAGCTTCTTTCACTGTTTTCATTCCAGTGATGATATATCCTACTTGGCCAGCATACAAAGCATCCATAGGTAATTGTTCAGGATACATTAAACCGAGTTCTAAAATTTCATGTTTGCTATTACTTTGATGCAGATATACATTGTCACCTTTTTTAAGCATTCCATCTTTAACAGCTACAAGGCAAATGACTCCTCGGTATTCGTCATACCATGAATCGAAAAGAAGTGCTTTTAGTGGGCCGTTGCGTTGTGCTTGCGGTGCAGGCATGCGCGTGACGATAGCATCTAAGATATTTTTGATACCAATACCCGTTTTTGCAGAACACTGCAGAATTTCTTCTGGCTCAAAATCAAATAAAGCATGAAGTTCATTGCTTATTTTAGGTACGTTTGCATTGGGCAAATCTATTTTGTTAAGTACTGGAATTATTTTTAAATCTTGCTCGAATGCTAAATAAAAGTTTGCCATGGTCTGAGCTTGCACACCTTGTGCGGCATCAACAAGGAGTAAAGCCCCTTGGCATGCGTATAAAGATCGAGAAACTTCATAGCTAAAGTCTACGTGTCCAGGTGTGTCAATTAAATTTAAAAGATACGTCTGTCCTTGGTAATCATACAACATTGAGGCAGTTTGTGCTTTTACGGTAATGCCGCGTTCTTTTTCAACTTGCAGTTTATCTAAAAATTGTACATTGAGCCCTGTTCGTGTGGAAAGGGTACCGGTAACCTCAAGCAGTCGATCGGCTAAGGTCGATTTACCATGGTCAATGTGGGCAATGATAGAAAAATTCCTGATTTTATCAGGTGTGAATTGCTCTAAATTTATTTTTTTCATGTAGGTAGTGTAAGGCATTACTTCGATTTTGTAAACAAGGAAAGGATCATGTGGATACTTGGATTAAACATAAAGTTTAAATAAATTCGAATATTTAGATTATGTATTGCATTTATTTAAATATCGTAGAAAATATTTTAATCTTTTTAAAAAATTGAAATAAATAAGATAGCAAATTCAAAAATAGGAAAAGTATGAACTTTAAAGTTTTATCAATGATAATTATTTCAGTCTTTATGTATGGCCAAGCACAGTTGAGCGCATCGTCATCTAGAGAATCTCGTAGATATATAGAATTAGCCAAAGCCCTTGATCGAAATAATTATAATGATGCTTTTAACGCGCTTAGCTGTTCTAGATTATTACCAGATTCCCCTGAAACGCAAATCCATGAGGAAGTACTAGCATTTAAAAAAGCACAACTTGCACTTTTATTTGTTGCTGCGTGGTCCGCTAAAAAAAAGATAATTAAAAAAAACCAAGAAAAACTACAAGTATTAATGGACTATGTGAAAGATAAAAAAGAAATTGTAACATCTTTTAAGCAAAGCAATCCCAAATCAAGTTCGTGTACTATTCAGTAAACTAAAATTAACTAAAAAGGTAAAAAGGTGCTGGATTTTATTCAGCACCTTTTTTGTGCTCTCAGCATGGGCGCGCTCTATATTAAAAATCCCTTCTTATCGCTCTATTATTGCCAGGCGGGCCATTCATTTTTGTCACTTTAGACCAAGACTTCCTGAATTAAAATGTTCAATAATTGCTTAATACTCTTGCATTTTTTATTCGTCAATTGTTACTATTTGTACAAGATATCAAGAAGCACAATCGTGCATTCTTGGTTTTTAAAAAAATGGGGGGTGTATGAGGTTTTCAATCGTTACGACCACTTTTTTCCTATTTGTTCTCTTTTTGACACATGCTTTTTGTTTTAGTCAAGTCTGTCCAACACCAGTTCCACATCGTTATGCTCATGTCAAACCAGGTAACATTGTTGCCGCATATTTTGCAAGTTGGGATAAGTATGGTCAATATAAAGTGGCAGATATTGAACCAATAGCACATACTTTGACCCATGTCATTTATGCATTTGCAAAACCAGACCCGCAAACAGGGCTTTGTCAGTTGCTTGATCCTTGGGCAGATGTGGGAGCCAATATGCAACATCGAAAAAAAGTCGGCGGTCACTTTGGACAATTATTGCAATTGAAGGAAAAATTTCCACATTTAAAAATCCTTTTATCAATTGGTGGCGGTACACATAGTAAGCATTTGGCTGAAATTGCTACAAAAGGTTTGGCTAAGCAATTTGTGCAATCTGCAGTGAAATTACTTGATACGTATGAATATACCTACAGACATACGCAAGATGGATCAGAACAACAACATTCTTTTCTGTATCCAGAATTATTTGATGGGCTTGATTTAGATTGGGAGTGGCCAGGAAGTACTGTGTCACATGATATGGTTATTGCATATCATAATATGGTTACTTTGTTTAAAAAAGAATTACATACTCGTTTCAAGGAAATTGGTAAAAAATCACTTTTTACGTGTGCAGTGCAAGTTCATCCAACCATTATTGAAGATTTAAAATTAGGACTCATTGCTCAGCATGTTGATTGGTTTAACGTCATGGCCTATGACTTTGGAGTGGCAAGTGCATCAAGTGTCAGCCTTAATGCGCCAATTTGTAATCAATGGTCACGATATAGTATTGATGGATCTATCAATGCTTTAATTAATTCAAATGTCTCTCCTGAAAAATTGGTACTGGGAATTCCTCTGTATGGTCAGGTATTTGATAAAACTCAAGAAAAATTAGGATCATCATTTGCCCGTACTGAAAAAACGGGTTCATTGCGTTATGAAAAAATTAAAGAGTTATATATCGATAATGCGCAATGTGTTAAAAAATGGCATACCAAATCTCAGGTCCCTTATATGTATTGCCCTGATGATACCATTTTTGTGAGTTATGATGATGAGCGTTCAATAAAAGCTAAAGTCGATTATGCTCGCAAAAAATTGCTTCAAGGTATAGTTTTCTGGAGATTGTCTGGAGATGATAAAAATCATAGTTTAGTGAAAGCAGTTGCAACAGAAAAATAAAATCTAAGTTGTTGTTATGAACTCTTCTTTCCTTGTGGTTTGCACTCACTTGTAGTATCCTTGTATGTATGATCTAGATTGTAGATCTTTATTACATTGACAAGAAAATAGTCCGCATAGTAGATTAAACAAAATTGAATGTGTTCCAAAAAGGATTGCAATGAGTTCTGATACAAATCAAGAAAAGAAAAAACCTGAAATTTCTCCAATTTTAATTGAAGATGAGTTAAAGTCGTCGTTTCTTGATTATGCAATGTCAGTTGTGGTATCAAGGGCAATTCCTGATGTTCGTGATGGTTTAAAACCGGTTCATCGTCGCGTTGTGTATACAATGCATAGCTTAGGATTTGTTCATAGCAAACCTTATCATAAATCAGTTCGTGTTGTCGGTGAAGTGCTTGGACGTTTTCACCCACATGGTGATCAAGCAGTGTATAATACCATGGTTGGTATGGTACAAGATTTTTCCAAGCGTTATCCACTTTTAGATGGTCAAGGAAACTGGGGTTCTGTTGATGGTGATAATGCAGCGGCAATGCGTTATACCGAAGTGCGTATGGAAAAAATTTCTCAAGAAATTATTGCCGATCTTGATAAAGAAACGGTTCACTTTGTTCCCAATTTCGACGAATCAACGGTAGAACCAACCCTACTTCCGAGCAAGCTTCCTAACTTTCTTATTAATGGTACCACCGGTATTGCTGTTGGTATGGCAACCTCACTCCCTCCCCACAATTTAGGAGAAGTCATTGACGGTTGTTTAGCGATTTTGAAAAATG
>DATIJN010000111.1:0-3063 GCA_035478615.1 Saccharimonadales bacterium (SeqCode)
TAATCAGTTTCCTTGTCGCAGCTGCAGGTACCTAAGCAGCAGAAGCAGCCGTAGTCACAGTCAGAGTAAACTTTCTTGCAATTTGAAAAGTATTCAGAACCCCAATCCTTAAAAAATATGGATATTAATGGACACATTATAGGGCAATATAGAGTATAAAACAAAGCTTCTTCGCTGGCTCGTAGTTTATGTGGATGTGGGGGGTGACATACACAACAGAAGCAGTTAATTTGAGAATTTGTCCATAATATTTCATCTACCAATAATCTTTCATCTGCAGCATGATGTTGAGCATTCCATAACATTTCAAAAGAATTGCGGCCTTCCATTCCTTGTCTTTGATATGCATCATTGTTAGCAATTTGATTTGTTACAACATGAATTAATGTTCCATCTTCTCTGCATCTTTCAATGGCATACGGTATAACATCGGCATCTGATGTTTGAGTTGCTACAGCACCAGGTTGGGATGAATAACAAGTCATAGAAATATATAAGCTAAGCAGTAAAAAATAATTTTTTGTATTTTTTTGTAACATAATTTCCTTCAAAACAATTAATCATTGGTTGGTGATATGTCACAATCACACCAGAGTTGTTTGCATTCGTATTGACGACTTTGGCAGTCTGCTTTAAGTAGACTACAACTATTGGGTTGAGTGCAATAAACCAGTATAAAGAGAGGATAACAAAGTATACCTCCAAAAGCCGCACAACTATCGTCGTGTTTTTTAGCAATACATTTGCAAAAATTAATGCAATTAAAACTATTTGATCGATTTTCTTGATTGACTTGAACAATAGAAGGTTGTAAAACAGAGGTATTATTTGTTGGTGCACTCAGTGGATTATTGCTTCTCATTCCTTCATGGTTATATGTATTCATTTGAATACCTGGTATGGTTTTGCTTAACTCAAGTTGATCTACTTTTGTTGATGGCTGGGTATGTACTGAATCAGTTGATGATGGACGACTCATTTGATGAGGTAGTGACTCGATTTGAGATGAAGATGCATAACAAGCTAGAGAAATTAAATTAAATAATAAAAAATAATTTTTCATTAATTTTTCCTTAAAAGGGCGAATTATTTGTACGCGATATTTCGCAGTCGCAACAAAGTTTTTTGCAATCAGATTTGCAACGGTTGCAATCTGATGGTAAATCATTTGGATTTTTAAAGTAATAACAGAAAAACATAGAGCAACAAAGTATATCTATAAAAGTTAAGTAGCAACATGTTTTGCATTTTTTAGTAATGCAATGACAATAGTCTGAGCATTGATAATGAGTTGAAGAAATTTCTTGATTCCTTGTAAAATTTGCAATGGGACATTGCGCAGTAACAGATTCATTTTTGGGAGTGCTTAAAGAATTTTGAGTAACGACGTTATTTGTTGGAGTATAACTCAAAGAATTATTAGAATTATTATTACCCATTCCATCAATATGGTACGAGCTATTGATACTGGATATTCTTATTTCGTTTACTTCAGAATGATTTGAGTTTTGAAATGGTTTTGTATGAATTGAATCAGCTGAAGATATATTACTTATCTGGGTAGATGTTGACAAGGTATGAGGTAAGGATGAATAACAAATCATAGAAACATGCAATCCAAGAAATAAAAAAAAATTTTTAATATTTTTTTTCAAAATAATTTCCTTATAAAATAATTAATCACCATATTTTTATTAAAAAAATCCGAATAAGTCTATTATAAATCGTTTATGATTTGCATATGATCTATCGCAGTCACAGCACAGTTCTGCGCAGTCTGATTTAAAATTGTCCTTATGTATTTCCCATACTGGACTGCAACAATTACCTTTTAAACATTGCAGAGTGTATAAAAAAGGAAACAAAAAGCAGCCCAAACTTAACTGGCAGCATGCGGTAGCTTTGTTGTCAACACAAATACAATAATCAGTACAATTTTTTTGCTGAATGCTATTGGTGCTTCCAGCAGTATCTGGAGCAGTATTTTGCGGTGCAGTAGGGTTACCAAAAGGGTTTAAAGGATTAACACTTCTCATTCCTTCTGTTTGATACCCTTGCGGGACATTTTGATAAGGAGATTGATTTAAAATTTGTAAGGTAGGTGTTTGAGATATTTCAGAAGGTTCTGAAAAAACAGACATGGCCACTCCAGTTACTGTATACCTTTCAGCAAATGAATCTGACAATATGCTAAGCGACGAATTTGATGTTTCTTGTGAATTTTGAAATGATTGAGTAGGCGTTGAATCAGTTGAATATGAACGATTTATTACAGGAGGTGTTGATTGTGTATCAAGTGATAATGAATAACACATTATAGAAATATGTAGAGCGATAAATAACAAAAAATTTTTTATGTATTTTTTCAAAATAATTTCCTTATTAACAATCATCATCCGGGCAAGATATATGGCAATTACAACAAAGTTCTTTACATTCAGATGGACATGTTTTGCAAAAAGATTGATATATGTTGTGCGCTTGGTTAAAGGTAGACTCTTTTATAAAAAGAATCGGACAAAAAATAACAAAACTTGCAAGACACAGACAACAGCTTATTTTGCAACCTAACTTACACTTTTTAAGAACACAATTACAACAATTGACGCAGGTTCGATTTACATAATTTCTTTGATTCATTTCAGTAATTAAAGAATTATCCTGGCCCATTCCTTCAAACTGATATACATGTGAAATAGCTTGATGAGTACTTGTGTCATTTAAAATAATAACATCTGGAGTAAATAAACTATGAATGACAATATGTGGTTGATGGATTGCAGGTATAACAATTCGATGGTCTCTTGGAACTTCAGTTGAATGTAACATATGAGTTGATTCAACATGGTCTATTATGCAAGCTGGTTGAGTCGAAATTGAATCAGTGTCAGAACCAGATGGAGATGAGCAGTAAAGTATAGAAACATGTAAGCTACATAATAAAAAAAAATGTTTTATATATTTTTTCAATATAATTTCCCTTTCCTTTTATCGTCCGCCAGCCCTTGGTCAAGGCTTGGGCGGGCATGGCCCTTTTATTTACTGATGCTTATGTGATTGAAA
>DATIJN010000112.1:0-60697 GCA_035478615.1 Saccharimonadales bacterium (SeqCode)
GGCGGCATCATGCTATCATTTGCAGAAAAAATAGGTGCTGGATCAAAATGTTGTAAAGTTGTTGCACCATACATAGTGGATATTGAAAAAAAACTCAAAGCGATAATGTAATATTGCAGTGTGCGTTTCGTGATCATAAGAGCTCATCCTTTTTAATGGAACCACGTTATAAGATTTTTTACGAGTCCTTCTCCGGCTACTGCAAAAATGATGAAAGCGGAGATCAGTCCCAATACTGTAATATAATTTTGTCCTGATTTCCATTCGTTTTTAAGTTTGAGTAGAGGAATGATACTTGTAATAAATGCAAACAATACAAATGTATCTGTTAAACTAAAAAATGTTTTAATATCAGTAATTGTTAAGCATGTAAATAAAATAACAGATCCGCCAATACCAACACATGTCTTTGCGGAACAATTAATTTTTAAAAATTTAAAATACGATTGCATAAATTGACTTGATGACCAGAGCATTGCATGGATTGTGCCTAAAATTGCAAAAAAAATTGCAATCCCAATTGTTTGAATGAGGTATAAATAATTTGGAAAAATTGCATAAAGTGTTTGAGGAATTGTGATATTTGGACTAAGAAAAACGTCTTGTGGAATTCCCGTTAAAATTGAACTGATAAATATAAAATAAATAATACCAACATACAAAATAGTTCGTCGTAATGCTTTTGGTACATTTTTTTCAGGATTTTCCATGATGTTAAACAATGAAGCGATACTTTCAAATCCAAATAAACCAAATACTGCAACCTTCGTTCCAGATAAAACACTTGAAAATCCATAAGGCATAAAAGGGAAAAGATGTGCGCTATTAAAATTGCTCAGGCACAGTGCACTTGTCATGATGATTGCATACAGTGTAAGCGAGAGCAAAATATAAATTCCCATGCTTGAAAGTTTCATGCCAAAAATATTTAAAGCAATGAGTAACGCTACGATGAGAAAAGTAACTTGTCTTAGTTCTGGCCAAAATGGTTGAACATACATTGCAGCTATTTTTGTTAAAAGTCCCATAGCAATTAAAAGTCCAATGAGATATGCACCAGCTGCCATGAGTCCAAGTGTATGACCACCAGCTTGTTTAGCATATGTATAAAATGAACCTTCTTTTGGATAAAGATATGCAACTCGAGCAAATGATTGAGCGATAAACCAAACAGCCGCAAAAGCTAAAAGATAGGATAAAATTCCTGCAGGACCAATTTTTGATCCCAGCAGAGATGTGGTGCTAAAGATTCCAGCTCCAATCATTGATTTCATTCCAATGGATACAGCTGTATTGATGCTTATTTTATCTTCGGTGCTTGTGGGCATGTAGTTTCCTTTTGTATAAAAATACCTTAAAACTCTACAAATTTAAGTAGATATGCTAAGGTTATAACATTCTTTTATACGACAAACAAGTTTTAAACCAAGTTCTTAAAAAAATAACTTATGAAACATTCTTTATATTTTCAAGCACATGTTAAAAAAGAATTTTGTTGGATTGTAAGTTCAACATTAAAATTTACAGAATATGTTGCTTTTGATCGTACCATTGACAAAGATAAAAGTATTTTTGAATTTTTTGTAGCAGCAGATTTGCTTGATGTTTTTTTAGATGTTATGGATAAACTCGAGCAAGAAGGTATTATTTTTAATATGCAGCAGTTGCCTAATCGTTTTATACAGGGTTGCTGAAAAATTAATTAATACTAAGCTATTGTTTAAAAATTACTTAATAATAAAACATAGAAGGGGTATGTTATGGTTAAGATTAATTTAATAATACTAATCGTTTTTTTTTGGGGGACATGTACCATACACAGCGCATACATGAAGGCAACAGGAAAAGGACTCCTTCAACAAAGCGGATATCTTGATGATGATGACAATTTAGTTATAGAGCAAAAACCAAAACGATATCAATTAGATCTTGTTGCACTCACAGAGGCTGCAGATGAAAGACTTGAGTTATACCATGCTTTAGCGGCACTTGATGCTGAACTAATGGAATCGCAAAAATCACATGAAACAGCAACTGAGTATCATGTTGTAACGCCTGAAATATTAGAATCAGAATTTAGCAAATCTTGTAGGGCACTTGGTCTTGATGAATCTAGAGTAACTCCGCAAGGATTTAAAGTAGCATATTTTCAAGCAATTGAAAAAAATAAGCATGTAATTGAATTATGCTGTTTAAATAAACAATTTGAACATCTACAATCCAATATTGCATTTAAACAATTTAAAAATACTATGTCTGCAATTTGTCAAGATATAGATCATGCAGAATCGTATTTTGTTGAATTCTTTACACAACAAAATAAGGTAATTAAATATTTTAAAGCTATGCAGGAAAAAAAAATGCATGGGATTGGAATTACTATAGAAGAACAATCTCGCTTTATTATGGCATTGCAATTAACACAACCTCAAGCTTTGGCAATGATTCAAGAAGATATTCTTAAAGAAATAGTTGCTGAGTATCTTTATATCATGACTCACGATCAATTGAAGGTTTTATCAAAGGATAAAGTTAAAGTAACTGATATACCGCATCAATCAGAATATGTCTTTGCCTGCCAAGATAAAGTATCGGATTATCTTGACCCAATATCTGCAGCTCCACCAGCGCAATGGCGTTAATTAAAAATTTATTTTTAATTTCTTATTTCATTCTGACAATGTATGCAGCTTGTTATATCAGCTCTTAATGTATAGGTGTTAAAAAAACATTCAGTACAAATTTTACAGCAGCAACATTCAAGACGCAAAAGATTATGATTATTTTCTTTAATTTCCTTGTTTTCAGCTAAACAAATAACACATCGCTCATCATCAGGCGCTTCTATTTTTTTATCGTCCATTATGTTATTAAATAAATTTCGAGCTATTTCATATTCATCATCATTTTCGGTTAAGGATAATAATAATGCTGGAATACTACCTAATTTAAAAATATCTCTTAATGGTTTAAAATTTTGATTCTGGTGCATTTCTATAAACACAATATCATGCAGTTCTTGGAAATTTGCTTTTAGAAATTTTTCATATGCATCTAGAATTCTGTGAGCATCTTTGGATAACGTTGTTACATATTGCTTTAGCATAATTTGCATATTAAAAGAATGCATTAAAGAAACTATTTTGTTATGTCCCTTACTCAATGCTGTTGTTAAAAGAATTTCTCCATGATATGTCACATTTTTAACATCAATTTTAGGATGGGATAATAATAATTTTATAATTTCAGCATGTCCATTTGAAAATGCTACGCTAAAAGGAGTCATTCTATAATTATTTGCTTTATTAAGATCGATTTTATCATGCGATAGTAACAATTTTACTACTTCTATTTTGCCGTTTGCGCATGCTATTAATAAAGGAGTTGTTCCATAATCATTTAATGCTTCATTAGGATCAATTTTAGGATGAGATAATAATAATTTGACCATTTCTGTGTTTCCAGTATGGCAGGCCATAGATAAAGGACTTATTCCATCATCCGTTGTTTCATTGGGGTTAGTATTTTCATGAGATAATAATAATTTTACTACTTCTATATTTTCAATAAAAATTGACGCCACTAAAGTAGGTATTCCTTTATTATTTTGGTTAGGATTAATGTTAGGATGAGATAATAATAATTTGAGTATATCCATGAAACCATTTTTAGATGCTCGAAGTAAAGGTGTCATTTCAGCCTCATCTGCTCTATTGGGATCAATTTTAGGATGTGATAATAACAATTTTACTATTTCTATATTTCCAATATTACATGCAGCAATTAAAGGAGTGATTCCTGAGTAAGTTGATTGATTAGGATCAATTTTATCATGTGATAATAGTAATTCTACAATTTCTATATATCCGTTTGCAGATGCTGTCAGTAAAGGAGTTACCCCATCTATTGTTGCACTATTAACATTAATTTTATCCTGGGATGAAAATAAAAATAATGTTACCATTTTTTTAAGTTGCTGAAACGATTCAAGGGAGAAAAAGCTTGCTTCATTTTTCAATGGTTGATGAAGATTAAATCGTTGATTGGGATTAATTGTATCGTGAGATAATAATAATTTTACTGTTTCTATGTTTCCCCGATAACATGCCATAAATAAAGGACTTGTTCCAGTATCGTTTGTTTGATTTGGATCAATTCCGTTATGTAATAATTTTTGTATTATTTGAATCAAATTATGACGTGCTGATTCTATGAATATTAAGGTAAGATAATCTTGCGGTATTTCATGCATTTTATTAAGTAATTTATCTGCCACATCTTCATGTTTATGTGCTACAGCATTAAATGCGGCTAAACCTACATTCATTTTTTTTGAATTTTTTTCAAAAAAAATACTTGTCAGAATTTTTTCAACGCCAATAATACATCCCTGTTTACTATAATCTTGAAAAGATTGATGTATTTCATTAAGAGATTGTTTTTCTAATAATTCTGCAATTTTAAAATATTTCTGACCATCTTGATAATATTGCTCTAAAGGATTTTGTTTAATATCTTTTTCAAGCATGGAAAGGGCAAAATTACAAAGAATACATAATAGAAAAAATAATAACTTTTTCATTGTACAATCCTTCCCTACATCGCAACGACTAATATAACAGTTAAAATTATAGTGTCTGTTAAACGATAATATCAAAGGATTGTGGATAAAATGTAGGAAATGAATTACTATTGTTGGATTCGAGCAAAAAATTCTTTTGCACCCAAGCAGATAAACAAATCATTCATTTGCATACCTTTTGGGCTACCAGTTAGTAATGTTCTGATTGTGCTAAACATTTCTTTATCAGAAATTCCAGCATCTTTTGTTTTTGGTTTAATACTTGATAAAAATTGATCCCATGTTGTTGTAGGAGGTTCATTTTTTAAAATAGTAAGCAATTGATCGAATTTTTGTGGATCAATAATGTCCCTGACTGTTTCATGGGTAACATTGGGTTTTTCAAAATAAAACTTCAATAAGGCAGCACTGTCAGCAAGTGTTGCAAGATCAGTTTGAATTGATTTGATGAGAAGAGTTAATGTTTCATCTGAAACTTTTGAAAGATCATATTGTTTTGTTAAAAACGGTTTGCATAGTTGCACTAATTTGTTGAGATCGTAACCCGCAATCCATTTATGATTCATCCATTTTAATTTTTCAATGTCATATTTAATTTGGCTTGCACCATGCAGATGGTCAAATCTGTAGTTTTTTGCTAGTTCATCCAGTGACATGATTTCTTGTTGAAATGATACACCTAAAATACCAAGGTAGTTACAAATTGTTTCTGGCAAAAATCCTTGGTTTTCAACGTCATCTAAAGAAAAACCTTTATCCCGCTTAGAAAGTTTTTTACCTTCTTGGTTGCATAAGATTGGCAAATGCCAAAACGTAGGCAATGGGTAGTCCAATGCTTGATATAAAACTACTTGGCTTACCGTATTTGATAAATGTTCCTCCCCGCGAAAAACATGAGTCATTTCCATTTCACAATCATCAATACAATTTGCAAAAATGAAGGTAAATGATCCATCTTCTCGAGTTAAAGGAAAGTCTGAGAAATGTTGTAAATCAAATTCTAAAGTGCCGCGCGCAAGATCTTGAAAAGATATTTTTTTTGAACTATCAACTTTCATACGCCATATAAAAGAAATTTTGTCATCCAATTTTTGTTGAATTTCGCTTGCTGTTAATTTTAAGCAAGTACCTTCATAACGAGGAGCTTTTTTCATGGCAATTTGGCGATTGCGACGTGTTTCTAGTTCTTGAGGAGTACAAAAACAACGATAGATGAAATTTTTTTCATGGAGTCTATCGAGATATTTTTGATATATGTCTGATCGTTGTGATTGAAAATAAGGACCAAATTTTCCGCCAATGTCTGGACCTTCGCTGTAGGTAAGTCCAAGCCATTTTAAATGTTTAATAATGTATTGAGTCCCTTGCTCGATATTTCGTTGTTGATCAGTATCTTCGATGCGTAAAACGAATGTTCCATTATTTTGTCGAGCAAATAGATAATTTAAGAGCGCTGCTCTGACATTTCCAATATGCATAATTCCTGTTGGAGAAGGGGCGAATCTGGTTCTTACTGATTTCATAACACCATTTATTTTAAGGTTTATATGTTATTTTTTAAGCATAGCAGAATTTGTATGAATGTTGAGCGCTATTTTCCCTCGATTTAAAACTATAAATTTTTTTTAGAAGCAGGAAAAACGTGGTATTCTGATGAACAGTAAATAATTATACGAGCTACTTGGAATCATTTTTGTGTATACAATTCTTTTATATTTCCTTTTATGTTTTAGTGCAATGTACGGAACTGACATGGCAATCGGTCCAAAATCAGCCAATGATCTGGGTGATATAGTTTGCTCAATTAATGGATTATCTGAACATTATCGACAAGATATTGAGCAGTCTTTGCCTGATACTCTATATGTTCAGTGTGTCCAGTTTTTCATGCCAACAAAATTCGATGTTGATGAATTGACCGTTATCACAGGATTAAAAAGTGAGAAATCATTAACTAAAAAAGATATCATTGCCTCTCTTTTTTACCTTAACCAAATGGATACTTTTAAAGAGATTACTTTAAAAATATATCGTAAAAATACTCATAACTATACTGTGCAGCTTTATCTGGTAAAAGATTGTATCCTGTCCGAAATAAAAGTTTCTGGTTCTTTACATGGCAAAGAGATTTATAAAAATGCTTATTTAATTGATATTGGAGAGATTTTTGATGAAGGAAAACATTATCATTCATTACTTGCTATGAAAAAAATATGTCATGAACAAGGTTACTTTCAAGCAGAATTGATTGATCAAGTTGTAACAAATGAACAAGATGCTTCTGTTTCAGTTGGTATTCTTTTAAAAAAAGGACCACGGTTTCAGATTGACAAAGCTACTTGTATTATTGATGGCCCTTGCCATATTCCTCCATATGAAATTGAGACCATATATCAAAAAGTTACCAATGTGTGTTGTGCCAAATTGCACTCAAAATTTTACACACAGGATTTGGTTGAAAATATGCAAATTAAAATGAAAGTTTTGCTTGAGCATAAAGGCTTTATGGTTCTTAATATTGGCTTTCAAGAAACATTGCATACTGATAAAAAAACGATAGACATTGCATTTAAAGTAACAATAGATAGAAAAAAAGAATTTATTTTTGTAGGCAATTCTTTTTATAGTAATCAGGAACTTTTAGATCATTTACTGCTCTATGGTAAATCAGCATGGCATTTTCCCAGCTCTGTTATTACCGATGAAATTGTGCAGTATTATAAAAATAAAGGATTTTGGAATGTTACAGTTGCTGTTCGTGAAGAAAAAGACAAGGTTTTTTGTTTGATTCAAGAAGGTAACAGAATTCTTATTTCTGATATTTGTCTTAAAAATGATAATGATTCATCTGCGCTTTGTTTGATTAAATCCGGTTATTTTCAATCAATGCAGAGCAAGTTCTTTGATAAAGATCTTATTAAAAAAAATTTAGAAGAGTTGATTAAACTGTATAGACAGCAAGGATATTGGGACGCCAAAATAATCAAACAAGATTATGTAAAAGAACACAAAGATCATATCTATACATTAATTATCACCATTGATGAAGGCAGAAAACGATTAATGGGTGATGTCAAAATTCCTGCATATCCTAAAATTGAGCAGGAATTTATTTCCAGTTGGTCACATCATTTTCATAAAGGATTTGATAATTCTTTACTTAATGAACAAAAACAATGGCTCACTACCTATTTGAAAAATAAAGGATATTTTAAAGTCGCTATCAACTACACTTTGCAAAATTCTGTGCTGGATGATCATCAATCTATCGTTGATGTAACATGGAATATAGCTTTGCAAGAATCTGAGGTAAAGTTTGGTAAAACAATTATTTTGGGAAATAATTCCATCCCTTATACGTCACTCATGAAAGAAATTTGTTATGAGCAAGGTCAGAATTGGGACAGGGAAAAAATC
This sequence comes from Saccharimonadales bacterium (SeqCode), assembly GCA_035478615.1. Lineage (GTDB taxonomy): Bacteria > Babelota > Babeliae > Babelales > Chromulinivoraceae > JACPFN01. The sequence goes on from DATIJN010000112.1 coordinate 8,000, forward strand.
GAGCAAACATTAAAAAATCTTAAAGATTTACAAGTTTTTCAGTCTGTTTCAATATACCCAAGCAAAGATGTGGATGAATTTTTATGTAAGCCCATTTTTATGAAATTAATCCGTGCGCAGCGGTATGAGATTCGTACCCGGTTTGGGCTGCAGCAGGTTGGAAGAAATTTGCAACTCGCAAAAGGTTTTACCTATAAATTTGGAGGAACATTATGTATTAAGAATTTTTTTAATGCAGCAGATCAATTTTCATTAGATATTGATGTCACCAGATTTTATAGAAATACGGCAGCTTGTTATCAATTTCCTTGGTTGTTTGAAAGAAGAATTCGTTGTCAGTTTAAAGTATATGATTCTTTTTATCAGCAGCCTGTATACATTGGAAGTAAAAATTCATTATATGCAGCTACTCAGCAAGGATTTTTATGGAATATGACTCATGCTTTTACCTCACTGAGCGTAAGTGGGTCTGCGGGAATTGAATTTATGGGAATTCGACAAGCTGATCAACCTTGTTTAGGTTCTATTATCGATTATGATCCTGAATTGCTTGGTAAAAAAACACCTTATATATTTTTTGAACCAAATATGGTTTGGCAAAAAGTAGATAATGTTTTAAATCCTTGTCGGGGTCATTTATCATTTATTTCATGTAAAGGCATGATTGATTTAAACAGCAAAACAAGCTTTTTTAAACTGCTTGTTGAACATTCGCAATATTTTTCTTTTTTTCAAAAAACTGTTTTGGCACTACGTGTGCGTGGTGGCCATGTGTTCAATCGTTGCTTTAGTCAAATTATACCAATTGAGAGATTTTATTTAGGCGGACAATCATCAATTCGTGGGTATGAGCGCGATTATTGTCCTCCTTTTGGTCGTTTAACTGAGCCAATATATGATCAACATGCAGGACTTCCATCATGCGCAAACAATCTTTGGCGATATGCGCCACAAGGTGGCAGAACTATGTTTAACTTTAATACTGAGCTGCGATTTGCAGTATATAAAAATTTAGGAGGGGCTATTTTTAACGATATAGGTGCCTTATTTAAAAATAATGTGATTGATACCTTTAAAAATGTTAAGGATCACTTTTTTGCAGGAACAGGTTTTGGCATCCGTTATGATACGCCTATCGGACCACTTCGTTTTGATGCAGCTTTTAAATGGAAGCGGCAATGCCCAGATTTTGAATCAAGATGGGTTGTCTATCTAACTCTAGGCCAAGCATTCTAGTAAAATCTTCTCTTTTGTAAAAAAATTCAGTACAGTTTTTTGACTATGTTTTTTTATAGCAAAAAACTATCTTGTTGTTATACTGAAAAAACAGTAATATGATCAATCTTTTATGGGGACAAAAGCGATGTCATTGGAAGTCAATAATAGCTGTTTAGACGCTAAGCATATTTCAAAAAAATCAATTTGGGAAATTTTCTCTCATGAGTTAATGCATCATCTACCTTATGGGACACTTTCTGTTGCATCTGCTCTCATGCTTTTGAGCATGGTACATGTTTTTTTTACAGCAAATCTGGCAAGTTCTTTGCCTCATGTGCATAATCATGCTCAAGCTTGTGGTATGACTTCAGGACTTGATATTTTGTTTCATAGCTTTCATTTTACCCATATTTTATTTGCTGCAAGCGGTGCAATGGTTACCTTTTATCGCTATAGTAAAAATATTATGGCAGGTATATTTATTGGCGTTGTTTCCTCATCAATCTTTTGTACACTTTCAGACGTTTTACTTCCTTACCTTGCGGGGGAATTAATGGGCGTTTCTATGGATCTTCATATTTGTTTTAGCACAGAATTAGCAAATATTTTACCATTCTTATTTGTTGGTGTAATCAATGGATTGATAGTTTCTGCATGGAAAGATGAACATTCTGAAAGCCATTCAGTATCACTTCATTTTTTCCATACATTTATTAGTGCTATGGCTGCTATTTTTTATGCAATTGGTCATGGCCTTTCAGGATTCTATGAATATTTTGGTATATTTTTTATTCTAATGCTTATAGCTGTTGTCATACCGTGTACTCTTTCTGATGTGGTATTTCCAGTTTTATGGGCACGAATGGTGCAAAAAAAATGAAGGGTATTATTTTACAAGGAATTAGCAAGTCTTTTGGGGACGAAGTAATTTTAGATAATATTAATTTAAAAATTCCAGGCGGTAAGTTTTTTGCGCTTATTGGACCAAGTGGTTCTGGAAAGACAACTATTTTGCGTATGATTGCTGGTCTTGAAATTCCAGATAAAGGGTCTGTTTTTTTAGGTGATCAAGATATTACCCATGTGCCTGTTAATAAACGTAGTGTTAATACCGTATTTCAAAGCTATGCTCTTTTTCCGCACCTGAATGTATTTGATAATATTGCATATAGCCTACGTGTGAGAAATTTTTCAGCTGATTTAATTTTGCAAAAAGTTGAAAAAGTTATTCGTATGTTTCATCTTGAACCATATTTATATAAACAAATCAGTCAACTTTCTGGCGGACAACAACAACGTGTTGCAATTGCTCGTGCTGTGATTAATGAGCCAGAAGTTCTTTTATTTGATGAGCCACTTGCTGCACTTGATTTACGTTTAAGAGAAAAAGTATTACTCGAACTCATTGAATTGCAAGATCATTTAGGTACAACCTTTGTATATATAACTCATGATCAGACAGAAGCTTTAACTGTTGCTGATCAGATGGCTGTTATGAATCAGCATGGAAAAATTGATCAAGTTGGAACTCCAAAAGAGATATACGAACATCCCAAATCAGTTTTTGTCGCAAATTTTGTGGGAACAACTAATATCATTCAAGGTGTCATTGTTCAGCATGATAATCAATGGTACTTAGATGTTGATAAAATGATTTGTATTGCAATCAAAGTTCCTGAAAATATGGAAGAAGATGTTAAAGTTGGAGATGATGCTTGTATAGGTATTCGTCCTGAAAAAATAATGATCAGCAAATCAAGCTTGGAAGGTTTTTCCAATAATTTATCAGGAATAGTGCAGTCCATTGTATATCAGGGTAGATTTACGCAATATAACGTTCGTTTGCAAAATGGATATATACTACAAGTGTTTGAACAAAATGAAGAACATTTTGCCCGTGAAGTTATCGATTATGATGATCATGTGTATTTGTACTGGCAAAAAGAAAACGTTGTATTATTGAAAAAATAATTTAAGGAAAGATAAAGGGGGCTTCATGCGATTTTTAAAAAAAATAAATAAGGGTGATAAATCATTCTTTTTTATGGCTCCTGCCATAGCATGGCAAATTAGTTTTTTCTTTTTGCCGATTTTATTTGTGCTGCAGCTTAGTTTTTGTTCAGATTTATTTCAAAACTTTTCATTCGTATATTTTGCCCAAGTGGTAAAAACATCACATTTTTTTGTCATTTTTAGATCATTGCTTCTTGCAAGCGTTACTGCAAGTAGTTGTTTGCTTATTGGGTATCCAGTTGCCTATTATGTTGCATTATGTGCACCTGCTCGCATGAAAACTAAACTGATTTTTTTGATTATTTTGCCATTCTTAACTAATTTATTGGTGCAAGTGTATGCATGGTTTTTTATTTTAGAAAAACATGGAATTTTAAATAAATTTTTGAATTTTGTCGGAATAGACTTTGGGAATTTATTGAATAGTCAATTTGCCATGTATTTAGTGATGTTTCATGTATATTTGCCATTTATGATTATGCCGCTTTATTCAATATTGGAAAAAATTAACATTCGATTAATTGAATCTTCACTTGATTTAGGAGCGTCCTATTTTCAAACATTTTGCAGAGTGGTTTTACCTTTATCACTGCATGGAATTAAAACAGGATTTTTCTTAGTATATGTTACATCATTTGGCGAATATGTTATTCCATCCCTTATTGCAGGACAAAAAAAATATTTTGTAGGAACTTTAATTTCTGAATATTTTTTTATTGGCAAAGATTGGCATGTTGGTGCTGCTTTTACCTGCTTGAGTTCTGCTATGTTTATAGTTTCAATTTTAATCTGCCAAGTTGCTTTGCAAAAACTGGTTGATCGATTGCAAAAGGTATAAAAATGTTTCATTCAATAAATATTTCAAAAACGATGCTTTCAATTTTTGTTGCGTCTATTTACATTTTTTTATACACGCCCATTATGGTTTTAGTGTTGTATTCATTTAACCAAGGTGGATTTCCTGATGCTTGGCAAGGTTTTTCATTGCATTGGTACCAAGATTTATTTCATTCAGAAGAAATTTGGAGAGCTTTTCTTAATTCAGTTATCGTTGCATGTGTTTCATCATTTTTAAGCGTAAGCATGTCGATTTTATTAGTTCATGGTGTCCGTCATTATAAGCGTAATGTAGTTCCTTTTTTTTACATTAATGCTTTGATCCCTGATATTGTGCTTGCGGTTGGAATGCTTTCTTTATTTGCATATTTGATGGTGCCGCTTGGTCTGACAACATTAATAGCTGGACATACATTACTGGGTCTGGGATTTTCTATGCCTATTATCAAAGGTCGTTATGATGAGTTGGATAAAAGTTTAATTGAAGCATCACTCGATCTTGGTGCATCTATGCGCTATACCTTTTTTCATGTGATTGTTCCTTTTTTATATCCAGCAATATTAGTGGCTTTTTTATTATCAATTATTATTTCATTTGATGATTTTTTAATTTCATTTTTTTGTTCTGGATCAACAGTGCAGACACTTTCATTGTATATTTTTTCTATGATTCGTTCTGGAATTTCACCAGTCGTCAACGCATTATCAACGCTTCTGTTAGTTGGTAGCTGTTTCATGTTGTTTATTATGATGATGCTTCAAAGAAATTTTTTTAGAGACTAAAAAGGGTGATGAAACGTGTTTTTAAAATATCTATATAGTTTACTTGCAATATGTTTATGGATGATTGTTATTTATGGATTTTTAATGTTGCCGTATTTTTTTAAAAATACAGAATCTGAAGAAAAATCTTTATATGTGTATACATGGGCACATAGAATTGATGAAGGAATATTGCGCGATTTTGAGAAAAAAACTGGCATTAAAGTTTACTTAAATTACTATGAAAGTAACGAAGAACTGCTCACAAAACTTGAAATGATGCCAACTGCTCATTGCGATATTATGTTACCATCTGGTTATATAATTGAACCAATGATTCGCGCAGGACTTATTAAAAAATTAGATAAAGATCGTTGTCCGTGGATCAACAAAATATATCCTGAATTTTTGCATATGTATTTTGATCCAAACAATGAATATTCATTGCCACTGTATTGGGATGTATTTGGCATTGGGTATAATAAAAATATTGTTGGCAATCGTCCAATTACGCTTGATATGATTTTTGATAGACAAAAAGTTATTGGCGGTCAAATTGCAATGACTGAGGATGCTCGTGAATCAATATTTTTAGCTGCAAGTTATTTAGGTTTGCCGTTGCGTAATTTGTCTGCACAACAACTTGATCAAATCTATGATTTATTACGTAAACAAAAAGAATGGGTTGGTTCATATACTGATTCGCAACAAGGATATTTCTTATCATCAGAAACATTTGCTGTCGTGGTATCAGACAGAGAGACCGTTTGTAGAAAAATGCTGCAATATGATTTTATTAAGTTTGTTCTATTGCCAACTGGATCAATGTTGCGAACTGATAGTGTTGTGATAAGTGTTCATAGCAAAAAAGATGATATGATTTATGAATTTTTAGAATTTTTATTTTCTAAACAAGTTCTACAACATCATTGTGAAAAATATTGTATTTTGCCAACCACTCAAGAAGTATTGCAATCTTTGGATAGTAAATATATCGGTGTGGATAATCTATATCCAGGATCAGATGAATTTAAAAAACTCATTGTATTTGATCATGGACTCACTCAAAAAGAAATTAACGACTTTTGGATTAAATTTAAAGCTTCATAAGAGATATTGATATGAAAAAAAACAAATTTTATGTGACAACTCCCATTTATTATGTTACTGCTGCACCACATTTAGGATCATTATATTCAACGCTTCTTGCAGATGTTGCAGCTCGCTATCATCGCATGATGGGGCAAAAGGTATTTTTTTTAACAGGTACTGATGAACACGGGCAAAAAGTAGCAGAAGCTGCAAAAAAAGCTGGCAAAGATCCAAAAGAATTTGTTGATAGTTTTATTGATTCCTACACTTCAATGTGGAAATTGTATGAAATTGAGTATACAAAATTTATCAGAACAACAGATCATTATCATGTTCATGCAGTGCAAACATGGATTTCTCGATTAATTCAACAAGGTGATATTTATAAAGATGTATATACCGGTTGGTATTGCACTCCTTGCGAAACATTTGTAACAGATAAAGATCAAAATAATGATAGCAAAGAAATAACTTGCCCAACATGTTTGCGTCCAACTAATAAAATTTCGGAAGAATGTTACTTTTTTAGATTGTCAGCATATCAAGATAAGTTGCTTGCATTTTATCAGCAACATCCTGATTTCATTGCTCCTAAAGAACGGTTACATGAAGTTATAGCTTTTGTAAAAGAAGGCTTGAAAGATTTAAGTATTTCTCGAACAACAGTTTCCTGGGGGATTCCGTTCCCTGGAGATAGCAAACATGTTACTTACGTGTGGGCAGATGCATTAAATAATTATATTACCGGAGTTGGTTATGGTACACCAGAAGGTGAAAAAGATTTACATTTTTGGTGGCCTGCTGATTTACAAATTTTAGGTAAAGATATTTTAAGATTCCATGCCATTTATTGGCCTGCATTTTTAATGGCATCTGGACTACAAATGCCTAAAAAACTTTTGGTTCATGGATGGATTAAAGTGGGAGATCAAAAAATGTCTAAATCTTTGGGCAATGCTATTGATCCACGAAACTTAGCTCATGAATATGGCGTTGATCAAATTCGTTATTATTTAACACGCAAAATGGCAATTACTCAAGATAGCGAGTTTAGTATTGCAGATATTGAGCAAAGTATTAATTCAGAATTAGCTGACGATTTAGGAAATTTATTGAATCGTTGTGCAACACTTGCAGAAAAATATGGGTACAGAAGTATACAAGGTGCAGCTTCATGGTCATCTGAAAGTAAAAAATTACAAGAACAATGTAACAAAATGATTCAAGAATCATTGGCTTTAATTGAGCAAGGATTTTTTTATCGTGCGGTGAATCATGTCTGGGAATTTATTAATCACGTAAATTCATATTTTCATGCATTGCAACCCTGGAAACTTGCTATAAGCGATTTTGCAAAGTTTCAAGAAACTATTGCAGCAACCGTGTATAGTCTGCGAGTCATTGGTATTATGCTGTGGCCGGTTATGCCACAAAAAATGGAAATGTTACTTGAAAGTATTGGATATGAATTACCAACAGATAGATCAATGATACATGCACTTGAAAATACTGCATGGAATGATGTATTGACCATTAAAAAAATAGAAACACTTTTTAAAAAATATGAAAAACCTATGGAAGAAAAAATAAACCCAGCAGCATCGCAAGTTGATGATATGCATTATGCAACAATTGAAGATTTTGTAAAAATTGATCTTCGTGTTGGCACAATCCTTGCATGCGAAATTGTTGAAAAATCTGACAAATTACTTAAGCTTCAAGTTGATTTTGGAGATTTCGGGCAGCGACAAATCCTTTCCGGTATGAGAAAATATTTTAGTCCGCAAGATTTAATTGGCAAACAGGCAGTGTTTGTGGTTAATTTTAAGCCACGTATGATGATGGGTATGCCATCGCAAGGCATGATGCTGACAGCTGATGGAGCATTAATTACTGTTTCAAGCAACATTGCTAACGGTGCTCAAATCAAATAATTTTTTTTAAAGGGATGATATAAAAAAAAGGCTACACTTTTTTTAAAAGTGTAGCCTCTTTTTTTGAAGTGCGATTTATGTATAGGAAAAATAGATTTGGCAAATTAATTTTTACCCACCAACATACCAACAATAACGTAGCGGTGCAAATCGAATATAAAAAATTTAAACATTAAATAAAGCTTCTACTTGGCTTGAAGCAATAAGTTTTTCAATACCTTTCTTTTTTGTACTTAAAGTAGTCATTTTATCATTCATGATTGCTGTTTGTCGTGTTAGCACAGAGAAATTTCCTATTCTTTGATCATTTTCATATATATGTAAACGTATATCTAGCAGATTCATTATTAATTCAAAAGCTTCCGCTTGTCTTTGAAATTCACTAATTTTTTGTAGGTTTTGTGATGAATTTGTAAAAACATTTTCATGTTCATGTTCATTAAGTGTATCAATAAATGCAATGAGTTCTTGTTTAAAATCCAATCCTTTTTGAATCTGCGATAGAACATCATCAATGTATTCATCACATACGAGGCAGGATGAAGCGAAATGAGGTATGCCAATGAATAATGACCAGATAAAAAATTTTTTAAACATAAGAACTCCTGATTTATGTATTCTTTTTAAAAAATGTATCAGAAATTATAAAAAAATCGTACATAATTTAAATTGCAATAGGATATATTCTTTTGTTTTTACCAGGGATGTTTACCACCAAGAATGCCAAAATATTCTTAATCTTTTTTGATGTAATTCTGCAGCTACTTGTGCTTCTTGTTCTTTTAATACATCCAAATCATGTTGAGCTGATTTTGAATTGGGATCACAATTTTGAGTAGGCCCAGCAGCGATAGTTTCTTTTTTTGGAATTTCTGGTTTTTTTAAGTCTGAAATAGGTAAAGTATTTTTATCTTTATTAGACTCTGTTCTATCAGGTTCTTCATTAGGTGCCAATAGCATAGTATATGAATTAATAAGTAGAGAGTAGATTAAAAATTTTTTAAACATAAAAACCCCTTTTTTGTTTTTTTAAATTAAAAAATTTATTCTATGATTTCATTCTTTTCAATCAGTTTAGCGTTTTGGGTACCAACAAAAATAGCAGCAATAATCCATATACCAATAAATCCAAGACTTATGAGTGATCCATATATCATTAAATTTTGAACTGAAAGTAATGGATTATTTTCTACATTTAACCAACCACCAATTTGAGCACCAGACATTTTTGCTGACCGTGAACCAAACATATCGATGATACTTTTGGTCTTAAATTTTGCATCCTTGCTGGTTGGAATATACATCATTTCCTTTACAGGATTATTAACAGCATAAGCAACAGCTTTAACAATGAGCATAGTACCAAAACTTGCCCATAATAAGTCAATAGCTGTTGGATGAGTAAAGGTATAAAAACTGTACAAGCCGATTAAAGCAATGGCAAAAGATACTGGATAAATTAAAAGACAAATTCTGCTTCCAAATCGTCTAATTGCATAACTTGTACCAAGAAGTGCAATTAAAAACGCCAGTGTATTAATAGAAACACCATACACACCTTTGAACCATTTGAATGTGTTATGATCGAAAATAATTGATGCTTGAGAATTCATTTGATATTCAACAATCGTGCCAGCAATTTCATAAAATGTTGAAACAATCAAAATACCTATAAGATAGGGCTTTGTGCATAAGAGTTTTAAACCGCTTAAAACGTTATGAGTTTTTGGTTTTTCTGCAACATCGGTTTTCATTTGATATGCAGGAACTGTTTTCATAAGAAAATAAATGGTGGTAATAAAAAAACCCAGGCAGACAACAACAATTGCATAGAATGGCCAAATGATAGTTGTTTTTATGAGTAAAAGCGATGATCCTGCAATAGCACCAAATTGCCCTGCAGCAATAATAAAAGGAAATCCTCGTTTAGCTTGGTCCGATGTGCAAGAACTCACTGTAAAAGACCAGAATAATGCAATAACGAGTGAACCAAAACTTTCAGTAAGCAAATACCCAAGAATTCCGCTTGTACCTAAAAGGACTCGACCTAAATATTGATCACCGTACATATTTTTAAGAAATAAAATTATAGTCATGTATGAAAAAAAGATCATATAAAAAGACGCAATGATGTACATCAGTTTATGTTTATCAACCATATCAACTAGTTTGCTGTAAACCATGACAAGAACGAGAACAAAAAGAGGAGAAATAGTTTTCAGTGTAGGAATCCATAATCTTCCAACGTCTACTCCCCATCCAAGTGATGCAGGGAATGCTAATTTGTAAAGAACCAAATCTTTTAGGAGTCTCATGAGCCAGTACGTGCCGATAGTAAATACGAATGCCAGAGCCAAGAAACTAAATTTTTTTACTTCTTCACGTTTTATATCTGGATAAAAAAATTGAATAGCTGTTGTAAACATGAATTAATTCCCCTTAATAATTTCCCTAATAGAAAAACTCCGACATGAGTATGCCGGAGTTTTATTATATGTATCAAGTTTTAGATACAAACCAAGGATGTTATCCAATGATTTCGCCACTTTTGACAAGTTTTTGATTTTTATTACCAACGTAAAGCGCTGCAAGAATCCATACACCAATGATACCAAGGCTGATTAATGAACCATACAGCATCAAGTTTTGAATAGATGCAAGTGGATTTCCTTGTACATTCAAGAATCCGCCAATTTGAGCACCAGCTCCTTTTGCTGAACGACCACCAAGCATATCAATGATACCTTTAGCTTTGAATTTAGCATCTTTGCTTGTTGGAATGTACATCATTTCTTTTACAGGATTGTTAACAGCGTATGAAACACCTTTAACAACCATCATAACGCCAAATGTTGCCCAGAAAAGTGACGCAGCTGATGATAGACCACTTTGATAGTATGCATACAATGCAACAAGGCTAACTGCGCAGCTAACAGGGTAAATTTGTAAACAAATACGAACACCAAATTTTTTGATAACAGCGCTTGTTCCTAAAAGAGCAAGAACAAAAGCAAGACCGTTTGAAGCAACTCCAAAGACTCCTAGGAACCATTTGAATGTTGATTCATCAAATAGAACTGCTGCTTGTGATTTCATTTGGTAATCCATAATTGTTCCAGAAATTTCATAGAATGTAGAAACAACTAAAACACCAAGTAAATATGGCTCGGTTAATAGAAGTTTAATACCACCAAGCATGTCTGGTTTAGATTTTTTTTCTTCTTTGTCAGATCTCATTTGATCTGCAGGAGTTGTAGCTACTAAATAATAAATAGAAGCCATCAAACCTGATAAACAACAGACAACTACAGCGAATAATGGCCATGTTGGAAGACGTTTGATAAGCATTAAAGCTGATCCAGTAATTGAACCGATTTGTCCAAGAGCAACGATGAAAGGGAAAGCTCTTTTTGCTTGTTCAACTGTTGAAATACTTACCGTAAATGACCAGAAAAGAGCAACTAAAACAGAACCAAGTGATTCAGTTAAAAGATAGTTGCAAATACCGGTGTATTTCAAGATTGGAGCTCCAACGAACGCATTACCATAAGTTCCAGCTAAGAATAAAATAGTTCCTATTGTTGCAAAACAACACGTATAAAAAGTTGCAATAATATAGAACAATTTTTGTTTTTCAAACATATCAACAAGTTTTGTGTAGATCATAACTACACCAAGAACTACAAAAATTGAAATTAACTTTGCTGTAGGAGCCCATTGACGACCTTCATCTGGGTTATAACCCAGATCGACAGGGAATGTTAGTTTGTATAAAACAAAATCTTTTAAAAGTCGTAGCAACCAGTAAGCACCGATAGTAAATAAAAATGCAACAGCTAGAAGTGAGTATTTTTTTACCTCATCTCTTTTAATATCTGGGTAAAAGAACTGAACGAGACCTGTGATCATAAAAAATTACCTTTCATGTGTAATTACTAAAATTTTATTTTTATAAATTCTATTTGTTATTTTGTAGGTGTAATAAACTTTTTTCTATAAACAAAATAATGATCCAAAAAATATAATAACGTAAAATAGCAGAATGTATAGTTTTATGGCTTATTTTTCGTTTGCTTGAGCATTTTTTTGGCAATTTTCGTTTGGGCATTTGAGCGTTATATTTCCATCTGTATCTGTTTTTTTAAGCATGTAAGGAAACTTGTCGCATTGACTGCATGGTCTATCTTCAATGTCTGAAAATATTGCATAACGGCATTGTGGATAATTATTGCAGCCCCATAAAATTCCATGCTTCCATGTTCGTTGCTCAACACATCCTGCGCATTGCGGGCAACAAAATGAAGCTTTTTTGCGTTGGACATAGGTGCAATCTGGATATCCTGAGCATCCTATAAAATCACCATATTTACCAGATACTGTGCGCAATGGTTTGCCGCATTTTTCACATGATCCAAGCGATGATCGTTCGTTTTTTTCAGATGTTTGTGCATATTCAGTTTTTACAATGGTAGGACTGACTCGCCAAAAAACAATGCTTAAAATTGTTAATGTAACGATTGCGACAACTGACCATATAAAAGTTGATGATTTTTTTATAAGCATTTATTTGCTTGATTCGTTGATTTTATTTAGTTTACTTTCAATGCTATTTAATTTCATAATTATTTGGTTTTGATGAATTCTTAAAGAGTCAACATTATTCCTTGTGCTAGTCATGGTCACCAGACCCGCTAATATGCAGGCACTCCATACTCCAATCCAATCAAAACCATGATATTTTGTTTCTGCTTTTAATGCTGCCATATCATCAGGATGCATTCTTGTATCAGAATATTTGAATTCTACTTTTGGAGTTTCAGTTGCTTGGGCTGTTGAAGAACCGGTTGTACAGTGTCGTAAAGCTATAAAAGGCAAAGTGCTGATTTGTGGCATAGATCTTCTAAGCATGCTGTAGCTGCTTGCAGATGAAAAAGCTACGAGTGAAAAAAGTGCAAAAAATTTGAAAGTATTTTTGTTCATGTTCATGAGAGATTCTTTCGTGTAGGGATTAATAATTGTTAATCTTTTAGTATTATTAGTGCTGTACAAGAGAAGAAACCAGTTACAGTAAGCATTGCAGTATATGCTTCCCAGTTGTGTTCATATTTTGAATTTTCTAGAAGATATTTTTTTAATTCTTTCATATCTTCTGGATGCATTCTTGAATTAGAATATTTAAATTCTACTTTTGGAGTTTCAGTTATTGTCATAATTTCTTGTTGCGTTGTAGAACTTGTTGAACAATGTCGCAATGCCATAAAAGGCAAAGCGCTGATTTGTGGTATAGATCTTCTCAGCATGCTGTAACTGTTTGCAGATGAAAATGCCATGAGAGAAAAAAGTGCTAAAATGTGGAAATTGTTTTTGTTCATTAATGTTCCTTAAAGATTAATTGTGTTGTTAATTACCGAAATAGAAGAATACAATAACATGTCCAGACTGCTAAAGCAGCATAATAACTTATCCCTGGAGAATTTTGATTTGATCTATAATTTTCATGCCCGCTGGAATTTCTGTCAGGGATCCCAAAAATATCCTCCCCCTCCATCAAGCGCTGTTGCGTTCCTTTATCATTTTGTATTTTTCCATTCACGGCAACTGTATACATGGTGGGCCAGAGTCGTTTTGAAGTCTGTGAAAATTGTCTGATAATAGAAGTATTTGTAGTTCTTATCAGAAAAGAATTTACAATTCTGTGCATGCTGTAGTTGCTTTCTGATGAAAAAGCTAAGAAAGAAAAAAGTGCAAAAAATTTGAAATTGTTTTGGTTCATTGAATGATCTTTATCGTATTTTACGTAATTTTTCACGCTCAATTTTTATTTTTTCTTTTTCAATGGTATGTTCAACACTTTTATCGATAGCCCAAAACCATATTGCTATTACTAAAAGAATTATAGATTCACTAGCTATAGAGTGAGTAATTTTAATAGAACCTTTTTCATATTCAGGATTAGGTAATTTATGTTTAATATTAATTTCTAGAGGTGATTGAGTTTTGTGAGCTCGTATAAGTCGATTAGGAGTGTTTGAAAATAGTCTAATTGTTGTATTACTTGTAGTTTTTATTACAACAGGATTTATAATTCTGTGCATGCTATGAGTTGTTGCAGATAAAAAAGTTATAAGAACAAAAACTATAAAACTCTTTTTATTCATTAATATTCCTAAAAATTAATGTTGTTCTTGCTTCGTCACCGTATATTTACAGTCATCTTGTGGACAAATCAAAGTAGTCTTACCTGTTTTATCTGTTCTTTTGAGCAAGTAAGGACTTTTGTGACATTTTGGGCATGGTGTTTGTTCAATATCAGAAAAAATTGAGAATTTACATTTTGGATAATTTTGGCAACCCCATAATTTTCCACCACGCCATGAACGCTCAGCAATGCTTCCACCGCACAAAGGACATGGAAAAGATGCAATGTTTTGTTTAATGTTTTTGCATTCTGGATATCCAGAACATGCGATAAATTCTCCAAATCGTCCCATCATTTTACGCATAGGCTTGCCGCATTTGTTGCATTTTTCATCCAAGAGAGCTGGTTCTTCAGTTTCTTGAGTGAGTATAATTGTACCATCTTCTTTGCGCTCAAATTTGCTTGTGAATGTACATTTTGGAAATCCAGGACATCCAAGGAAGCTGCCGTTTTTTCCCAGTCGCACAACTAACTTTCTTTCCTGACACTTTGGACAAAGTATTTCAGTTTCTTCCACTGTTTTTTTACCAAGTTTATTTGAGTGACCTTTGAATTTTTCTAAATCTTTTTCAAAAGAATTCCAAAATTCATGCAGTAAGGCATCGCGTTGCAGTTGACCGCTTGCGATTTTATCTAAATCTTCTTCCATATGAGCAGTAAACTTTAGCTCCATAATTTTAGGAAGATTTTCATCAAGCATATCAGTCACTTTCATACCAAGATCAGTTGGTACAAATCGTTTTTTATCGAGTTCAACATATTTTCGAGCTTGAATCGTATTTAAAATAGTTGCATAAGTACTCGGTCGACCAATGCCTTGTTTTTCAAGTTCTTTAACCAGTGTTGCCTCAGAGAATTTTGCTGGAGGTTGCGTAAAATGTTGTTTAGGATCTAACTTTTTAAGCTGCAGTGGATCTTTTTCAGCTAGTCCGTTTGGTAATTTAACAACTTTGTCATCATCTTCTTCTTCGATTTGGTACGCTTTTAAAAAACCATCAAACGTTAATGTTGAACCAGTTACTTTAAATGTGTATTTTTCCGCAGTAATGATTACTTGGCGCTGTGCATAGATTGCAGGTTTCATTTGTGAAGCAACTGCACGAGACCAGATAAGTTGGTATAATTTATAAATTTCTGCTGAAACATATGGTTTGATATCATCAGGTTTCAGATGCATATCAATTGGTCTAATTGCTTCGTGAGCATCTTGAGCATTTTCTTTTTTACCATAAAAATTTGGTTTTGATGGCAAGTAATCTTTGCCCCATTGTGAGAGGATAAATGCTCGAGCACCATCAATTGCTGTTTGTGAAAGTCGTGTTGAATCAGTTCTCATGTACGTAATAAGTGCAGTCGGCGCAGTATCTTGTAGTGGTACACCTTCATACATGCTTTGAGCAAGTGTCATTGTTTTTTTAACCGAAAATCCAAGTTTGTTTACTGCTGCTTGTTGCAAACTACTTGTGATAAAAGGTGCTACAGGATTTTTAATCCGTTCTTTATCAACAATACTTTCAATGACATAATTTTTGTTTTTTAAATCATTGACTACTTTTGTGGTGTCAGCTTCATTTTTGAGTTCTGCTGCTTTCTTATTAATATGAGTCAGCATTGCATTAAAGCTGTTTTTTTCGTGAGCAAACGTACCTTCAATTGACCAATATTCCTCAGCCTTAAAAGCTCTAATTTCTTTTTCACGCTGACAAATGATTTTAAGCGCTACAGACTGAACTCGACCAGCAGAAAGTCCTTTAGCTAATTTTTTCCATAAAATAGGAGATACTTCATAACCAACCCAGCGATCGAGTACTCGTCGTGCTTGTTGAGCATGTACTTTTGGAAGATCAACTTGTGATGGATGTTTAATCGCATCAATGATAGCTGACTTGGTAATTTCATTAAAAGTAATACGGTGAATTTTATTTTGTGGGATAAATTTTTTAATTTCTTGCAGCACATGCCATGCGATAATCTCTCCTTCACGATCAGGGTCAGGCGCCAGATACACTTCATCAGATGATTTCGCAGCTTTAACAATATCACTGATAACTTTTTCTTTATCTTTAATTGTCTCATACTCAAGATGAATTCCATCATTCATAGTAATGCCAAGACCTTTTGATGGCAGATCTTTGATATGACCAACTGTCGACATGACTTTAAATTCATTATCAAGAAATTTAGTAATTGTTTTGATTTTGCCGGGTGATTCAACAATGAGTAGTTTTTTCATATCGTTTTAGTTAAAAGAGTAAAGAAAATTTTGATTTTTGCTTTGGTATAGGTATTTGTATAGATAAAGGATTTTATATGATAAGTCAAATCTCAGACTTAAAATTTTATTTTCTTTATGATACTTTTAGACGAAAAGCTTGGGAAATGAAAGTTCGTACTTGAACTTAATTTCGTTTTTTCCAAGTCCTTGTGCTCTTTGACACAAGGATCCATTCTTAACGTTATAAGGATTATTATAATGGCTACTTTTTTTCAATTTGCTTATCAGACGCCTTTAATTATAAGTCTTGTATTTTTAGCAAGTATTATTTTTATTCGATATCGATGGTATCGTCCTACGTTTTATGTGCATCCACTTGCGGATTTTTTACGTAAACGCGGCGCTCAGGCTTCGTCTCTTCCCATTAAATTTTTTTATTGGATCCGTTTAGCCAGTTTAATACTTTTGGCAATTTTAATAGGTAAGCCACAATTTGTTGATTCAAAATCTAAGATTACCGTTGAAGGTATTGATATTGTTTTAGCACTTGATGTTTCTGGAAGTATGAATTTTTTTGATGATATTAAAGATCGCAGGTCTCGGTTGTCAGTTGCAAAGCAAGAAGCTTTAAACTTTATTGACAAACGGCAAAATGATGCAATTGGACTCGTCATCTTTGGTCGGTATGCAATAGCTCGTTGCCCATTAACGCATGATAAAAATATTTTAAAAGAGATCATTCAAGATTTGCAAATCGGACAACCAAGTCGCGATATGGCAGATGGTACTATGCTTTCGCAAGGGCTGGTGACCGCTGTTCGAAGATTGCAAACAGCAAAATCAAAAAGTAAAATCATTGTGCTTCTTACTGATGGTGAACCATCACCTGGTGATCTTGATCCTAAAGATGCTCTATCAGTTGCTAAAAATATTGGGGTAAAAGTTTATACTATTGGTATTGGTGGAGATCAGGGAGGTTTGATTGACGATCCTATTTTTGGGGTTCGCGTAGCAGGAATGCCTCTTAATAAATCTCTATTACAAAGAATTGCGCAAGAAACAGGCGGGCAGTTTTTTGAAGCAAAAAAACCACAAGATTTAAAAATGATTTATGACAAAATTGATAAGCTTGAAAAAAAATCATATGAAACTGAACTTTATAATAAATATCACGATTATTTCATGCCTATTTTGTGGTGGGTGATATTTTTAATAGGTTTTGAATTGTTCATGGCAACATGGGTTTGGTTTATTGTTTAGGAGGATACGTACAACGTGAAGAACTATTTTGAAATGATTCATTGGGCTGGTTTGCAAAATGCAACTTTGGCCATAAGTCTGACTATTCTTGTCTTTATTTTTTTATGTGTTCGTTGGTTTAAAACCAGACGAGCACTTGATCGTTTAACATTAAAAAAATGGAGAAATCTTTTAGTTAAAAATGCATCAATCATGCGTCGCATTTTTAAAACATTTCTTTTTTTTGTAGGATTTTGTTTTTTAATGCTTGCAGTGATGCGACCTCAATGGAATAAAAAAGATGAACAGATTGAGCAAGAAGGTCGTGATCTTTTAATAGCTGTGGATATTTCTCGCAGTATGCTAGCTCAAGACGTAAAACCAAATCGATTAGAATTTGTTAAAAAAAAGATTAGAAAATTATTATACAATTTATCATGTGAGCGAGTGGGATTACTTCTTTTTTCTGGTGAAACAGTCCTACAATGTCCGCTGACCACTGATTACTCTGCATTTTTTATGTTTTTAGATAGCATTGATGTTGAAACAATATCTTCAGGCACTACAACCATACAGGGTGCGCTGTCTCATGCTATTGAGATATTTCAATCTATGCCAACAAAAAAAACGAAATTAATATGTTTGTTTACTGATGGTGAAGATTTTTCAACTAATCTTGCAGAAGTAAAAAGTAAAGCTGAGCAGCAAGGTTTATCGATATTTACTTTTGGTGTAGGAACATCACGGGGCGCTCCTATCCCTATCGTTGATCAAAAAGGTACAACTGTTGGATTTGAGAAAGATGACAAAGGTGCCATTGTTATGTCGAAATTAAATGAAGGAATTTTAAAAAATTTATCAGAGCAAACAGGTGGAAAATATATTGCTATGGTAGAAAATGATGATGATATAAAAGAATTCATTTCAATTGTTCAATCATTTGAAAAAGATAGTATGGAGTCAAAATCGGTTTGCCGGTTTCAAGAACAATATCCTTATTTTGTTGCCGTAAGTTTTATATGTTTTGCTTTAGAATGGTTATTATGAAAAAATTTATTATTTTTACATCATTGCTCAGTTCATGTTTTATACAAGCAAATTTGATTGCTGATAGTTTGTCACAGTATCATGGCAATCGTGCATTTCAAACGAAAGATTTTAAAAAAGCTCAGATTGAATACAGCAAAATTCTTGATAACGATCCTTATGATTTTCAAGCAAATTACAATGTAGGGTTAGCTTTATATAAACAAAATAAATATGAAGAAAGTTTGCCTTATTTCAGTCGGGCATCAAATGTTTCAGATAAAAACACAGAGCTTAAGCAGCAAGCATTGTTTAATCAAGGTAATGCATATGTGCAACTTAAAAAGTTGGATGATGCATTAAAAATGTATGAACAAGTGTTGCAGCTTAATCCAAAAAATGAGCGAGCTGCTCAAAATGCTGATATTGTTAAGAAAATGATGCAACAACCTCCAGAGCAGCAACAGCAAGATCAAGATCAAAATAATTCATCTGATGATCAAAAAGATAAAAATCAGAATAATAAAAATGGAAAACAGAAAAAGAACAAAGATGATCAGCGATCGCAAGATCAAGAATCAGATGATCAACAATCGCAAGATCAACAATCACAGGATCGAAATTCTAATGATCAAGAATCAAGCGAGCAACAAAAACAAGAAGAAAAAACCAGTGAGCAACAAAAACAACAAGAAAAAAGGAATAAAGGACAGAATACTGACAGCAAACACCAGCGTGATCAAACTAACCCAGAAGATGAGGTAGAGTTTGACAATTCTGCTGAACCAACTAAAGGGGATAAGTCCCAAAAGGACCAAAAGACCGAGAAACAGAAACATGATCAATCCTTGCAAAAATCAAAAGAACAACAAGACCAACAAAATGATTATACTCAGCACAATGAAAATAGTCCAACAGAATTGCAAGATGAACTTGCAGAGCAAGTGGAAACAAAGCCTGAAGATGATGATCGTTTAGATAAACGTAGTGCGCTTGTGTTGCAGAAAATGTCTGAGCATGAAGATAATTTACAAAAACAAATATTGAAAATGAATGTTTCAAAACCAGGAGTACCGCAACATGGACAAAAAAATTGGTAATATTTTAGTTTACTCATTCTTTCACGTCTTCGTTTTGTGTAGCAATATTTTTGGACAGGATAAAAAAATACATATACGCATGTATGACATGCAAAAAAATGTGGTCAAACAAGTAGAAGTGGGTGTTCCTTTTTATCTTTATATAACTGCAGAGAATTTTGAAAATGCACAAGAACCAAAAGGTATTTCAGGAATAGAATATTTTCCTGTCTCACCCTCTGGCACGCAACAAGAATTTTCATTTATTAATGGAGCACAAAGCAAAAAAATAACATTTATGTACGTTGTAACCCCTGAAAAAAAAGGGTCATTTTCTTTAGGACCTGTAGAAATTCAAGATAGTAATGGCGATAGCGTTTCTTCAGAAAAAATAAAAGTGGAAGTTGGAGATACTCCTATCACGACTACAAAACAGCAAAAGCAACCATATGTATTGCATGCTGCAATTGATAATAAATCGGTATATATCGGTCAAAAGGTAAGACTTCTTATTCGTTTTTGTTATCAAGACCAATTTGATCAATTAATACTCTCTGATGCTCAACTTGAAAATTTTCATCGTGGATTTGTATCTCCACATGCAGACAAAGGTTCTATGAAAATTGGTGATGATGAATATGAATATGAACAATGGTTAATGGAACTATATCCTGAAAAAACGGGCACTTTAACAATACCAATGTTTCAAGCTGCGTTTATTCCAGCACTAAAATATCAAACTGGCTTTGGTGGTATATTTGGATTTAGTATGCAAAGTACGCTGCGATCAAATCCAAAATCTATAGAAGTTAAACCATTGCCCCATAGCAAAGAATTTAAACATGTTACAGCAATTGGAACTTTTGACAGTATGACATTTCAATTACAACAAACAAAAGGAGCTATTGGGGAAGGTATAGTTGCAACAATGATTATTCAAGGTGATGGCAATCTTGAGATGGTCAAAGCACCTGAATTAAAACTTCCTGATGGTTTGCATAGTTATCAAGGCAATAGTTCAATTGAGCGTTTGCAAAATGGTCAATCAAGTAAAAAATTTGAATGGATTATCCAAGGAGATAATTCCGGAACCTTTACTATTGCACCTCAAAAATTTTTATATTTTGATCTTGATTCTCAAGCTTATAAAACTATAACAAGTGAAAAAGTAGTGTTAACAATTATAGCAGCCCCTGTGTTGCAAACAGATAAAAAAGAGCCAACAAATACTGTAAAAAAATCTGACTCGAATTCATCATATGTTTTTAAAGATCATGAAATCAATTTTGTTAATCAAACTGATTTGAAACAAAATTTCAGTACTTCACCTTTAAGCAACTCAATAAAATTGCAATCTTTAATCTATACTCTATTGACATGGTTTCTTATATTGATGGCTATTCTTGCTGTGCTTATAGGAGTTTTTTGGTTTTCCGGTTCTTATGTGCGTGATTCATGGTGGGTGCAATCATTGTATTTTAAATATTTGTTTAGAAAATATTATCATCGTCAAGATGCACAGGCGATCTATCATTTATTTGTTTCTTTAGGGAAGTTGTATGAGTTTGATCTGCAGGGCATGGAGCTTGCTCAATGTTTTGAAAAATTGAAATTAGAGTCTCATTCGTCATCCCCGGACGTGATTCGGGGATCCAGTAATGAAAATGCTTCTGAAGCCTTTCAACAATGGCAGCAGTTTGTTGTAACCATGCTACAAATAAATTTTGCAGGAAATCAAGGTTCATCTCAGGAACGCAATGAGTTT
The DNA here is from genome assembly GCA_035478615.1 of Saccharimonadales bacterium (SeqCode). Classification (GTDB taxonomy): domain Bacteria; phylum Babelota; class Babeliae; order Babelales; family Chromulinivoraceae; genus JACPFN01. Next base: position 29,379 of record DATIJN010000112.1, read on the forward strand.
TTTTCGCAGGCTCAAAAATGGCTTTCTGTTATTCTTTCTTGTTGCAAACTGCGGAAAAAAAGTTACGCTGATAAAAGTGTAAAGTCTTAAATACATTTTTCTGATTGGATTTTTATGATTGACCAGTTATTTGAAATGCTTGATGGCTTAGAGTCTCTTTTTTGGACCTACGGTGGAGCACCTGCGCTTTTCATACTTGGATTTTATCTTTCATATAAATCACGCTTCTTTCAAATTCGTCAATTTCCTGAAGTTATAAAAATTTTTACATCTTTTGCTATGAAAAAACAGGATGATAAAACCCGTGGTGTTTCTCCGATTTATGCATTCTTTACTTCTGTGGGTGGTTGCATAGGAATAGGCAATATTGTTGGTGTCTGTCTTGCTGTGCAACTTGGCGGACCAGGCGCAGTTTTTTGGATGTGGATTGCTGCTATTTTAGGAATGCTGGTTAAATATGGCGAAATTTATTTAGGGGTAAAATTCCGCATTAAAAATAATGAAAATAGTTACACCGGCGGTCCCATGATTTTTTTGCAGAAGGTTCCTGGTGGCAAAATTCTTTCTCGCATTGCTGCAGTTTTGATTTGTTTATACGGCATTGAACTGTATATTTTTAGAACGGTAACAGAAAGTGTGTCAATTGGTTGGAATTTAAATCAATATGCAGTTATTTTTGCGTTATTATTTTTAGTTGTTGGAATTGGAAAAGGTGGGGTAAGAATTGTTGGGCGATTATGCTCAATCATTATTCCTGCGTTTTTAGTTGGGTATACCACCATGGGTATGTGGGTACTTCTTTTAAATGCTGCAAAAATTCCTGCAATGTTGTATTCCATTTTCACTCATGCATTTTCTCCTTGTGCTGCAATTGGAGCGTTTATAGGAACAGGGAGTAACATTATGCTTTCGGTGCGTCACGGCGTGCAAAGAGCTTGTTATAGTGGTGACATTGGTGTTGGTTATGCTTCAGTTGTTCATGCAGAAAGTCAAGAGGCTGTTCCAGCAAAACAAGCGATTTTTGGCATTGTCGATATCTTCCTGGATTCATTTATCGTATGCACGATGAGTTTGTTTTTGGTGTTACTTACTGATACATGGCATCAAAATATTTCAGTGAATTTTATGGTTGCAAAGGCACTTTCGCAATATTTTTCATTTGTGTATATTTTATGGCCATGTTTTATTTTTTTACTTGGTTATTCAACATTGATTGCATTTTTTGCTGCAGGTCGTCGTTCTGCAACATTTCTGTCGCCACGTTATGGGGCTCGCATATTTATGGTACTAGCAACGAGTTTGTTTATTCTATTTTCATTTGTAGGAACACTTAATAATTGTCAATCAATGATGGCAATTGTTGGTGCATTATTGCTCATGATCAATTTGTACGGATTATTTTTCTTGAAAGATGAAATTACGTTTGACTTACGATCACATAAATAAAAAACAATATTACCAAAGGAACGTTGTGAATAATTTCAAAGCAAACAAATCATTTATTTTTATAGCAATAGCACTATATTTTTTATCAGGATCAATATTTTCCATGATGCCAACGGTTGTAGATAAAGTTTTTCATCCCTCTTTAGTAATGGCTTCAACAATGTCTGTAGCAATGAGATATGCTTCTAGTAAAGGTAGTACGAAAAAATTAAAAAGAACAAAAAAAGCAGAATCTTTGTTTCTGAATCAAGAAGAAATACGCGAAAATCAAGCAAAAATGTTGGCAAAACAAAAAAGTGAAGCTGCGCATGAATTACTAGCAAGAGAATTTGCAATAATAAATACGTGTGCAACACGACGTTGGAAAAGTCCGCTGCGTTCTTGGAGAGATCCGTGGAGTGCACTGCGTGCAGAAAGAAGAAATCGATGGAGAGGATGGTAGCGTTTTATACAACTTTGAACATGATATTAAATGTAATAAAAGGAAACTTTATGAATAATTCAAAATTACAAAAATTATTTATTTTCATAACAGCAATTTTTTTATCATCATCATTATTTTCCATGATGCCACGGGTTGCAGGTAAAGTTTTTCAACCTACATCTGCCATAGTTTCAACATTATACACAGCATTGAGACCTTGTTCCGGTAAAACTAGTGTCAATGAATCAGAAGAATTAAAAGTTAAAACTTTTTCTAATGAAGAAAAAATTTTGGATAAATTGCAAAAATTAGAAGAAGAAAATGCAAGGCTTCTGAAAGACATTGCATCTATTAAAAATTCGGAAGAATCTGTGCAAAAATTACAGGAAGATGTTGCATCTATTAAAAATTCGGCTGTGACTGGAGGAGATGTTGCTGTTTTTTGCATTGGTGCTCTTATTGGTATGATATTCTTTGGATTTTAAAAAAGGATATTATGTGAACAACATAAAACTGCAAAAATTGTTTATTTTCATAACAGCAACTCTTTTATCATCATCAATGTTTGCAATGCTGCAAAGAGTTGAAGATAAAATTTGCCAGCCAATTTCTCCTATTGTTTCCACAACATATGTAGCGATGAGGCTTGCATCTCATAGAGATCGTATAAGAAAATTAAAAGTAGCAAAAAAATCAAAAAATGTACTACATTCTAACTTGCAGCAAGTACTGAAAAATCAGGCAAAAATGTTGAAAAATGCAAAAAATAAAGATGAGTTACAAGAACTCAGAAGAAAATTTTCAATAGTAAATGCAAGAGCACTGCGTGCATGGAGAAGTTTATGGAGATAATAGTATCATAGTGTTTTGATGAAACTTGGAACATGAAATTTAAATCTAATTAAAGGAGATTAAATGGATCATTTAAAGTTACCAAAATCATTTACTTATGTAACAATTGCAATATGTATTTTATCGGAATCAATAGGTGCAATGGTGCCACGAGTTACGAGTAAAGTTTTTCAGCCCACTTATGCTATTGCTTGTAAAATGTGCAGTATGATGAGACATCATTCAGATGCTAGTGTCAATGAACCCTATCTAGTTCAAGCAAAAATACAAGCCAAAAATAATTCAAATGAAGAAATTTTGGGTAAGTTGCAAAAAATAGAAGAGTCTATGCAAGAACAAAAAAAATCTATGCAAAAATTGCAGGATGATGTTACAAAACTTAAAGCTATTGCAACAATGTTAGAAGGTGATGTTATTGCGATGACTGTTGATACTGATGATGTAAGAATTCCTTATACAAAATCTCAGTCTGTGGCAAGAGAATTGGATAGACGAACAAAATTGTATGAAAGATTGATTAATGAAAATGGCTCAAACAAAAAAAGCCTGATTTAATTTCAGGCTTTTTTTGTTAAGTGATTTTCATCAAAAAAAGTTGCTTCCTTAAAAAAACTATTAAAAGTCAAAGAAGGCAGCGGTGTTATTATTGTTAGAAACAGCAATATTACGTTGACTTAATTTAGTTTTAGAAGCTTTGGACATAGGAATATTACGTTGATTTAATGTAGGCTTTAAAATTGTTGGAGCCTGGGATGCAGGAATATTAATAACTTGATTTATTTTAGAACTTGATGTTGATAAACCCAATGAGTGATAAGGAGATAGTGGAATAGACTGTTGTATATAACTTCCTTTAAATCCAACCTTAGCTGTTATGTCATTTAATCCAGTTAAACCTAAAATTACTTGATTATTTACCAGAGTTCCATCAGATTTTTGTACATTTAATGAAACCTGATTATTATTTTCTACTAAACTAAATATTATGCCATTGTCCCAATCATTTGTTGATAATGCTTGAAGAGCAGTATCCAAATCTGTGAAAGAAGCTGCTGGGGCATTAGTTCCAGCTTTTGAAGCTTTCACTAAACCATAAGTTTTTCCTTCAAGTCCCATACTAAGCCATAATGCAGTAGTATCATCAACATTTCCAATTCCAATTTTTCCTTGTACAAGTTTTCCTAGAGAAGGTTTTATTGTAGTAGATGTAGCAGTAGCTATAGAAGGAGTAATTGTTGGGATTGTTAGTTGTGGAGGGAAATTTGGTAAATCGGCATTTGTTGTGGTTAAAACAAGTGTTTGAGAAATCGGATTAATAGGAATAGATTGTGATATATAACTTCCTATAAAACCAACATTGCCTTGTATTTGCGTTAAACTAAACATTCCTGGTATTACTGCTTGGCCTATTAAGACTCCAGCAGCATTTTGAACATATAAATATACACCTTGTCCAGTCTCTACAAAAGTAAAACTCACACCATTTTTCCATTCATCTAAAGATACATTATTAAGAGCATTTTTTAATGTAAGATCTAAAACAGGGGTACTTGGGGCATTGCTTGTTGCAGGAAGACTATCTGCTCGTGCTAAAACATACGTTATTCCATTAATTCCCATAGTGAGCCATAACTGGCTCGTATCGTTATCACTTGGTCCTACACCAATAAGATGTTGTTGATATGACAAAGTATGTGCAGGATTTGGAGTAGTAGGTGTGATAAGTGGAGAAGTAAAAGTAATTTTATTTGGTGATGGAGTAATTTTTAAATTTGCCGTAGATCCTGTAGTTAAAACAAGTGTGTCAGAAGATGGATTGATAGAGATAGCTTGCGTTATATAACTTCCCCCAAAGGAAACGTTATTTTGTATTTGATCTAAATTAGTCATGCCTGGAATTGCTGCTTTGCCCAATTGATTTCCATCAGAGTCTTGAACATATAAATATACTTGTTGGCCAGCTTGCACGAAAGTAAAACCAATACCGTTTTGCCATTCTTCTATAGATAAATTTTCAAGAGCACTTTTTAATTTAAAATCTAAAACAGCTGCAGTTGGAGCATTACCTCCTGCACCAGAAGATCGTGCTAAAAGATATAATATCCCATTAATTGACATCGATAACCATAATTGATTTTTTTTGCCAACTCCAATACTGGATTGCAAAACTGTTCGTAATTGTGGCGATGTGAATACCGGAGCAGTATCAGTTGATGTTGAAGTAGATGGATAATTTACTTGTACATATTGATTTATATTAAAATTTCCTGTTGTTAAACCTAATGTTTCGAAAGGTGCTATTGGAATAGATTGTTGTAAATAACTTCCTATAAAACCAATATCACCTGTTATATCATTTAAGGAAGATATTCCTGGAATTGCTACTTGCCCTACTGTAGTTCCATCATATTTTTGTACATATAAATAAACTTGTCCGCTATATTCTACGAAACTAAAAAATATTCCATTATCCCAATCAGATACAGATACATCTTTTTCAAGAGCATTTTTCAATGTATCATCAGTGAAAAAATTTGCAGTTTTAGGTGGGAGACTTCCAACACCATTTGCCCATGCTAAAACATAAGTTTTTCCATTAATTCCCATAGTGAGCCATAATTGATCAGTGTTTGTACCACCAACTCCAAATGAATGTTGCATAACCTTAAATACAGTGTGAGGTGGCTTTAGTCTAGATGTAAGATGTGTATTGGTATTTTGTGGAGTTTGACCTGCAGCATAAAGAACCGATTGAGAAGAAGTTGAAGAAAAGCGGGTAGGAATAATATCTTTAACTGGAATTAATACATTAGGTCCATAAATTAGCGTACTACCTATATCTTCTAGTATTGTTGCAATACTAAGTTTGGTTGTTCCAAAATAACTTCCTCCCCATTTGACTGTTGCACCAGAAGACCATTTTGCTCCAGGTAATTCTGCGGTTATTAAAGGAGTAGTTGTATTTTTTTGATCATAAGCGGCTACATATACCTTTTTATCATTGCCTATATTAAACAAACTAAAAATAATTCCATCCTGCCAATTTGCTTTACTGCGAGTTAAAACTCCTACATTAGTTTTATCATTTAAAAATGTAGTCATTGTTGGAACTTCAATACCTGAATAGGAAGGGTTCGCATTATTAGCAAGAATATAAGTAGCGTTACCATACCAAACAGTAATCCATAAAGCCGCATTGTTGGGATCTGACGAATTTGAAGTAACTTGAAAAGAGCTTTGATCACATTGCAGTATAAAAGCTTGTAACGATAAAAACATTAAAAATGTTATATATACATAAATTTTTTTCATATCTATCCTTTTTTATTTGCAACTATTTATTTTAGAAAATAATAACAAAGATAGAATTTTGAAAACAATGTTGCATATAAAAAACAGATTTAATTCTTAACAGAGACTATTTGAGTATTAAAAAAGCCCGGTTTATTTCCTGGCCTTTTTAATACTTATGAAAGTAATTCTTTTCTTTTTCGCGCAGATTCTTGCAAAGCCTGTTTATATTTCGCATCAGCGAGGGCATTTAAAGCTGCCAATTGCTTCATATGTTTGAACTGAAGTTCAAGTACCGATAATTGAAAAACATCTTTAGTAATCGTGCCTCGAGCACATTCTAATTTTAATAAATAATATGTTTGTGCATATTGCTGATATAAATCTTGTGTTTTTTTGTTGTGATCATTGTGCAGTTGCTGCAATTTTTGCTCAGATGTGTTCATTAATTCAATTAACTTTTCGTAACTAGGTGCACCACGCAATGAATTTGAAGAAAGCTGCATACAACACAATGACATGAATATTAAAGATTTGATATTTTTCATATACTACCCTTTCTTTTATTATTATTTTTTAACAATCGGTTTTTTTTCTTCGGAAAAATCTTTTTTTAATTTTTCAATTTCTTTTTGGGTAAGACTTCTATAATGACCAACTGGTAAACCTTTTTTAGTTAAACCAGCAAAGTTAATTCTATCTAATTTTTCAACAAAGTAGCGCAGTTCTTTAAATAATCGTTTGATGATGTGTTTTTTACCGCTATGAATGGTAAGTAAAATAACATTTGCGCTGTGAGATGAAGCATATTTTGCGCTATCAACTTTCATAAAACCATCTTCAAGTTTGATACCTTTTATAAGACGATCTAAGTGTTCTTGCGTTACAGGTTTATGAGTGGTCACTTGATATGTTTTTGAAATGTTAAATTTTGGATGAGCGAGCTTTTGAGTCAGCTGCCCATCATTAGTCATAACTATTAAACCAGTTGTGTTTCGATCAAGTCGACCGATTGGATATAAACGCTCAGGAATATTTTTAAAGAAATCAGCAATAGTATTGCGTTCTTTGGTATCGGAAAGTGTGCAAATTACATCTTTTGGTTTGTTGAATAAAAAATATAATTTTTGTTCTGGCAAAATACGCTTATTGTTTACTTTAACAGAATCATCAGCATTGAGGGGGTAAAAGGGTTCAAGAACCACTTTTCCATTCACTTTTACTACGCCAGATTTGATTAATTGCGTAGCTGTGCGTCGTGAACAGTGACCTGATTGTGCAAGAAATTTACTTAATTTATTTGTTGTAGTCATGTGATTTCGGTTCGTTTACAGTGTTGTGGGCATATAGGTTACAGAGCTAGGAGTTCTTGTTTTTAGCTGCAACCACATCTATATTTTTGGCCAACATCTGTTTTTAAATAAGGAAAATAGAGTATGGTATAAGTATAGTTTAAGTAGCTCAAAGAGTCAAAATTGAAGAAGGATATCTATGTTTATTGGCAGAATTATATTTTCAGTATTTGCATGTTGGCTTGGGGTGGTCAAACATATAGTATTACTTAACCCATTGTATCTTTTTAAGATTGGTTTTTTATGGTTCTTCCTGGCATTTGCCATGACCTATTTATTTTTTTTAGTGTGTCATCGCAATGCAATGATTCATATTCGTCGAGATATAGCAATTGAGCTTGCCTATAGTTTATGGTGGGGATTTTTATCATCAACAGCATTTGTTGCACTCTATGAATGTATTTTATCACTAGTTGTTAAATCTGAATTTTTCAAAATACATCAGTCTATGATTTACTCTTTAAGCTTGATGAGTGGGCCTGATGTGACTTTTTATCGAATTTTGAGTTGTATGATTGTTTTTACCAGTGCGTTTTTTGCATACAATTCTGTTTTAGAGTTGCTAAGTAATTGGTGTGAAAAAGCGGTTTTCAATCACTATGGCTTGTATATTGTGATAACTTCCTTGATTTGTTGGGGCTTTTTATGGTTTCTTGCTTTTGTATAAATCGTATATAAGTAAGGAAAGTTTATGATAACTGAACTCATTCAAGCTATTTTTGCACAATTTTCGTTAAAAATTTTATATATGACTTCACTATGGTTTGCTGTAATTGGATACGTAATGCATATGATGACCATAATGCTTTTAACGCATATACCCTTCAAGGACCTTGCTCAACCGATTGCTCGTTTACAGGTTTTGGCCGTTTTGGCAAGTTTTTTAATTTCTCCCATATGCAATGCTCTAAGTTCAGGGTTACTGCATGTTTTATTTCCTGAATTTGTTATTGCTCAAAGTTTATTGATATGGTTTTCGCTTAATATGATGTTATTTTCTACATATTTTCTTTGCTCTGTTTTTGTTTCAACATCATGTAGACAATTTCAATCAATTCTTATACTAGTTGAAGGTTTGGTTGGAATAGCCGGCTATTTTGTACTAAAAAGTTTTTGATAAAAATGTATAAGTGGTTTAAAAAGGTTTTGAGTATGAAAAAAATATTTTTATATAGTTTTTTATTATTACAGACTTTATCAATTAATGCTTCAACTAAAGAAATTATAAATCTTGAATTACTTCGAAATGCAATTAAAGACAATAAAACTGACATTGCAATGCAAATTATACAGAATCCAGAATTTTATAAACTTCCTAAAGCAAATACTGAATCTATATTCAGGTTAGCTGCTCGATATAATAATATTGAAATAGTTAAAAAATTATTAGAAAAACCGGGATATGTATTTATTAATGCAGCTAATGCATCTGGAGAAACTGCTCTTTATTTGGCAGCTGAAAATGGATATTTAGAAATGGTAAAATTTTTTTTAGCAGATCCTAGGATAAGTATTAATCTGGTAAACCGTGTAGGAGCTACTCCTCTTTTCACTGCGTTATACAATGGACATTTAGAAGTTGCAAAATTATTTTTAGCTAATCCTCAAATAACTATTAATAATGCAATAGATACTTCAAAAGTTACGTGTCTTTATCTTGCTGCCTCTCGAGGGTATAGCGAAATAGTAAAATTACTTTTAGCAAATCCTAGAATCGATGTTAACAAAGCAAATATTAATGGAGCTACACCACTGTATATTGCAGCTGCAAAGGGATATATAGAAGTTGTGCAATTATTACTTGAAGTTCCTGGAATAGATATTAATAAAGCACCAATAAATGGAGCTACGCCACTTTATATTGCAGCTCAAAATAATTATATAAGCATTGTAAGATTGTTTTTAAAAGATCAAAGAATAGATGTTAATAAATCAACAACTGAAAATATTAGTCCACTCTATGTTGCTGCTTTTAAGGGACATATAGAAATTGTAAAATTATTTTTAGCAGATCGAAAAACCGAAATTAATAAAGCTCGAGTTGATGGAACAACTGCTTTTTTTATGGCAGTTCAGTTAAGGCACATAGAAATTGTAAAATTGTTTTTAGCAAATCATGCAACAGATATTAATAAAGCAAGAAATGATGGAGCTACACCGCTTTACATAGCAGTCGAAGCGGGAGACATAGAAATGGTAAAATTGCTTTTAGCAGATCCTGCAATTGATATTGATAAAGCAGATAATCGTGGAGTAACTCCTATGTATGTTGCAAGGGAATTTGATCGAAGAGAAATCGTAAACTTACTTGAACGATATCAAACAATAATGGCCCTGAAAACTGATAGAAATGCTTTAAAACGCAGTGAAGAATTAAGTAACATTTCACCCGAGGCACATATACTGCGAGTTGCATATCTTGATTTTTTTAATTCACCTGGTGTTAATATTGAACCGTTTAATGCAACCCTTTTTGAAAGGCTTAAAGATCATGATGCTATTAAACTCATGAAGGAGATTTTTAATCCTGAGCAGATTGTACGTTTGATTATTATTTTTGCTAAAGATGAAAAATATGGCAACTCTATGAAACAAACATTAAAAAACTATGCAGAAAGCACTGTAGCGCAAGAAATGAGAGACTTGACTCCTGAGCAACAAAGATTGAAAAAAGAAGAAATTGATGAGAACCAATGTTTAATTTGTCTTTCAAAACAAATTGAGCTGGAAAGTGATAATGCAATGTTAAGACTTACCTGTTGCAAGGGCACTATTTGTGCCGATTGTATTAAAAATTATGATTTTCCAGAAGATAAATGTCCTCACTGTCGCGAGAAAATAAAGTTTTGAAGTTTAACATATAGATCATGAGGGGTTTAAAAAAGGGGTTTTAATCATGAAAAAATTATTGTTGTATGGTTTATTATATTTACTGAGTTTATCAAATGATACGATGAAGGGAGTAATCGATCTTGATTTACTTAAAGATGCAATAAAAGAACATAGAAATGATATTGCAATACCAATAATAAATAATTCAGAGTTTCAACAATTTCCTAAAAAATATATAGAGATTATACTCTTTGGAGCTTGTGCTTACGGTAATATTGAGATAGTTAGAAAATTATTACGATTCGATATAAACATTAATGCTAGCGATAAATATGGAAGGACATCTCTTTTTGCTGCAGTTGAACGAGGACATATAGAAATAGTAAAATTACTTTTAGCAAATTCTAAAGTAGATGTTAATAAAGCAACTCATTTTGGAATGACACCTCTTTTTATTGCGGCTCAAGAAGGAAAGGCAGATATTGTAGAATTATTTTTAGGAGATCCTAGAACAGAAATTAATAAAGCAAACATTGATGGAGTGACACCTCTTTTTATGGCAGCTCAAGAGGGAAAGAAGGAAGTTGTAAAATTATTTTTAAAAAATCCTAAAACAGAAATGAATAAAGCGGACAATCGTGGGATTACACCTCTTCATATTGCAAGTGCTAATGGACGTGCTGAAATTGTAACAATATTTTTAGCAGATCCTGAGGTAGCTATTAATAAAGCAGCAATTGATGGAACTACATCTCTTTATCATGCAGCTAAAGAAGGACGAACAGAAGTGGTAGCATTACTTTTAGCAGATCGTGGAACTGATGTTAATAGAGCAAACATTGATGGAATAACTCCTTTTTATAGTGCAGTTCGGGAAGGACATATTAAAGTTATAGAATTATTTTTAAAAAATCTTCATACAGATATTAATAAAGCAAATATCTTTGGGTTTACACCTCTTTATGTTGCAGTTCTTTATAGACGTACCGAAATTGTAAAATTACTTTTGGCAGATTCTAGAATTGATATTAGTAAAGCAACAATTCAAGGAATTACTCCTCGTTATCTTGCAATTGAAAATGACTATACAGAAATTATACATTTATTTGATCGATATGAATTAATAATGAGATTAAAAAGTGATAAAAACATTTTAAAACCTGATGAGCAATTATCTGAGATATCACCAGAGGCGCAACTCTTAAGAAGGACATATATTGATTTTGTATATTCAAGAGGAATCAATATTGAACCTTTCAATGAAATTCTTTTCAATAGATTAAAAGATAAAGACGCTATCGCATTAATGAAAGAGATTTTTAATCCTGATAAGATTGCACGATTAATTATTGTTCTTGCTAAAGATGAAAAATATGGCGACTTAGTAAAAAAGGCATTAAAAAATTCTATTGCAAAAAATTTAGCAGAAGAAATGGGAAGGTTGAATCCTGAGCAAGCAAAATTAAAAGAGAAAGAGGTTGCTCAGGATCGATGCGTCATTTGCCTTACAAAAAATGATGAGCTAGAAAGTGATAATTCAATGGTTTCTTTGAAATGCTGTAAGGGACATGTATGTGCAGATTGCATTCAAGCATATGATTTTCCGGAAGATAAATGTCCTCATTGTCGGCAACCGGTACAGCTTAAAGTTTAATGTAATAACTTTAATTGCAGATGAAAATAAAAGGGGTTTTAAGTATGAAAAAATTATTGATGTGCTGTTTATTATTTCTGCCATGTTTATTAAGTAATCTTTTATTGGGACAAATCGATCTTACATTGCTTAAAAAACTAGTAGAAGAACATAATAATGATATGGCAATACAAATGATAAGCGATCCAGAATTTAAAAAGGTTCCTAAAGAATCCATAGAACAGTTACTCATACTAGCTTCGGTTGATAATATTGGGGTGGTTAGGAAATTGTTACAATTTAACATAAATATTAATGTCACAACTAATTCTGGAGCTACACCTTTTTATATCGCAGCAATTAATGGACATGAAAAAATGGTAAAATTGTTCTTAGCAGATCCTAGAACAGATATTAATAAAGCAAACAATAAAGGAATAACTCCTTTTTTAAATGCAATTTATAGTGGACATATAGAAATTGCAAAATTGCTCTTAGCAGATCCTAGAATAGATATTAATAAAGCAAACAATGATGGTTTTACACCTTTTTTCGTTGCAGTTCAAAGTGGGTATATAGAAATGGTTAAATTACTTTTAGCAGATCCCAGAACAAATGTTAATAAAGCAAACAATGCTGGTTTTACACCTATTGATTTTGCAATTTACAAAGGACTTATAGAAATTGTAAAACTACTATTGGCAGATCCTAGAACAGAAGTTAATAAAGGAGGAAGCACTTTTGAAGTTACTCCTCTTATGGTTGCAGTACACACAAATTATATAGAAATTGTAAAACTACTATTAGCAGATCCTAGAATAGATATTAATAAAGCAAGTATTGATGGAAAAACATCTCTTTATTTTGCAGCTGAAGATGGACATGCAAAAATCGTAAAATTATTGTTAGCAGATCCTAGAATAGATATTAATAAAGCAACAATTCAAGGATTTACTCCTTTGGATATTGCAATTCAAAATGATTATACAGAAATTATACATTTATTTGATCGTTATGAATTAATAATGAGATTAAAAAGTGAAAGAAACATTTTAAAACCTGCTGAGCAATTATCTGGCCTATCACCAGAGGCGCAACTCTTAAGAAGGACATATATTGATTTTGTATATTCAAGTGGAATCAATATTGAACCTTTCAATGAAATTCTTTTCAATAGATTAAAAGATAAAGATGCTATCGCATTAATGAAAGAGATTTTTAATCCTGATAAGATTGCACGGTTAATTATTGTTCTTGCTAAAGATGAAAAATATGGCGACTTAGTAAAAAAGGCATTAAAAATGTATACGCAAAAAACTGTAGCAGAAGAAATGAGCAGATTGACTCCTGAGCAACGTAAAGTAAAAGAAGAAGAAATTGCTCGAAATCGATGTTTAGTTTGTCTTGTAGAAAATAATGAATTAGAAAGTGATAATGCAATGGTTCCTATGAAATGCTGCAAAGGACAAATATGCGCAGATTGTATCCAAGAATATGATTTCCGAAATGATATATGTCCTTATTGTCGACAAGCGGTACAGCTTAAAGTTTAATATAATAAGATTCGATTTTTTTTGGAAATTATAATGGTATCTGCAATGGTTACAAAATCTTTGCGTTGGATTTCAAAAATAGGTTGCAAAAATATATCCATCCAGTTTTCAGATTTTGGAATGAAGTCTACTTGATCTATAAAATGTTGTGGATGATAAGGGATACAGTCAAAGAATTCCACATTTCGTCGCCAACGATCAGGAAATTGATTACTTTGTGGATACACGCGATTATCGATCACACAAGAAATACCGGTAAATTTTTGACAAATTGGTTCGTCTTGTTCAAAGTAGATGGTTGGTGAATAATAAATGATCCAATCACCAATATTCATTCGTTCCAGTGCCCCTTTAGGACCCATGTTGATTTGTGTATATTTTTTTTGTTTAACAATGTCGACATGCTCCCTGGCGGCTTTTGATATCCAATAACGTCGCATCATTACCACTCTCCTTTTTTTGTAAGATAAAAAGTGTATGTGACAAAAAGCAATATTTTTAAAAAAATAATAGTAAAGTTTTTTTCCAGTGTTATGATTGGATCGGTAGAATGAGTTAAATATATATGAAAGTATATGTATGAAAAAATTTAGTTTATTTTTTTTAGTCACTAGTATCTTATTTAGCCATGGAATATATGCTGGCAAGAAAAAAGAGCAAACAAAGGATAGAACTTTTGCTCGAGATATTAAAAGAAAATTAGCTGATAATCCAGGCCAGTTTGGAGATACGCACCATCAAGTTTATTATAGTTATCCGCTAAAAACACTTCGCAATCAATAAAGTAGAATAACTATACGTATGTAAATGGGTAAAAATCTTGGTTATTTTTACGTGAATATTTTTTTGACAAAAAGTCCTGATTATTTTTCAGGACTTTATTTTTTAAAGACAATCAAGTCGTTTTTTTAAGTTTTTAATTGCTGCATAACCAAATATTATTGCAAAAACAAATAATGCGGCAACGCAATACCAATAAGGCAATGATAAAGCTGGGTCCAGTACTGCAGAGCGACCACCTTCAAGAGCATACGTAACAGGATTGAATAAATTTATATAAGCAAGTGTAGGAGAAATGTTGTAGAGCGTTTTCCAAGAAAATTGAAATCCACCTAAAAACCACATAGGAAAAATAATTCTTGACCATATTTTATCAAGTCCTGCATACATATCAGTAGTTATACTTGCAATAAATATTGAAAAGAATCCAAAAAAAATAGATGTAACAATAATTAAAAAGTAAAATTTTATAAAAGAAAAATAGTACCATGAAAACTGATTGCCTAGTAAGAGTCTTCCAATGGGTAAAATTAAAATAGATACACAAATTGATTGATAGGTATTTTCCAGGGCATATTTAGCAAATACTAACCACGGTTGTAGTGGTAATGTAAGTTCATATTGTAAATTACTTCCATCGTTTGAAATATCTGTCAAAAATCCATAAATACAATTAATTGATGTGTAAAATGCACATGAAAGAGGCATAGTAGCCACTATAAATTGACCAAAGTTTTTATAGATGCCCAAACTAGTCATGACATAAGTAGAAACAACAATATTAAGAGCTGACCAAAGTATATAATTAATAAGTTTATCTTTGAGTCCTGGCGTAGTGACTATAAAACTTTTTATAAGAAGTTGCCAGAGCGTATAATATTGTGAATTATAAAAAAATAACATGCCTATCCCCTCTGTAAATACCTAAAAAAATGGCTCATTTGGTACATTACTTGAAATAAGCTAGTCTTTACAAGATAGTTTAAAAAATTTTAGTAACGAAGCATCCAAAAAAGAATAACTGCATATAAAGTATGTGTTATAACAAATGTAATTATACCATTAACACCATGATTTGATGCAAAATATTTTAATGGTGGTAATATTTTGTTTCTTACACAAGGATTAACATAATTCAATTGTGTCATAAGAATTGCTGAAAGAATTGTATGAATACAACCAGCAATAAGTGAATTAATAAACGTGAGTTCCACATGAAATAAACCGATAAAAAAAACATACACGAGTGCTAATGCTGCAGAAACAAAAATATGAAAGGTAATTCCTGCAATAAAACTGAAAGTTCCTGATGGACGACCTGTAAGTAAACATCCTGAATACGGGCCAAAATTTAATGTTGTAAATTTTGACATCCCCAAAATTGTACCAACCATACTTACAATAATTCCAGCTAAAATTCCAATTTTACAAATATATATAATTTCAAACATTTTTTCTCCTTTGTATTGTTTTTTTACCTCGGCAGCCTGCCCGGCGCAGCCTTGCGCGACCGTGTTCGCCATAGCCATAGGCGACGACTGGAAGCCTGGGAGTTTTTAACATTGCCGGGTCTTCAAATTTTTATATGACTTTTGTACGGTAGTAAACATTGTAGAAAATGTAAAGGTGATCAACAATTATGCTTTAAAATATAATTGTTAATGGTTGTATTGTTATGAAGAGAGAATATAAATCATTACTCGTCATCTTGTGGCTTGACCACGATTCAGTGATTTGTAAAATTATTTTTCTAAATAAAATGAAAGAAAACACTTTTATTACTAGATCCCTGATCCAGTTTTCGATGACAGGGTAAAGAGAACTTATTAGTTTAAATGAGCAGGATATGGTAAATAAATTTTAGTATATTGACTTATCGCTTTGCAAAATCGAACAGTTTGCAGCAATTTTAGGTAGGCCCAACCAATGAATAATTTGAAATATAATAAAAAAGAAATTTAATAAAATTGTTTTAAGGAGTTTTTAATAATGTTTTTCAAAAATAGTTTTGTGCGATTATTAGCTTTTACCGTACCACACAAAAGAAGTATTTTACTTGCATCATTTTATTCTGCGTTTAATAAAGTGTGTGATATTATTCCAGAAATTTTAATGAGTGTTGCAATTGATGTTGTAGTAAATCAAGAAAAATCTAAAGTTGCACAATGGGGAATTATAAATCCAGTGCACCAATTGTATCTAGTTGCAAGTCTTACTGCAATGTTTTGGATTCTTGAAGCAATTTTTGAATATTTGTATTATGTCACCTGGCGACAAGTTGCTCAAGATGTTCAACATGATATACGTCTGCAAACTTATCAAACTATGCAGGGTTTGGATTTAGAATATTTTGAAACGAAAACAACTGGTGGATTGCTGACTGTTGTTCAAGATGATATCACTCAAATAGAAACTTTTTTAAGCCAAACTCCTAATGAACTTATTCAGCTGATGATAAATAGTATTGGATTAGGACTAGTATTTTTGTATATTTCACCAAAAGTTTTTTTATTAACATTAATGCCAATTCCTTTGGTTATTTATATTGCTTATTATTTTCAACACAAATTAAGTATTTTGTATGAAAAATTACGTTTGGCAGCAGGTAATATTGCAAAGCAAACTGTATATCGTTTACAAGCTATTACTGCCATTAAGAGTTATACAGCTGAGCAATATGAGTTGAAACGGTTGCGTAATGAAAGTAATTATTTTAAAAAAACATTTTGTGATACCAGTAGTGTTACTGCTTTATATATTCCTTTAGTTCGTTTAGCTATCATGGTTGGATTTATTACTGCAATGATTGTTGGCGGAAAACTTATCCTGACTGGTGATATTCCTATAAGTTTGTACGCAATACTTATGTTTTTAATGCAACGGTTTTTATGGCCATTTACAAACGTATCACATATTGTGGATTCATATGAAAGAACCGTTGCTGCCTCAAATCGCGTTATTCATATTTTGCATAGCAAACCAAAGATTATAAGTGGTACAGAATCTTTTAGTGTAAAAGATATGAAAGGTGAAGTTACTTTTAGTAATGTTGGTTTTCGATATCCCAATGGAGTGGAAGTTTTTAATGATTTATCCTTTAATATTCCAGCACAAACTACGGTTGGATTTGTAGGAACAACTGGATCTGGAAAAAGTACTATTGTTCAATTATTATTACGTTTTTATGATGTACAAAAAGGAACTATTTCAATTGATGGACATAATATAAAAAATATGAAGCTTGAAGATTTAAGAGAATCAATAACTTTTGTAAGCCAAAATGTGTATATGGTTGACGGAACTATTCAAGATAATATTGCGTATGGTACCTTTCAAGCATCACAAGATGATATTATGAGAGCTGCTCAAATGGCACAAGCACATGATTTTATTATGGAAATGCCTCATGGGTATCAAACAGTATTGCAAGAATATGGGAAAAATCTTTCAGGAGGTCAGAAACAAAGACTTTCCATTGCTCGTGCATTACTGAAAAATTCCCGGATTTTGGTTTTTGATGAAGCAACTTCAGCGCTTGATAATGAAACTGAGGGTTTAATATCGCAATCAATGGATCGTTTACGAAATGATCATACGATAATTATTATTGCTCACCGTCTTTCAACAGTACGTCAAGCAGATATTATTTTTGTTTTAGACAATGGTCAGATTGTAGAATCTGGGTCACATGATGAATTATTGCAAAAAAATGGTGTATATGCGCAATTGTGGAATATATAAATAGCAGAGCATAATGAAAAAAGGATTGTAGCTTATGAAAAATATGTGGCCCCCTCAAGATCAAACATTATGGTATGTAAAAAAAGATGAATCAGTTACATGCGATAAAGATATGTCAGTGCAAGTTGCAATTATTGGTGGAGGGATGGCTGGTCTGAGTGCTGCTCAAGAATGTGTCAAGCTAGGAAAAAAAGTTGCAGTTTTTGAACAATATTATTGTGGTTCTGGAGCAACTGGCAAAAGCTCGGGATTTATTACACCAAATGCTGAACTTTCATTAACTGATTTTTCCAAACGATTTAGTATGCAAGATGCTGGAAAAATATGGAATTTTATTAGTTATGGTGTAGAACATATTGCAAGTAATATTAAAACATTTCAGTTGCAATGTGATTATATTCCTGCACGAACAATGATGGTTGCTTCCAGTAAACGTGTACTTAAAAAATTTGCCACAGAACATAAAAATTTAGAAAAATTGGGATTCAAAGCTTCATTGTATAATGCAGATGAATTGAAAAATCATATTGGATCAAAAGGATATTTTGGCGGTGTTGCATATGAAAATACATTTGGTATTAATGCATATGCTTATTGTCAAGAAATGAAAAAACAATTGCAGGTACAAGGAGTTGCAATTTTTGAAGAAACTCCTGTTACAAATATTGATCAACACACTATTTCCACTGCACATGCAAAAATTACTGCTGATTATATTATTGTATGTACTGATCGATTTTTGCCTGATTTACATATTTTGACTCAGGATGTTTATCACGCACAAACTTTTATAATGATTTCTCAGCAATTAAGTGATGATCAAATTCGTGCAATTTTTCCCAAAGAAAAACTGATGGTTTGGGACAGTGAGTTTATATATAATTATTTTCGGTTAACAGCAGATAATCGGCTTTTGCTCGGTGGCGGCGATATATTTACGACCTATGCATCTAGCGAAACTCATGGATACCATCGAATTGTCAAAAAATTAACCAAATCATTTCGTAAAAAATTTCCTGATGTTGATATTCAATTTGAATATATGTGGCCCGGATTAATTGGTCTTTCAAAAGATATTGCTCCTCTTGCAGGGCCGGACAAAGATTTTAAACATATCTATTACGTAGCTGCATGTGCAGGTCTTCCGATTTCTGCGGCATTTGGAATATATAGTGCTCAACATTTGTTTGCAGGAAGAACTGATATGGATCATTATTTTTCTCCATATCGTAGCTTTCCTATTGGAGGTACATTACAATCTATTTTGGGCACGAAATTGACCTTTGTATTGTGTAATTTATTAAAACAGAATGTTCCTTAAAACTACGATTTATTAATCGTCGTCCCGGACTGAGATCTGGGATCCAGTAGTAAAACTTCCTTAAAATTTTCATAAAATACTATATACTTTTTGAATCAAATTATTATCAACAAGGAGTTTTTATGGAACATGGAAATATAAAATTAGGCATGGTTATTTTAATGCAAAATGACTTAGCAAAAGGTGTAGAATTTTACAAAAAATTAGGAATTCCTCAAAAATTCCATCTTGAAGGAAAATGGGCAGAGTTTGACCTTGGCTGTGTTAAACTTGGTCTTTGCCCAACAGATCAAGTTCAAGATAATGTTCGCACAGGGGTTGTCTTTGAAGTGCTTGAAGATCTTTTAGCTTTGCATAAAAAATTACAAGCTGAAGGTGTAACATTTGTTAACGAACCAGTTGTAGCACCGCATGGAGTTATGGTTGGAATCAAAGACCCAGGAGGCAATGTTTTGGATTTATATCAAGCAACTCCTGAAAAGCTTAAAGATTTTGCAGAAAAAGTTCATGAAAAAAAATAAGTTAGCGTAATAACAAATCAAAAAAGGAATGTTATGAAGTATATTATGATTTTTTCAATACTTTTTAGTTCAACGATTTTTGGATCGAGTGCTCCAGAATCTCAAGTAGTAACGTTGCCAAAAGCATCCAAAATTTTAGCTCTTTGGCTAGGAGAATATGCCAAGACTTGCCATAGTCGTTGTAATGCAGTAGCAAATGAACTAGAGGGTAAAGTTCTTACTCAAGCACAAATTGATGTGATTATGCATAAACATCTGCAGGGATCAAGTGGGAGATACAATAATATGATTAGTGAAGCAACGGCCAAGATTTTTAGAAAAGTTTTGAAAATGCAAAAAAAATAAATTTTTTAATTATAAAAACTAAAAATGAGGACCACTTTTTACAGTGGTCCTTTTTTTGATCAACAAGTTTGTAGTTCGTTCTTAAGTCAGTTGTTTGATTTTTTGACCTGTTAATTGTGTGATGCTTGAATGAGAGGGACAATTAAGATAAAGGATAAAAATAATTTACAAAATTTCATAGAGCTTTTCCTTTTTTTATTTAAAGAGATCCAACTTCTTTTTTAAATTTCATCCAGAGATCTTTATGAGGCTGGATATCTTGTTTTGATTGTGGAAATTGTACTATTCCAGGAGTTTCAGCAATTTGATCTGCAAAAGCATCTGAATGTTTTTGCGCTTCATGTGCTAAAATAAGCGCTGATCGTAAAGATTTTTCTCTTGATTGCATTGATTCTTTTGATGTTGTTTGTTCATGGAGCTTTTTACTTTCTAATATTTTGGAAGGTATGTCGCCTGATAATGTATTGAGCAATGTTTTTTCTAGATTATCAAATGATTTAATTGATTTTGTTGCTACAATTTCAACAGCATCAATAGCTTTTTTTAGTAAATCAGGGTTAAATGATTTTTCTGAGGTAAATTTTGGATAAGCTTTTCGTTTGATAGAAGATTTGGTTGATCCTGTTGGGTCTGTATAAATATACGAAAGAATACCTTCTTCATTAAATGTAATAAATATATTGTTGTAGCGTTCATTTTTTACAAATAATTCTTTTATGATGATATTTATATTTTCTTCTGGATATTTTGAATGTTCTGTTTCAAACATTTTTTGTATAAAGGATTGCAATGAAAATGATTGAAAAAAACCATATGAGTCAACATACATTTTTTCAATAATATAATTTTGATTATGATAATTGTTTGGTATAAGCATAAAATTTGGAGATTTGACAATAATTTTTGGAATTAAGTTTGCGGATAGCAAAACAACTTTGGTATTTTTTTGAATGATGATTTCTGGTGAAGTGAGGGCTTCTATTTGAGAAATTATTTGTTCTGATTTTGCAACTTCTTTTATGGGAGTAAACCAGGATGTATGAGGCATTTTTATGCTTACAATATTTTGAGGATGTAAAAGATTATTTTCAGGGCTATAGACATCTGATATTAAATGGGCTGCCTGAATATAATCAGAAGGTGTTTGATTAAGATAATTAAAATATTTTGTAAGTTTATAATCGATAGATGGACCCATGAAGTATTGGCTAAATAGTTTATATGGTTTATATATATAAAATTTATATATCGTAGTAAAAAAACTTCCTATAAAAATAAGAGGATAGTGTATTTGTTCAAGGTTAATATTATTAAATTGGTTTGTTAATTTAAAGGTATCTAATAATTTTTTACCGCCTGGATAACAAGAGAAAAATGTAACTGATTTTGTGCGTACGCTATTGTTAAAAAATTGTAAAAATTGTAATAAATCTGATGTTTGTATTTCATTTGCATCTTTTTTTCTAAATAGTATAGAGATTTCTGCTGTTACTGTGTCTGATCCATGTCCCTTTATAAAAATATTAAAAAATGGAAGTAAGGATTGAGACTGTTCTTGTGGCAAAGATGTTAAGGTGCTTAATTCTGATGTATCAATGAATAATTTTTTCATTGCATCTAATAATATTTCTCCCAAAATATTTTTTTGAAAGATTGACTTTGCATCTTTAATGGTTTGCCTAAAGACATCGTCAGTTGGCAATGTTTTGTAGTCATAATCTGGTAAGTTTGAAAAAGAGAGCCCAAGCATTAATTCTTGTATTTTAATACTTTGTGCTTGCTCAATTAATTTTCTAGGAATAAATAATATAAAGTCAGAGTTTACCTCTTTGCAGATATAATCATCTTGGCAAGCTTTTAAAAAAGTGAGATAGAGCCATTTAATAGGATCTGGACTCTCGTAATAATATAAGAATTTCATATAAGGTTTTTTGGCAATCTTTGAATGCAATTGTTCTATATAGTTTTGCATTGATATCCAGATTGTTTTTGTGCATAAAATTGGATAATTATTTTCTAAAATAGATTCTGTGAAAGACCGAAGTATTGCTCCTAAAGAAAGAGTTGACCCTTTTAATAATCGTATATGTTGTAAATAATTATAATTTTCTTCAACATCGTTAATGATCATTAGATTTGTAACACGTTCTTCTGTCAGTTGTTTGATTTCTTGCTGAGTTAAATGTTGCGATGCTTGAAGAGTAAAGGGGATTAAAATAAAGACCAAAAACCAATTATAAAACTTCATAGAACTTTTTCCTTTTTTCAGCGATAAAAAGTTTTTTATGATGTAGACGTATCAAGATTATGGCTTTGATATCTAGTGTTACATGTAAATAGGTTCTTTCAGGTAGAAATATCAGTAATTTGTTTGAAAAAATCTGAGTCTGGCGTTATCAGAAACATATTGAAGATTTGTGGGTTTAAGCTATAATTTTAACTATGATGCCTTGGGTCAAAAGGCATTTTTTAACCATAAAATTTTCGTTCCATTTTATAAACAAAAGGGTGTTTATATGTTTGAAAAATTTCGTCCACTGGGAAACAATGTTTGGATTAAACGAATAGAGGAAGAAGCTAAGACGGCTGGGGGACTTTATATACCTGATGCAGCTAAAGAAGAAACTCAAACTGGCAGAATCATGGCAGTAGGCAGTGGCCTTAAAAATGACAAAGGTGAGTTTATCCCTATGCAAGTTAAGGTTGGGGATACCGTCTTTTTTGGTAAATATGCAGGAACAAAGGCTGGCGAAAAGTTCTTAGTTCTTAAAGAAGATGATATTTTAGGTATTGTTGAGTAAAAATAAGTAACCGTGAAGGGTTGTAACTATGTCAAAAAGAATCATATTCGGGTCTGAAGCTCGATCAAAAATACTCAATGGAGTTAACATTTTAGCAAATGCAGTTAAGGTAACTCTTGGGCCCAAAGGTCGTAACGTAACGATTGAAAAAACATTTGGAGCTCCAACTATCACTAAAGATGGTGTGACGGTTGCAAAAGAAATCGAACTGAAAGATAAGCTCGAAAACATGGGCGCTCAAATGGTTAAAGAAGTTGCAAGTCGCACAGCTGATGTAGCTGGTGATGGAACAACTACGGCAACTGTTTTGGCTCAAGCGCTTTTCCAAGAAGGTAACAAATACGTTACTGCAGGTGCAAATCCTATGGAACTCAAACGTGGCATTGATAAAGCTGTTGAAGCAGTAGTCAAGTCACTTAAAAGCATGGCAAAGCAAGTTACTGACAAAAAAGAAATTGAGCAAGTTGCAATGATTTCTGCAAACCATGATGTAGCTATCGGACAAATCATTGCTGATGCAATGGAAAAAGTTGGCCAAGATGGGGTTATCACTGTTGAAGAAGCTAAAGGTACAGAAAACGAATTAGTTGTGGTTGAAGGTCTACGATTTGATCGTGGATATTTGTCTCCTTATTTCGTGACTGATTCTGAAAAAATGGAAGCAGTTTTACAAGATCCATTTATTTTGTTGTGCGATAAAAAAATATCAAACATGAAATCGCTTATTTCAATTCTTGAAAATGTGGCAAAAAATGGCAGATCACTCTTAATTGTTGCTGAAGATATTGAAGGCGAAGCTCTTGCAGCATTAGTTGTTAATAAAATTCGCGGTACTTTAAAAGTAGCTGCTGTTAAAGCTCCAGGATTTGGAGATCGTCGTAAAGAAATGCTTGAAGATATTGCAATCGTTACTGGCGGTGTGGTCATTTCTGAAGACAAAGGTATGAGTCTTGATACAACGATGGAACAAGATTTAGGTCGTGCTAAAAAAGTAATTATTACCAAGGATGAATGCACGATTATTCAAGGTCTTGGAACTGAAAGTGCTATTGCAGGTCGTGTTGCTCAAATCAGAATGCAAATTGAAAATTGTACTTCGCAGTATGACTCTGAAAAACTACAAGAACGTTTAGCAAAGCTTGCTGGCGGAATTGCAGTTATTAAAGTTGGTGCTGCAACTGAAGTTGAGATGAAAGAAATTAAAGATCGTATTGATGATGCTTTAAGTGCAACAAGCGCTGCAGTTGAAGAAGGTATTGTCATTGGTGGTGGTTGTGCATTACTTCACGCACAAGCAGCATTGCATGATTTACAACTTTCAGGCGATGAAAAACTTGGTGCTCAAATTGTACGTCGTGCAATTGAAGAACCGCTTCGTATTATTGCAAGTAATGCTGGCCATGAAGGTTCAGTGGTTGTTAATGCAGTTGCTCGTTATACTCAGAAAACTGGGGACAATGACACTACACAGGAAAAAATGGGCTTTGATGCAAAAGAAGGCACCTATGTTGACATGATTGCAGCAGGTATTATTGATCCAGTGAAAGTAACTCGTTGTGCATTGCAAAATGCTGCATCAATTGCAGGCTTATTGCTTACAACTGAAGCAATGATTTGCGATATTGAAGAAGAGAAAAAAGATCATCCAATGCCTCCTATGGGCATGGGCGGTGGTATGCCGGGGATGATGTAGTAAATAATTATAATAAAAAAAGAAAGAGGCTGGTACAGTGCTGGCTTCTTTCTTTTTACCATAATGTGAGTGACTTATATGCACAAAAAATTGTTACAGCTATTTTTAATGATGTGTATGCTTCATACATCTTTGCTTGTTTCAAATTCTCGATTCGATGAAAAATCTTTTGGAATAAATATTGAAACTTTAAAAGATGAAATTCCAAAAACTGTTATTTTCCTAGAAAATATGCGGGAAACATATCCAAACATATTTGATGGAATAACATTTGCAGTAGCTTCAACGTGCGAAATTATTAAACCAATTCCAACTCATGGTATTATTTTTATCGATCCACGAGCAATTGCTTTAATTGAAAATGATTCTGTAAATTCTTTGCATATTATAGAATGGCTTTTAATCCGAGCATCTTATTTGGTAAGTATGAAAAATGTTTTTATTTGTGTATTGCCAGCTCTTGGGGCTGTAGCATTATCTGCATATGGATATTGCAAAGCAACTGGTTATCTACCAAAAATGGCCTTAAATAATCTGGGAAAAACGGATCCACTTTTCATAGCTAATGAAAATCGTTCATGGGCAAATGCGATTATGCATGGTACTGCATTGTTTACATTGGTTGGGACAACATTTTTAATATCAGAAGGCATTATGTGGTCATTTTTAAATACACGAGCAGATGCTTTTGTAGCAAAAACTTGTTTAAATAAAGAATCATTTGCACTGATATATGAAGAGTATGAAAAGGCAGGTCTTGATGATAAAGCGCTGTTGATCAGCCAAGCATTTAAAGACAAATTTGGTTATGAGTTAACAGTTGACTAAGCATTTTTATAAATGATTTTAGGGTTATAAAATATAAAAAGAGAAGCTGATATTTGCAAGCTTCTCTTTTTATATTGAGATTAGAGACATACGTGAAAAATTTATTTTTATTATTATCATTTTTTATATGTTGGCCATGCTGCCAAATTTTTAGCATGGATTATATGAAGAAACTGATACATTGGCAAAATACACTTGCGTTTGGTTTTAAAGAAACCAATCAAGATGTAACTCTGTTTAAATTTCAAGAAATATCTCAAGATTTGTATCCAAAAACAGTAGCTTATTTTGATCGGATGCGTGCAAAATATCCACACGCTTTAGGCGATATTTCGTGTGTTATAGGAAATGTCATGGTTCCCACTTCATCTTGCTTGGTTATTATGTTTCCAAAAGTATTGATTGATGAGATTGAAGCCGAAATTATGCTTGATGCATCAACAGAAGTGCAAAATATTGTTGAGTGGATTTTATTGCATGAAGCTGGGCATATTAAAAAAGAACATATTGTAAAGTTAGTTATAGCTAATACTTTAACAAATTTATTTATTGCCTATACAATTTTTAAAACGCAGTATTTTAAAAATTGGACAACCTTTGAAAAATTTTTGAGTTATTTTCTAGCAGCTCATGTAATTATTTTAGGTGAGCGTTTTGTATATTCTCGTTATATTATGGAGCCAGAAGCGGATGACTTTGCAAATGAATTATGTGACAATCCAAACGCATTTACGCATGCAGCAGATTGGATGCAAAGATGTGTAATCGATGATATACTTCATCCAACAAAAATTTCGCGTATTAAAAAAATAAAACAAGCAGCAGGTAAAAAATTTGATGCAATAGAAATGTCTACAATTTAATAATGAAATTAGAAATTAATATATTTTTGAATCTTGCAAGAGCATAATAATTATTTGATAATAAAAAACCCCGAGATTTCTCGGGGAATTTTTATTTTTAGTTTTTTATGTATTTGCGATATCTATATATTCGCAATACCTATTTACGATACATTGGAGTAATCGACATACCGCTGCCAGATAGAGTTGGTGTACCAGCAACAAGTCTTGTTGCTTTAGGTTGCACTAAAATACTTGTTACTGCAATCGAAGAACTTACAGATTGTTTTATTTGATCTCTGAGTAAATCATGTCTTACTTGGCATGATGATGAAGATTCTTCTATAGATCCTTGCGCTTCTGGCAAGCCAACAGACATTGCTGCTTCATTTGCAACGAGCTCAGGTGATATTTTATTTGTTTCAGTACCTTGAGCATAGGAACCTGAAAGTGTAAGCGATTGATTTCTTCCTAATGTTGCAGAAATTGGTGTAAGTTGTGGTTCTGGAGAAACTCCTGCTTGAGATGCTGAACCAAATGAATTATTTAAAAAATTGCTTTGACTACGCAGTGACGTTTGTTTTTCATTCCAGGGTGCCATCGCTGGAGTATTGCGGCAAGAGTTTTGAGTTGAAAAGTTTGTCTCTTGGCTTGCTTGTATTACAAAAGCAGTAAACACAAGGGTTATGAAAAGTGATTTATTCATAGAATTATCCCTAATTTTGTGAAATGTAAAAAAAACAATTTATATCTAAACATAGCATTGTTTTTCTACTTGTCAAATTAGGGTGGCTTTAACGTCGTTTATATACACAGAATCATTACTTACTGTGTAAGTTTAATTTTTCTTAGAATGCAAATCCAGCCTTAGCCCATCCTCCCCATAAACATAATGCAGCATTATTTTGCGATGCTTCAATGAACAAGCCTAAATTTGCGAAATAATCTCGTAGTTCGCCTTTACAACCATACCCAACACTTGCAAATCCACGATGAGTAATGGTTGGACGCATACCTCCAGAAAATCTATCAAGATCACGAATATCAATATATTTATTTTCTTGTACGAACGTTGGACCAGGACAACAATCTGCTTGTCCATCTGGTGCTGCAACAAAGTTTATAGTACTTTTACTTGCTGTTTGTCCAAGTTCATCTGGTCCAAGAGGTACTACGGCACCACCCGCATCGAGTTTTGCTAAAACGCCATCTTGGTTAATAAATGCAATACCATAGCGACCTTCATGCCATACATATTTATGATGTCCTGGTTTGGGTTCTGGTGTTAAAACTTCGCTTCCATGAGCCCATAATTCATAGCCCATTTCACCCATACTATCTCTAAATTTAAATCTAAAACCTGTTGCAAGATTGACAATATTAAATGGTTCAACACGTGAACGAAGGGTTAATACGTTCATAGCGGGAACAGTTTCATTTTTGTGTCGATCATAAAAAATCATATATCGTGAATATGGTTTATGTTTTAAGTCATAAGTTCGTAGTTGGTGATTACGCATTAAAAAGTTATTGCTGAAATCAAAGAAGAATAAAATACGAGAAATTGCAAAATCTGATTTTTTACAAATAGGAAATTGAAAAAGGGCTGTTGAATTAAGAACAAAGTGGGAATTAAATCCTTGTATTGGTAAAAATAATGCTCCATTACAATCTTGCTCAACTAAAGGAAAAATAATTCCAGTTGTGCAAACAACTTGTACATCTTCCTCCGTAATGTATTTTGTACCAATTGAAACTTGCGCTTGAGTAACGCGAGTAGAACTGTGACAGCCTTTAAGAATTTTTGCAAATTGAAAATTTGGTTGGCTAAAAGCTTTTGCTACTTCCGGTTTACCTCTAAATCCAATATTATTTTCCATCCAGGTTATAGGAACTTGGATATCAATAAACCAATTGTGAAAAAAACATGACTGAAATAATGGTTTAAAATCTTGGAGAAATTCAAGCATAACACAGGCTTGACGTTGACGTGGTTGTAATGTAAATGTTGAACCATGAGTATCTGTTATACCAATCCATTGACCTAAAATATCTCTGTTGAATGATGGAACGGTATATTGTCCTTGGGTTGGATCAATAACTCGTGGTTGTCCAGGTGTTGTAAAATTGTTTGATGGAGTTCCTGCTGCAACAACTAATTCATCTTTTCCATTGAATAAAAAATACGAAGGATTTTCTAAATTGTCATAAGACTGACCGTAGATTGGATACATTTGAAAGACGAATCCTTTTTTAGGAGGTTGGTACGTATAAGCAAAGTTGTTCCATGAGGATTGATTGATGCCAATAGAATCAAATACTGATCGTGTTAACATGAACATATGATTTGTATAATTTCTCAGACCAAACATATTTGCATGGCAAAAGATGACACAAAAAAAGGCAATAATTTTATATCTCACTCTACGTTCCTTTCTCCCAACGTTGTTCCGTCTTTGCTTGTACCATATCATATAACTTTATTTTTGATAATTTTAAAAATCAATCTGTTTTTCTCTGCATTATTTTTATAATTGTTTTTAGTCGTTTTTTATATTACGGTAATGCTAAGCAATCTATCGATGACAACCTTACTTTGAAAGTTACTGTATGATGAAAATATCTTTTTTCAAAATCTTTTTTTTATTTATGTTTTTTTGTTGTGATTCATATATTTTTGCACAAAAAAATAATGAAAAAAAATTAGAAAAAACAGCAGGACAGTGTTTTTTGTATAATCATCCATTACTTTGCTCAGCAGTTGCTATGTCAGCAATTGGAACTTATTTATATTCTGATTTTATCAAAGAACATCCACATGAATTTTTTTTAGGAAGTTTGGCAACCATAGCATGGATGTATTATAAAAAAGAACAAATTTTTAGTGATGCAAATCATGCAGATTTAAATAATGTACTTCAAGAAACAGGAAATAGTTACTCGGATGATTATGCTTTATTTGCACAATGTGGTTGTCGAATTTATTATCCTGGCGAAATTTTAACGCAATTTAAAGATGTGGCAGGACTTGATACTGCAAAAGAAGATGTATCAGATATTGTTATGTTTTTAAAAAATCAAAAAAAATTTATTGATATTGGAGCTCAAGTTCCGAAAGGAATTTTGCTCTCAGGAGCTCCAGGAAATGGAAAAACATTGCTTGCTCGAGCACTTGCAGGTGAAGCACAATGTCCATTTTTATATATCAATGGTTCTGAATTTGTTGAATCTGTTGTTGGTGTTGGCTCTGCGCGCATTCGACATTTATTTGCTATAGCAAAAGCTTTGGCACCTTGTATTATTTTTATTGATGAAATTGATGCAATCGGACAAAAAAGGTCATTTCAAGGAGCTACTTCTGACAGTGAATTTGCTCAAACATTAAATCAATTACTTGCTGAAATGGATGGGTTTGAACAACAAAAAGATCCAATTATAGTAATAGGTGCAACTAATCGAGCTGATGTATTGGATCATGCGTTGTTGCGACCAGGGCGTTTTGATAGAAAAATTGAAATTCATGCACCATTTATTAAAGATCGCTTCAAAATTTTAACACTTCATTTAAAAAAAATAAAAGCAGCTAAAAATATTGATGTTTATACTCTTGCATGTGGGACTCCAGGATTTTCTGGTGCACAATTAAAACAATTGGTTAATGAAGCTGCAATTCTTGCGGTCAGAGAAGGCAAAACCATAGTTACGATGGATCATTTTGATCAAGCTCGCGATTATATGCTTTTGGGTCGTGAAAGAAAAGGTATGGAATTATCAAAAAAAGAATTGTGGCAAACAGCAGTTCATGAAGCTGGTCATGCATTAGCTTGTGTATTTCAAAAAAATAGTATGCCTTTGTATAAAGTTACAATTGTACCCCGTGGTCCAGCTCTTGCAGTGACATATACTATGGATCAAGAACATTATTATTACAGTCAAGATGAAATGAAAGCTGAAATTGTTATGTTGCTTGGTGGAAGTGTGGCAGAAGAAATTATGTTTGCAGGTCGTGGCTCAGGTGCATTATCTGATTTGCAAAAAGCGCGAGAACTTGCAACTGATATGGTAATGAGTTACGGAATGACAGATGAATTTAAAGATGTCACATTTTCTGAATTTATACATAACCAAGCGCATTTGCCTGCTGATATTGCAACAAGTTTGCATAAAGCAGTGGCAAAAGTCATTGAGGAATGTAGAACAATTGCATGGCACATTATAGTTGATCATAAAATTGAGCTTGAGCAATTAATTGAATTGCTTTTAAAAAATAATACGATATCTGGTCGTGATGTGTATACGCTTTGTGGTGTTGAGCAACCTGACATAACCTATTGTTTAAATGAATAAATTCATTTTGTAAGAAAAAAGCTTTATTCAATTCCAAAAATTACCGTATAATAAATTACTATAATCATTTTAGTCAGTTAATCATTAAATTGTTAAACGAAGAGGGAAATATGAAAAAAATAGTAATTATATTTTTTATGGTTATATGCTTTAAAAATATTCTTACAGTTCCAGTTCCAGAATTTAAAAGATTGTTTTTGTGCGATGAAATTTTGGATATGTTACAATTTCATGCTGAACTTAATGAAAGCCGAGATTTTCAAGATAATCTGAATCTATTTAAAAAGTATAAATCACGACGTACTAATTTTCCACTGGAAAATGATCGTCTTGCTGATAAATTAAGAACGATTGATCGTATGAAAAAAAGAGAGATTAAAAATTATTTTAATGGTGACAATGATAATGTATCTCGTGTTTTACAGACTGCTTATTTGCAACGAGTAAGAATTAAAAAATAAATTTTGTAAAAATAAATTTTTTAAATGAGTAATTTATAACTATTAAAATCTAATACATGTATACCATAAGAATTTTAATATTCAGTATTGTTTTACTTCCAAATCTATGCTGGTCAAGCTCAAATCAAACATTATTAACAACTTCACGTCCAACTGAAAAATTATCTTTTTTATCAGAATTTCATACGGTTTATAGAGATAGATTGCGTACAGCTATTTGTGAAAATGATATAGCAAAGATTCAATATGCTGATCC
>DATIJN010000113.1:0-174960 GCA_035478615.1 Saccharimonadales bacterium (SeqCode)
ATGCATTCAGTTTGTTGTATGACAAATTCAAGTAATGTAAATGACTTAGATGACCCATTTCCGGAGGCAATGCACTCAGTTGGTTGTATGACAAAGTCAATTGTTTTAATTTATTCAGATGACCGATTTCCGGTGGCAATGCACTCAGTTGGTTGTTTGTCAAAGACAATATTTGTAAATTACTCAACTGACCCATTTCAGGCGGCAATGCACTCAATTGGTTGTATGACAAATACAAGTATTGTAAAGTACGTATATGACCTATTTCCTGAGGCAATGCACTCAGTTGATTGTAAGATAAAACCAATTCTTGTAAAGCACTCAGTTGACCCATTTCCGGAGGCAATGCACTCAGTTGGTTATTTGACAAATTCAATTTTTGTAAAGCACTCAGCCTATTAATTTCCGGAGGCAATGCGTTCAGTTGATTTTCTGACAAATACAATTTTTGTAAAGCACTCAGCTGACCGATTTCCGGCGGTAATATTTTGATTTTTTGATTATATAAATTTAATTTTGTCTTCGTATATAATGCTGTCATGGTATAGTTTTTGAGTGAAGGTAATAAGATGAGCAAGCGAGACAACTGGTAACACAGTTTAAGCAACTTGAACCACGTCATATCAGCCGTTTTAAAATCGGCCATATCTGTTTGACTATATTGAAGTTCATAAATGTGTCGAAACAAATCATCATGTTGATGACTTAAAGTTTTGTTTACTTGACATAATCGGAATACAGATTGGATATCAGCATGAGATAAAATTTCACGTAAGACATCGTCGTTTAAATCAACATGATGAATTGGTTGCAATAATAAAACATGCCTATATCTTTTCATTTATCATCGTAAAAATAAAAAATTTGATCATTTTTTAATCATTTTAAATCCGCGCTCGATGTATTTTCTTTTTCGTTTATCATTTATAGTTTCGTCTTTAATAAAAATGAATTTATATAATAACAATTTAATATCATAAATATCAATTTTTGGTTTAAATTGATTGTAATAAAAAGCATTTTTACATATATCAAAATCAAAATCATCATTGATAAAATCAATCATATTTGTATCATCAATAGTTATAAATTGCAACGCATGTTCATTGATATAATAATCTTTTATGTCCACAATTTTACCCAATAATACATCATAAGTCATACGATCACATTCTTTTATTTTTAAACTTTTACAAAAATCAACAAATAAATCGTCACAAGCTAAAGGTACAAAAACATCAATATCTGTATTTTCCCACTTTACACCCAATAAACATTGTATAATAAATGAACCGGTTATAATAGCACCTGAATCATTCATTAATAATTTAAATATGTCGTATGTTGTACCAAATATTAATTTTAATCGATAAATGATGATATCACACATATAATCGTTAAAATACATATTATAATATTGATTATAATATTTACTAATCAATGATAAATCAATATACGTATTCAAATTCAAATGTTGTATAATATGGTGTTTAAATAAATCTCCTTGCAAAATGAAATCCGTCATTTTATGAAGTTATTTTAATAAAATGAATCATTTTTTATTAAATACATTGTAATTTCAAAGCTTGACAAAGTTCATGTTTATTCATTTTTGATCGACCAGCAATCTGTTGTTCCGAAGCCATTTTACGTAAAGCATTCAAACTATAATATTGTTCTTCAGCATATTTAAACGCGCGGCTTTTTGGTTTTTTCAATGTTTTTGTGATTGGTACATCTGATTTGTAAGTTGTGACATAAGGTGTTGTTTTAAATGTCACCATTTGTTTCAATTCATCCTGATACTCCTTTAATTCTTCTTGTAATAATTTATTGGCTTTATCTGCCATTTCTTGACGTTTATATGTAGGATAATCACCCTTCACTTTAGATTTACAAAATGTCTTTACTTCTTTCTGATTTGTAAACACTGTCCTTTGCTTTCGACATGGCGTTTTAAGTTTTTTATGAACACTTTTATTGGAACATAATTGTTTGCAATTTTTAATCTCTTTTCTTGGACATTGGCTAGCATAAATATTTTTTGTTCTTACCTTTGACCCATTTTCTTTAATTTTAAAAACATAAAGAACATTGTTTTTACCAACGGTACATGTATATGACATTTTATATTATATTTTATAATATAAAATTATTATATTATATCACTTCAATACGACGACGAATAAGGACATACAATTGTTCAATGTCATTTTTAATATCTTCACGTATATAAACTTGATGGATAAGCAATATTCATCACATGTTGATTCATCATTAAATAAATGTATGTGGTTACAATACTTTTAGTATAATTTTGATAGGTACAATCTAAAATTTTTAGTGTTTGTGTTTTAGCATAATGACTATCAATAGATATGCAATTATATCGGCGTAACAACACGTCGTAATAGGTTAATATATCACATATACGATCAACATTGTCGTATCTTCTTAATTGATTATAACTCACATCGTTGTTGATTTTATAATTGCCTTTACATGGCTGAATCTCAATATTGACTTTATTATCATTAACAATAAAAATTGGGTTGGTGTCTATAATACAATTGTAATAAAATATGATGATTATTTTTCATCATCATACAACGCATAGGTAATATACTATCTTGTATTTCACCCATGGAAATGGGTAATTTTCCAATTTTATCTAGTAATTGATGTTTTAATAACTGATGATAAAAATGGTTTACTTTTGTAAACAATACAATCAGTTTGACGCGTTGACTAATAATGATCTCTTGTAATTCGTGAGGTAATGATACAAATAATAACTCCATTTATACCATATTAAATATTGATTAAATCATTTTAATTTATTTTATAAAATAATGTATAAATGGATTTTTGTATATTATCACAATCAATTCGTCAAGTTGATTTAAACGACGATGTCTTACGTGAAATTTTATCTCATGCTGATATCCAATCTGTATTCCGATTTTGTCAAGTCAATAAAACGTTATTTAATAAACAACATGATGATTTGTTTCGACACATTTATGAACGTCTTTATCACCAAACAGATATGTCTGAAATTAAAAATAAAACGTCTGAAATGACGTGGCACCAGTTGCTTAAATTGTGTTACCAGTTGTCTCGATTGTTCATATTATTACCTTCACTCAAAGAATATACGATGAAAGAATTATATACGACGACAGAATTAAATTTATCTCATCAAAAAATCACAGTATTACCGCCGGAAATAGGTCAGCTGCGTGATTTAAAAGTATTGGATTTAACAACCAACCAACTGAATGCATTGCCTCCGGAAATGGGTCAATTGGGAGCTTTACAAGACTTGTATTTGTTAAACAACAAACTGAGTGAATTGCCGCCGGAAATTGGTCAATTAAGTGCTTTACAAATATTGGATCTGGATAACAACCAACTGAGGGCATTGCCGCCAGAAATTAGTCAGCTGCGTGCTTTACAGCGATTGTATGTATCAAACAACAATTTATCATCGCCATTTATAAAAAAGTTAAAACAACAATTACCAAATAGTGATATTTACTAAATAATACATATTATTGTTGTGCACATTGTACAGTGTCATGTTCATGTTCATCATGACTATCGTCATGATCATGTTGTTTATGATCATATGTCGGTAATGTATCAACATGAGTTAATAAAATTGATTCATTGTCTTGCAACGGTATTTTTGTTTTTGGATGTAATAAATGAATCATTTGTTGTTTAACTTCATCTTCTAGATGAATTTGTAAAACAAATTCAATATATAAATCACCAAAATATTCAGGGCGATTTTTAATCGGCATACCATAACCTACTAACTTTTTATAACAATTTGGTTGAATAATACCATCATGATGTATATAGACATCATGACCATTTAAATGTTTTATTAAAATACCATTCCCACTCAACGCTTGTAATAACGATATCTGCTGTTGACAATATAAATCGTCACCTTTTCTTGTAAATGTATTATGATCATGACATGATAATACAACACACACATCACCTGTAACCATATTGAATTCTTCATGCGCTGATCCAAAATAACACAAAGTATCACCATGGTTCATACCGCGTTCAATATCGATGTTGAGCTCCTGCTCAACTTTGATTTTAAATTGACCATGACATGTTTTACATTTTTTCTTTTTATTTATTTTATAACTAAAACCGTGTCCTTTACATTGATCACATTCGACAATATTTTGCATAATCATAAATCCTTGTTGTTGACGTTTAGCTATTTTACCTTGTCCATGACATGTGGTACATGTTGTCAATTGATCACGACATGATTGACACACAACATATCTATTGTATTTAAACTTTTTAATACATCCATCGTATAATTCGCGGAGTGTGATAGTTAATTCAAATTGTAAATTTTGTGTTTTTTGATGTTGTTGTGTTGTTTTAAAAAACATTGAACTTAAATCAAATGGATTAAATGACTGTCGTTCATTTAATCCATCTTTACCAAATTGATCATATATTGCACGTTTTTGTGGATCCGATAAAACTTCATACGCTTCTGATATTTGCTTAAACATGTCTTCTGCATTTTTATCTTCTTTATTTTTATCAGGATGAAAAATCATTGCTTTTTTATAATAGGCTTTTTTGATTTCATTCGGCGTCGCTAATTTATCAACATTTAATAAATCATAATACTCTTGATTCATTTTAAATCTGATTTTATGATTTAAAATCATTTTTTTAATTACGAAATGAATAATATACAACCAACATTGTTACATACCATGCAAAAAATAATACAACTACCTATAGAACACGGTGTTGCGTGGTCTGTATTTGCTTACGCCGTGAATAAAGACATTATCAATGAACATGGACAAGTTGATGATTTACGCGCCATCATTTTTCCATTGGGAAGTTTTAATACACAACAACTAGCGCAACAACATGTTAAAAAGGTGATGGAAGAAACTGGACATTCGTATTTTATCGTGTCACGCTATGGATTGGCTGTACCCATCACAGTAAAGCATGATCAAGATGTTATAATTGACGTTCCTGTTGATTTACAAGGTAAAGTGATTGAAATGGAAAATGAGGAATTTAAACATCAAAAAGAATTGTTTGATAAAAGACAAAAGTTAGAAAAAGAATTGATGGATGAATGTGAAAATGAATTGAATGTTGATCATCCTGAACATTTTAAACGTCATGCTTTTGTTGCACTCAAACATTATACTGACTATTTAAAACATAAACAAGAATGTGAAAAATCATTTGAACTTTTCACCACTCGTCAACAAGCGCTGCAAGCGCATTTTACATCACATCCAGAACACGAAAGGGATTTTTTAGATTTTTATAAAAATAAATTAATGGCACGAGGCGAAGAACAACTTTATTTAAGTATTGAACAGGCTTATAAACAATATAGGGATGTATTATTATATAAATAAAATATAAAATATAAAATGATGTAATCATTTTATATAACCGAAAAAAATGGATATTGAGGGTA
Organism: Saccharimonadales bacterium (SeqCode); assembly: GCA_035478615.1. Classification (GTDB taxonomy): domain Bacteria; phylum Babelota; class Babeliae; order Babelales; family Chromulinivoraceae; genus JACPFN01. The sequence continues at coordinate 5,504 of DATIJN010000113.1, forward strand.
ATATAACAAATATAAAACAAAAGAAAGGATTTTCGTTATTATCCAATCATGTCGAATTTACAGTAATCAATAACGGTGAGTTAATTGATGTTAAAGCTCATTTTTTTTTACCTATTCGTAAAAACGACTTGATTAAAGGCATCATTGATGATGCAAATGTGTTGACTCATTTACCACGTGTTTTCATCAACAAAGATAAATCAAACATTATTTCAAATATCAAATTGGCTTTATTTATAAATCATGATAAAGCTACTGCTATTTATAAACGAATTAAATTAGCAGATAAACATGTTTATGATTATATCATGTTATTATCTGAAAATTACCATAAAACACATGATTGTGATATTATAAATACAATCGATGATTGTGATTTAGCAAAATTGTTAAAGTATTGGTACAAAGAATTTAATTTGAGGCAATTATATTTATTAAATATAACCAATCATGACATTAGACATTATCATGATAATACAATCATGATGTATCAACAGTGTTTGAAAAATGTATTTGCCATTTATACCATACAAATGGATAAGTGTTATAACATTTATAAAGTGTTTGGCGCGGACGCCCCACACAATAACGACGTTGAATGCGGAAAAATCATCAGATTTATCTATCATTTTTTGATTCATAAACAATGGATGTGTATACCATCTTCGATGGTGTTAAAACAATTTCCAATGATTAAAAATCATATTGATAAGTTAAAAAATGACTATGATGTTGTATTTGATTTAAATTGCGTTTATTTAAAACATATATACGATATGGAAATCCATGTTGCTACTTTTATAAAAACGATGATTGAATGTGATCCAATCATAAATATGAACGATCCTCTAAATCAATTTTACATATGTAAAACGGGTCAAGAATTTATTCGCTATCCCGTCATTAAAAATGACGATATGAGTAAAGATCAGCAAGTTGCCATACAGGCAGCGTTAGATCATAAAATTGTATTGATAACAGGAATGCCCGGTACAGGTAAAACGAAAACGATTTCTGAAATTGTTAAAAACTTAGATTACCGCCATTTGACTTATATATTAACTAGTTTTACTGGTAAAAGTATTGATAAATTACGAGAAGTTGTTTTATCAAGTACAAATCTGGCAACATTGCATCGATTAATCTATCAAGCTAAAAAAAGTATAACGACGACGTCGTATGATGTCGTCATTATTGATGAAGTATCCATGGTCACAACAGAATTATTTTATGAATTTATCAAATATTATACCATGAAACAACTTATTTTGGTAGGTGATAAAGAACAATTACCACCAATTCGTTACGGATCTTTTTTGAACGAATTGATAAAAAGTAAATTAGTACCGACTTATTATTTAACACAAAATCATCGTGTTATAAATGTGAGTGACGATGGTATTTTGTTAAATCTATACAACATGATAAATGCCGATAAGGCGGTGTTTAATTTTATCGAAACCGATAATTTCAACATTATCGAAGGAAATATCGGTACAGTTTGTGACATTATTCGCACATGTCATGATAACCATATTGGTAGTGATCAGATCACAATCATTAGTCCCTACAAAAAATATTTAAAAGAATTAAATGAAGCATATCAATTTATATATAACAAAAATTCAAAATCCATTGTTGATAAAACAGGTACGATATGGAAAGAAAATGATAAAGTGATACTGTGTAAAAATATGACCAAAAAATCAATTTTCAATGGTCAACATGGTAAATTAATCAAGATTTTATCAAAATCGGTGATTGTTGATTTTGGATCAATAAGCGGTTGTCATGAATTTACATTAGAATCCAAATATAGATATAAATCTAAATGTGATGATGATGATAGCGAAGACGATGATAATGAATTAACCGTCAGTAAATTAAAACATGCTTATTGTTTAACAACACATAAAGCACAAGGATCAGAAAATGATTTCATCATTGTGTATATCGATTCGGATTATGAATCGTCGTCCTTTTTAAACAAAAATTTATTATATACAGCCATTTCGCGCGCGAAAATGATGGTTTGGATTGTGACGACGAGTTTAAAATTGATTGATGATGCTGTCAATACGATATTACCTTATCGGTGTGAAAATTTAGCTTTACGATTGAAATGATTTTCAATCAATGTATGTATTTGGTAATTGTCGTTTTAAATTGTTTATATATGCCAATGAAAAATTGTTGTTTGACAAAATCAATCTTTGTAAATGGTTCAGCTGACTCATTTTCTGAGGCAATACACTCAGTTGGTTGTTATATAAATCCAAGTGGTGTAAATCACTAAGATGGCCTATTTCCTGCGGCAATGCACTCAGTTGGTTGTTATACAAATATAATTTTTGTAAAGCAATTAATTGACCTATTTCCGGCGGCAATGCACTCAGTTGGTTGTTATACAAACACAATTCTTGTAAAGCACTCAGCTTACCTATTTCCGGCGGCAATTCACTCAATTTGTTGTTTGATAAATACAATTCATGTAAAGCACTCAGCTGATCTATTTCCAGCGGCAATGCACTCAGTTGATTGTTTGACAAAGACAATTGATGTAAATCACTCAGCTGACCTATTTCCGGAGGCAATACACTCAGTTGGTTGTTTGACAAAAACAATACTTGTAAATGTTTCAGCTGACCTATTTCCGGCGGCAATGCACTCAGTTGGTTGTTTGACAAATACAAGTATTGTAAATGACTCATATGACAAATTTCCGGCGGCAATGCACTCAGTTTGTTATATGACAAAGACAATGTTTGTAAATGACTCAGATGACCTATTTCCGGCGGCAATGCACTCAGTTTGTTGTATGACAAAGACAATGTTTGTAAATTAATCAACTGACCTATTTCCGGAGGCAATACTTTAATTTTTGAATCAGATAAATCCAATTCTTTCATCGTATATAATTCTTTCATCGTATATTTTTCGAGTGAAAGTAAGCTAATCAAGCGAGATAACTGGTAACACAATTTAAGTAACTGGAACCACGTCATATTTTCCTTTTTAAAAACAGCCATGTCTGTTTCATGATAGAAACGTTGATAGATTTGTTTAAACACATCATCATGTTTATGACATAACATCTTATTGATTTGACATAATCGGAATACGGATTGGATATCAGAATGAGATAAAATTTCACGTAAGACATCTTCGTTTAAATCAACATGACGAATCTGTTGTGATAATAAAATATCTTTACCATATTTTGTCAATAACTTATTATAAGTTGGACCATATGTTTCCATTTATATATTATTTTAAATAAAATAATGATTAATTTTATAATACATATAATAGTATTATAAAATTAATGATAATGTGTTGTGCTAACAATCCTTTTTACGACATTGAATAAATAATTTATATTTTCAATTAAAATGTCATCAGGTTTGACAAGTGTGAAAGATACCGATTTAATCATTTTACAAAATGTAACAGATGACGAATTGGAAGAATTATGTTATAGTAGTCGTTATTTTCATCAATTGTGTCAAAATCGTATTTTATGGCATGATAGGATTTTGAAATTGTATCCCAATTTTCCATTCAATGAAAAAATGGAATTGAAAAAATTGTATTACAAATTAAAAGTAGGTGACTGGACCGCCATTGCTGTATGGGCTGATTATCATGACAATGTCACCATTTTAAAATGGATGATGATGTTAAAGGAATATAAAATGTATTTAATAAACAATATTAAAAAATACTTGAATATATTAAGTACAGTGTATAATAGAAAAGAAAAAATTAAAGTTTTAATTCAAATGTATAATTTTATTTATAATCATCGTTATGCCTTTACACATTATATATTGGGAGAAAATTTTACAAATACGGTGAAGATTAAATTAGATGAATTACAACAAGAAACACCTGAACCTGAATTAAAAGATATGTTTGAAAGTTACAAACAATCTATATTTAATTTATAATACTATTATAAATTAAATTATTGACAATGCTGCGCTAACAATCCTTTTGCTTTTGTAGCAATAGGTTCATTGTGATATTGTCTCGCCCGTATATAAGCACTTTGTAATCCTTTACAATTATATTGACATCCATCACCCGTTCGTAACGCCGACATGACTGGATATTTTTCATTTTCTGCATCTAAAAAGGCTTTCGCGCCGCATTGATTTAATAATGTGTGGCGTTCGGTACCACGTTGGGGTGATCGTGCAGCCCATGACCGCGTTTTGCTGCCGCGGCCTTCGCTTTTACGTTGCATCACTTTTTTTAATTGAGTCCGTTTTTGCCGGCGTGATGATGGTAATGATGATAAAACTTTACTATAACTTGCTTCTCGTCGTGGGCGCATCGATGATGCTGATTTCGCAGGACCAGGTGCTAATTTATATTTACGGTAATCACTGGATAATTGTTGTTTACTCGTTGTACCGTGTGTTTTTTTGTGATAGGTTTGATATTCATTCCAATTCATGTTGTTTTATTATAATAAAATTATCGAAAACAACATTTTTTTGTTTTAACCATGGTATGGTCATTTTTGTAAGTAAATATAACATAATACACTTCTAATATGTTTCGCATATCCTTTTCATTGCTTTCAAATTTCAACTTTAATTCTTCTGCTAAAGTAGATTCGATAATTTTAGATTGACCTAATCCCATAATTAAATCAGGTGTATATTGTATACATAAATCAACTTTAGCATTTTTATCCAACCGATCATGATGACGTGAATACTCTTTGACTGTTAAATAACTTAACAACAACAAAAATTGTATATTCGGTTCAATATAATAGTTGTTTAATATTTTTAAACTAATTTGATATAATTGATCGCTTTGGATTGTAATTTGTTTTTGTTTATTTTTTAACATTTTTATGATATAAAATAATTTATATTATAAATTATTATTAAATTATTAAATGGAAAAAGTAATTAATCCAAAGTCGGGTATAAAAATTAATGTCGGTGGAAAACTTTACAATCAATTAATCAAAGAGGGTTATACAAGGGTGGGTGATCGATTAGTATTACAAGAACAAGAACAACAATTTAATTTAATACCATCCTTTTATAAACGAGATATTAACCTTAATACATATGCATTACCACCTATAAGGTGTGTTGAATGTAATAAACCGTTAGCGAATATATATAAAAGTTACGAAAAATTAAAATCAGAAGGGATTACACCATTTGATATTTTTATACAACTTGATATCAAACGAGAATGTTGCCGCATGCATTTACAACAACCTGAACAAATACCAACTACATTTTATCAAAATGTACAAACAAACGTACCAAGAATACCGGTAGGTATTAGTGATAACCCATATTTAAAACAACAAAGTGGTGATGTTATTACCTTAATTGAAGGTAAAAACCCACCCGTTTTGAGACGGAAGATTGTATCACCATACGGCGTTAGTTACGAACCTATTAATAATAATAATAATACATACATGAAAAAACGAGACATTGCTGGTGGTAAATATTATGTGAATTATAAATAATTTTAAATCAATAAAATGAAATCGTTTGATCAATTAAAATCGGATTTTTACCGTAACCCATCTGTTAATCCTTACACGCAAAGAAAAATTAAACCTAATGCATTAACATACAACAAATTAGTGATAAAATTTGGAGACCCTACCGTGATAATACCATTAAATATAACACATCAAATCATACCCGAAGATATTTTATATCAAATATTATTGTATGCTGATGATAAAGAAATTAAAAATTTATGTCATATAAACCAATTAGCTGATCAATTATGTCGACAAAATCGATGGCAAATTAAATTTGAACAAGCCCAATTACCATCATATCAAGGAATTTATACATTATATGAATATTTAAAAATGGTTGATGTTAAAAATGAAGCTGAGGCTATTATTTATGTTATAACATCCGGAGAATTTTATCATTATCATGGTAGTCATTTTATCATATCAATACATAAAAAATATTATCATATTAATTTACCTTATGGTATTACAATTGATGGAAAAAAATATACAAATGATGAATTTAAATCATGGTTAATGAAATTAATATATGATGACGTTAACATGCTAATAGATGGTTTGCCTATTAGGAAAAAACATTTATTAAAAAAAAAAGGGTACAAGACATACGTGAAGATATTATTAAGTCAATATAAAAAATATGAAAAACAATTATAATTATAATTAAATGTTGCGCATTTATAAACATGTTGATAAATATAAAAAAAAAAGATTTTGTTATAATCCACCATTTTATTTGGAATACGAATTAGAATTAAATAAAAAAAAAGTTATTGATGTAAAAAGTGAATGTGAACAAATATGGGCGCGCGTGATTGAAAAACAAAATGATTTAGATTATAAAAAATAATTGTTAAATGGAATCTCATAAAACAGTCACAATGACAGTTAATAATCAAATGTATTTAATTGATGGTGTTATACAAAATGATGATGATTATATTTATCCTAAACACACGATCAAAACCATCGGAGACATGTTACGTGTCGTCAAAAAAGAATCATTGGATTCTTTTCTTCAAGATTTAAAAAATATATTTGAACTATATTATCAAAATGAAGGTTGTAAGATTGATGAATTTGTTTGGATTGATGATCAACAACATCATGTTACCGTCAATTATAAAGTAGATTGTCAAGATGTTAATCTTGATGTGTTTGATAAAACTTATGTTAAGATTTAACATATAAAACCCGCGTTTTATATGTTAAAAAATGTCAAATCATCATGTTTCAAACAAACGCCAACAATTGCAACAAAAGTTAAATAACCGCGATAAAACCATTTGTTTGACGATGATTGTCAAGAATGAATCCATCAATATGATTAGAGTATTAGATTCTGTGAAGCCAATCATTGATTATTTATCCATAGTTGATACTGGATCTACTGATAATACGGTAGAAGTCATTGAACATTGGTATAAACAACATAAAATCCCTGGCAAGGTTCACCATGAACCCTTTAAAAATTTTGGATACAATCGTACCCATTCTATGCAGATGGCTAAAAAGACGTGGCCACAAGCTAACTATTATTTATTATCAGATGCTGACTTTGTTTGGCAAATTGACAAAGAGTTTAATAAAAAATTGCTATTTGTTGACAAATACTTAGTCGTTCAACAACATCATGATTTAGTATATAGCAACATACGGATGCTCAGTGGGAAATTTGATTGGATTTGTCATGGTGTTACCCATGAATATTGGGAAGAAGATAAAAATAGTACGAAAGGTGTTGAAGTCACTTCGCATACTTTGACGAGTTTACGAATAGACGATAAAGAAGATGGCAATTTTAAGCATCACAAATATCCACGAGACCGGTGTTTACTGGAAAATGGATTAAAAGACGAAACCATTAGTGATGATTTACGTATAAGATACCATTTTTATTTAGCACAAACTTATAAATGTATGCGTGACTTTGATTTGGCTATAGAATTTTATATCAAACGATCAAACATGGCAGGTTGGCAAGAAGAAACTTATTACGCTATGTATCAAACAGGCATATGTTATCAAGCACTATATAATGTTTATAAATCAATTAGTCATTTTTACGACAAAGAACAGAAAGAAGATTGTGAAATTGAGCTAATAAATAAATATGCCAAAGATTTAACATTAGAAGATATTAAAAATAAAGAAAAATCATCTGTAGATTCGGCTATTGAATGGTATTTGAAGGCGTGGAAATTTAGACCAACTCGAGCTGAAGCACTTTATCAAGCAGTGGCTATTTATCGCGAAATTGGTCAACATCAATTGGCTTATGATTATGCCATGATAGGTAAAGATATTGAATTTCCTACCGATTCATTATTTATAGAAGCTAGCGCCTACTCGTGGGCTTTTTATTATGAAATTTCTATCGTCGCTTATTATTTAAATAAAAAACAAGAAGGCAGTGAAGCGTGTTTATTTGTTTTAGAGCAAGATGATGTACCTGCTCATCTTCTTAAAAAAGTTGAAGAAAATTGCAAATTTTATATTTAAAAATGATTTAATTAATCCAATTTAAACATAAGAAAATATAACATAAATAACATAAATCATGGATACTGCAAGTATAGTTAATAACTTGAGATGTATAACATACAATATTATCGCGGATAGATACACAAAATATATTGAAGGTGACGAATCCACGCGCAAATTCGAACAGCGTTATGCATACTTACCCGCTCATCGCAGCGACTCCATTTTAGATTGGACGGTGAGATTACCCCTGATAATACACACTGTAAAAGGTTATGATATTATTTGTTTACAGGAGGTAGATATAGATCACACCGATCACATAACCCGATTTTTACCGGATTATGATGCCGTACATCACATTGACACGAGCAACTTGAAAGTTTGTAAAAAAGATAAACGGACAAATCCTGTCGGTTGTATAATCTTGTGGAAGAAAAATAAGTTTGTATTGAACGATTTTGTGCGGACATCTTGTGCTCTTATTGCAAATGTATCTTACAATGATGTAAAATTTGCAGTATGTAATGTACACCTAAAAGCAGGGCTTTACAGTGAATTCGAAACTCGTGTTCGTCAAATTTCATCATGCATTAAAACCCTAGATAAATATGATCGCGCAATTATTTGCGGTGATTTTAATGATACACTCGACGATAGCGCCGATATTACCAATAAAATTATCAGTTCCGGATTCCAGTTATTCGCGACAAGAGATCCAACCTGCCATGTTTATACCGATGAATACAAATCGCACCGATATTATGCATTTGATCATGTTGCAACAAAAAAATTAAAAGTTGTTGTCGATCCGCTTCCACCCATCGGTCCGATCCCAAATGAAGACGAACCATCAGATCACATCCCTATTAAATTTACAGTGTGGTTCCCCGCGCAGTAAATTGCACAGTATCGCTGCGGAAATAAATTTAATACATATTAAATTTATTATTTTTTATAAGATCCATACACTCCTTTTTTAATCATGTTAACCGATCGTATGTCATATTGACTAGACATATAATCAAGCAAATGATGAAATAATTTATTAACGTTTAAATCATTAAATAAATAAAATAACTCTGTTAGGAAAATGGTCGATTGTAAATAAAGTGATTTAATTGTAATATGTTTTAATGGTTCATTTTTATTACCTGATTTAGCATAATATAAATAGGGGAATTCTTTGGATAAAATAGTACTAAAGATTGTATCATTTGCATATTCATAATATACAAAATCATCTGTATATCGCATAGCTAAATCGGGTATTAAATTTAAAAATAATTTATAAACAGCATGGCGATAATAATATGTATTATGTTTGAATTCACGCCAAAATTTTGTAGTCAGTTTTTGCATTAAATTCGTCGCGTGCTCATAGGATTGTAATAATTTTAAATATTCAGTTATATTTTTTATATTTATATTTATATATGGAAATTTTTGTTTCCAAAAAACGGGATTGGAACAGATTGTTAAAAATTGTTGATTTACTAAACATAAAGATTTTAACGTATCACTATTTGCTTGTAATGCAATTTCATATGCGATATCATCTAACATTTTTATAATATGGATTAATATTATAAATCATTTTATATGTTTAATTAAATGTCAAGCAGTAGTGAAGAATTAGGTTATTATAGCTCGGGATCTTATGAAGAACCTGAAGAGTTATGGGAATTTGAAGAATCACCAAAAATGGAAAGAAAATTCCCCGTCGATCCACTTTCAAATGTGATTAACAAAGATATTCCAATAGTGATGTTAAACATGGATATCGATACATTGAATCATTTTTGTACCGTCAACAAACGGTTCCAATATTATTGCAATACTGATGAATTTTGGTATTTGAAATTATTACATGATTATCCTGGTTATGTGACGTATTTTAAAAAGAGTACATCCGTTTTAGGTAAAATGGTTTATCAAGATATGGTTTATCGAAGTAAAAAATACTATCATGTTTATTCCCATTTTAGACAATGTTTAGAGCATGTCAATAACGACGATAAAATTGAAATTATTCGTAAAAATTATACACTTCTTGATGGTATTTTCTTTTTAATGAATAACCAAATTTCAGATGCCTCGCTTAAACTATTATTTTCATTATCGTTACCATATAGTCCAAACAATTTTGAAAGAGAAAGAATTGAATTTGGTTATAGTAAATCTGAATTATTATCACCCAGATTTGTTATAAAATCTTTTTTACCCACTGTCGATTTAAACAATAAAAATTTAAACAATATTAAAAACACAAATTTACAAAAATGGCGTATTATTAAATGTGTTGTGCAAACTTATTTTGATTTGAAATTATCACATGTTATTTAGATACGAAAAAAAATAGATAAGAAATAAAAAAATTAAAATAAAAATGGATCATATGGCAGAAACACGAAAAGCAATTGCATTAATGTTGGGTGGAAAGAAATTTTGGGAGGTTTATTGTCGATTTAATGGGATTAAAAATGATGATGATGAATCATATGAGTCAGATGACGAGGTTTTAAATGTATTAAAATATCGTCAATAATATCATAACATGACATTTAATTTTATTAATATAACACCAGAATAGTTGGTGTTATATTAAATAATTCATATATTCGTCTAAGTTCATCCATCAATGTATTATATAATAAACCCCATTTACTATCCATACCATTATAATAAGCCATAAAAGCTACATTACCAACAGTTGTCGTATTTGCACAAATGTTGGTATTACATTGATGAAAATGTGGATTTAAAGCATATCGTCGTGTAATAGCGTCTGCATACAACATTTGTTCTTCAATTGTCTTGTATATATACTTGTATCGTATGATACAGTCCATTGTTCAAATATGAACTGGGATTAAGATTTAACTCGGTTGTTTTTATATTAATATCATCATATGGATCATAATTTTTTAATAAATAATGCATTTATTTATTTTTTTTTTTATTTTAAATGTCTTCTACCTATATCATTCAAAGTAGCAAAAAAGACACTAAAATTAATAAAACAGATCCCAATAGAGTAATATCAACAAAAAAAATTAAAAATGTGCTGCATAATAATACGTCTTATACCATTACCAAAGGTACAATGTTAGAATCGAAGAAAACGGGGTTAACTTCGTCATCTTCATCATAATAAAAATATAAATCCTATATTTATATAGGATTTATATTTATAAATTATTATAATAATTTAATGTTTAAATTTGGTATTAAATTTTTAAAAATGAATGAGGATGTATTACGTGAAATTTTATATCATGCTGATATACAATCTGTATTTCGAATGTGTCAAATGAATAAAACTTTATGCCATAAACAAGATGATTTATTTCGACACATTTATGACTGTTTCTATCATCAAACAGGTATGGATGTTTTTAAAACGGCTGAGATGACGTGGTTCCAGTTGCTTAAACTGTGTTATCAGTTGTCTCGCTTGTTCATCTTAATACCTTCACTTAAAAAATATACCGTGAAAGAATTATATACGATGAAAGAATTACTATTATATGATGAAAAAATCAAAGTATTGCCGCCGGGAATAAGTCAGCTCATTAATTTAAAATGTTTGAATTTGTCAAACAACCAACTGAGTGCATTGCCTCCGGAAATTGGTCATTTCAGTGCTTTACAAATATTGATTTTATCAAACAACCAACTTAGCGCATTGCCTCCGGAAATGGGTCAGTTGATTGCATTACAATATTTATCTTTGTCTGACAATCAACTGAGTGCATTGCCGCCTGAAATAGGTCAGCTGCGTGCTTTACAAGCATTGAATTTGTCAAACAACCAACTGAGTGCATTGCCTCCAGAAATAGGTCAGTTGATTAATTTACAAACATTGTCTTTGTCATACAACAAACTGAGTGCATTGCCGCCGGAAATAGGTCAGCTGAGTCATTTACAAAAATTGTATTTACATCATAACAAACTGAGTGCATTGCCGACAGAAATCGGTCAGCTGCGTGCTTTACAAACATTGTTTTTGTCTAACAACCAACTGAGTGTATTGCCATCGGAAATAGGTCAATTGGGGGGTTTACAATACTTAGATTTGTCTTACAACCAACTGAGTGCATTGCCGTCGGAAATAGGTCAATTGTGGGATTTACAAGAATTGTATTTGTCATACAACCAACTGAGTGCATTACCTCCGGAATAGGTCAATTAAGTGTTTTAAAATACTTGTATTTGCATAATAACCAACTAAGTGCATTGCCTCATGAAATGTCTCAGCTTCGTGCTTTACAAAAATTGTATTTGTCAAACAACAAATTATAATTATTAAAAATAAATTACGACAACAATTACCACATACTATTATTACATTATAATTTTTTTTATTATTATATAACAAAATGTCACTTTCATCCATCGAAACATCTTCTAGAGAAATTGAATTGTTAATACCTATACCGGGACCTATTGGTCCTACAGGACCATCCGGTATTGCAACAAATACTGGCGCTACTGGGCCGACTGGGACCACTGGTCCTATAGGACCAGCTGGTACAGCAACGAATACAGGAGCAACTGGACCTACAGGACCTACAGGATATACTGGGCCAACAGGACCTTTAGGGCCAACTGGTATTACTGGTCCTACAGGACCAACCGGACAAACAGGTCCAACTGGATTTACTGGACCATTGGGTACTGGGCCTACTGGACCTACTGGATTAGCCGGACCAACAGGACCACTTGGAATCGCTGGCACATTAGCATTCATTAATGTCTATAATACATCAGCACAAACTGTAGCTGCTGGTTCAGCGGTAACATTTGATACCATTGATCCAGGTGCTAATTTTGGATTTATGTTTGTAGCGGGCACTAATACAATTACAGCGATTAACATTGGCGTGTATGAATTTCATTATTCTGTCACAGCAGCGGATTTGAATCAATTTGCTATATTCCTCAACGGAGTTGCTACTCCATCAAGCATTTACGGCGTTGATAATACATTAGTACAAAATAATGGAAAAACAATTTTACAAATTGTCGTACCAAATACAACAATTCAACTTGTTAATTACACTTCAGGATCTCCCGGTCCAATATCAGTTATAATTCCAACAAATACAGGTGGTTTACAAAATAATGTCAATGCAAGTCTTTTGATACGACGCATTGCATAATTGATTATTAAATATAAAATAAAAATATATTTATATTTCATTTCAATTAATATTATTATCAAAAATAATATTCATATCTAATGATTATTCATAGTCATACGAATACGTATCGTTGTATAAAGTTAATCAACGAAGGTGGATTTGGATCCATATATAAAGCAACCGATTTACAAAACAATAAAACTGTCATTGTTAAAATTGAAAAAAAAGAATCATTGATTAATGAAATTGACATATATAACCATATAAAACAATATAATAATGTGGGTTATCCTACATTGTATGATTATGTTATCAATGATCATCATAAAATGATCATATTACAAGAACTTGGATCATCATTAAGTCAATTATTCATCCAATTTAAAAAATTTTCTTTAAAAACGACTATTCAATGTGGATTACAAATGTTAACACGTATTCAAACGTTGCATGAATTTGGTATTGTACATCATGATATAAAACCGAGTAATTTTGCCTTTGATTTAAATGATAAAACAATTTATTTATTTGATTTTGGATTATCTGAATTTTATATGATAGATGGTATCCATCGTGATATACAACATATTGATAAAATGAACGGTACATATCAATATAGTTCAAGAAATGTACATCAAGGTATTTTATATAGCCGTAGAGATGATTTAGAATCGTGGATATATATACTCATCAAATTTTTGAAAGGATTTTTGCCGTGGCAACATGTTAAACCGAGCAAACAAATTTTACATTTAAAAAAAACATTTACAGCACAGCGCTTAACAAAACACCTTCCTTACCAGTTTTACTTAATGTTGGTGTATATTAAAAATCTAAGTTATAAACAAAATCCGGATTACAATTTGTTAAAACGATATTTGTGTGAATGTGCTAAAGATGCACATATTGTATGTGATGATGATTATGATATTATACTATAAAATAGTATAATATAACTATAAAATATGAATGACAATTTTAATATTAAAACAGAAGGGCGTGGTATTTGGTTCGTGATTCATACATTAGCTTATCATGCTACAACAGAATCCGCAAAACAATCATTTACAGTGATGATTAATCAACTCTCTGATCATTTTGGATGTGACACTTGTAAACCTGATTTTAAAAAATTTATCACCGATAAACCTTTAAAAGAATATTGGCACCAAGAATACGGATTTTTTAAATGGAGTTGGGAACTTCATAATATGGTAAATCAAAAACTTAAAAAACCATTATATCATTTTGATCATGCATTATTAAAATATAAAAGTTTTGTTTGTCAACATTGTGATAATAATATAAAAAATGCCATTATTGAACAAGTGAGTGATGTAAATCAATCGGACATGTTTAATTTGTTATCCTATTATTGACTTAAAAAATAATCATGATTATGATTATTTTTATTAAACGTACAAATGTCTTGGTATTGAAATGATTGAATCATTATGATCACCTACATATTTACAAAATAAATGTGGATAATCTTGATATATCAGAATCCATAAATTAACTTCCCAAAATATCATGTTTTTAGACAAACATGATTTAACATACTTATAACATAATTGATAAAAATCATGGCAGAAATGAATGGGTAAAATAAAAAAGCCACCACAAAAAACCCAATAAATATGTTGTATCAAATCGTTGTAGGATATATGACGTATATCATAACATCCAGGAATTAAAATTTGATTTAAATGAGTGATTTGATAATTTGCCAATTTTTCAAAAGTTGTATTGTCTTTAAAAATTTTACCGATGCCACAATCAATCCATCCGATATAATCCGTTTTAACAACATGGCATGCTAAATGTAGAAATTCAACTTTGCTATTCATTAATGCCATGTATTGACATGTGTCTTTTTGTGGATTACGTTGATATGGTAATTGAAGGGATGATTGTAAATCCATGATGGATTGATAAATCAAGACATCTTTCAAATGTTTTTTAATGACGACGACCGTCGGTCGCACATCAAATTGTTGTAAAAAATGATGATAATAGTCATCGACAAACAAAATTAAATTTAAATTCGAATTCAACATGTGTTGAATATGATTATTCATGATTTGTATATTATCAAATTCATTGTCATGAATTTTGTATAAACAAGATATAAATGTGATATTACTCATTATTTTTTTTAAAAATGATTGTTTTTATAATAAAATGAAACGATTCATAGAACACAATCAACCACGACACGTGGTCAATCAAGATGAATTATACAACATCTTATGGCACGCTGATACTTCTACGATACGTCAATTATGTCAAATGAATAAAACTGCCCACGCATTATGTCAAAAAGATCAATGGAAATCCAAATTTGATAACGATTCATTACCATCATTTAATGGTAAATATACATTGTATAACTATCTCTATATGTCCCATTTACAAGAAGAAGCCGAAGATTTATTTCTAGTCATGTCTGAAAACGATTATATGTATTTAACTTATATTTATCCAGATAAAACGGTTGTTTATAAAAACATTCATTTTACACCCAAATATGTTATAGAAAATGGATGTATTAAAAAAACATATCATGAATTTCTTGTGTCGTTGATGTATGCATTACATAAACATGCTGATATTTATGATCGTGATACCGATCGTGTATCGTATATTAAATCTGTTTTATTGAAAGAACCAAAGTGTAAAAAAAAAGCACAAGACCGACTTAAACTTTATGATAAGATGGAATTGGAAAGATTAGGTTTTTAAATAATAATATTTAAAAATTAATGAGGTCTGATTTTATCGATATTTAAATCTTTTGCCATGATATAATGATCAATACAATCAGCCAATTTATTTTGTATTATAAGATCATATTCTGACGATAATATATGAAACAAATCAATTAATATATCAAAATCATTTAAAAACCACAATTTCATATATTCATGATAAATAGCAGTCACTGTTGGTTTATTTAATTTAGTTACTTCTTGATTATACAAATCTTCCGACAATGGAGTGACCAGGATGTTAATATATTCATCAAGACAATTTTCAATCAAAGAACCAGATTTACATTCATATGTCATTTTCATCTTTTTTAATCCCAATACAGCTAAATCACAAATATGATTCAATATTTTAGAATCGATATCATGAAATTTGATATAGCCAAGTTGTAAACCGCGAAAATAAAATAGTGGTAATTTTAACTGATGAAGTTGGTTCCGCTCATCACTATTAAACCACCGCTGTACACCTTGAAACATGCTAGGTTCTTGAATGTCAATTTTATTATTTTTAATGCTAATTTTAGTACCTGGTGATTTATATGCCAATAACGCAAGTTTGATTGTTGTACACAGTGGATCAATAAATTCAGTAGACATATCAATAGATTGTGACATTTGTGTGAGTAATTTTGAAATATTAATACTTGCGTATTTGATAATATAAGCTTCCATTTTTGTTAATGATAAAAAAATAACTTGTTTTTTAGTAATATATTAAATATTATTACAATAATATTTAAAAAGATGTCTACCATTATATTATCCACTGAACATCCCTATTGTGAATATCATAGTTCATCATATACTATAACAAATAAAACATTAGGTCAAGGATCTTATGGTAAAGTATATTTAGCCACCGACAACAAACAGCGGAAAGTAGCCATTAAATGCTGCCCAATTCCTTCTGATGGGATTGATAATTTAAATGAATGTATGATTATGAAATCGATTATGCACCCGTATCTGAATCACGCCATTGATATATTTGCATCTAAAAAAATGCTATACATTATACAACCTTTAGCCATCATGGATTTACACCAATATACCCATATGTATAAAAATAATCATCAATGTACGCTTGATGAATTAAAATATATTTATCATAGTTTATTGCAAGCTGTGGTGGTTTTGCATTCACAAAACATCATCCACGGCGATATTAAAGCAAGTAATGTTTTATTATACAATGACCATACAATCAAACTCACCGACTTTACCTTATCTGTTAAAATGGATAAATGTTTTAATCATATCATAGCGACAGCAACACATCGTAGTTTGGAAGTATTATTAAAAAAAGAATTTGATTTATCAGCTGATATTTGGTCATTGGGTATTACATTTTATGAAATTTATTACCAAGAATTGTTAATTAAAAATCAACATGATGAAAACACCAATAAACAAAAATACATCAATGCTGTATTAGATTGGGCAACATTGACCAATCAAATCACCAATATAACACATTATGCTATTGAATACCAAAAAACAAATTTATCAAAACAATATTACAATCAATGTAATGTGGATATTAATAAAATAATGACGAGTATGCTTAAAATTGATCCATCCGATAG
This sequence comes from Saccharimonadales bacterium (SeqCode), assembly GCA_035478615.1. Taxonomy (GTDB): domain Bacteria; phylum Babelota; class Babeliae; order Babelales; family Chromulinivoraceae; genus JACPFN01. The sequence goes on from DATIJN010000113.1 coordinate 23,028, forward strand.
ACCGAGTGCTTATGAATTAATTTGTGATGATTTTTTTTCTGGATTACCAAAAAAAAATCCTGTTATTATAACACCCATTATGAATGTTTTTTCACATGATGAACAAGCACGTATGATAAGATATATCGAACAATGTTGTGATGATGAACATGTACAAAACATGGCTTATAAGTTATATTGTCAACTCACATTGACAACGATGAGTGAATCTAATAAAGCGGTTGGCGTGACATGGATTTCTGCCAAATTGTTAAACTATAATGTTTCAGCATTAAAACATAATTACGATAATATCACATTGTTGCAAATTGAGCGAGATTTATGTCACGATTTGGAATTTCAATTGATGTATTAAATAAAATATTATTTTAAAAAATAATCTTAGTATTTGGTAATTGTTGTATTAACTTGTTTATAAATGCCGATGAAAAATTGTTGTTTGACAAATACAAGTATTTTAAATTAATCAACTGACCTATTTCCGGCGGCAATGCCGTCAGTTGGTTGTAAGATAAATCCAATTGTTGTAAAGCACTCAGCTGGCTAATTTCCGGCTGCAATGCACTCAGTTGGTTGTAAGACAAATTCAATAGTTGTAAAGCATGCATCTGACCCATTTCCGGCGGCAATGCAATCAATTTGTTTATTGCTAAATTTAAATATTTTAAATGGATAAGCTGACACAGTTCCTGTGGCAATGCACTCAGTTGGTTGTTTGACAAATCCAATGTTTGTAAAGCACTCAGCCGACCCATTTCCGGAGGCAATGCGCCCAGTTGGTTGTTATTCAAAAGCAATTGTTGTAAAGAACTCAGTCGGCTCATTTCTGGAGGCAATGAACTCAGTTGGTTACCATTCAAATACAATTTTTGTAAATGACTCAATTGACCTATTTCCGGTGGCAATACTTTGATTTTTTTTGCAGATAAACTTAATTCTTTTTTTTTATATAATGCTATCATTGTATATTTTTTGAGTGAAGGTAATAAGAGGATCAAGCGAGACAACTGGTAACACAGTTTAAGCAACTGGAACCACGTCATATTAGCAGTTTTTAAAACAGCCATACCCGTTTCATGATAGAAACGGTCATAAATGTGTCGAAATAAATCGTCCTGTTGATGACATAAAGTCTTATTAACTTGACACAATCGGAATACAGATTGGATATCCGCATGAGATAAAATTTCACGTAAGACATCTTTGTTTAAATCAACTTGACGATGATGGACAATGGTTGATTTAATTTTTCGTGGTGCAACATGTGTTGTGCGTATCGGTTGTAATAATAAAACATTTTCATTGTATTTTTTCAATAACTTTTTATAAGTTGGACCATCAATATAAATGAATCTTCCAGAATCTGGATTTTGTATTTGCTTATACGTTTCCATTTAAATATGATTAAAAAAAAATGATTAGATTTATTTATATATATCTTAAAAAAGATGAATATAGAAACGCATTTTGATAAAGTATGCCATTTTCACATTCAATGTGGCATAACAATACCGACAACTGAACAACGTGATTTGTTTATAAGGGATCCAAATTTAATCAACAAAGCTGTTGGATTTATTGAAGAAGAATATAAAGAATATCTGGATGCGATTGAAAAGGATGATGAATGTGAAAAATTGGATGCACTCATTGATATATCCTATTTTACCTTAAGATTATGTGCCTTGCTTGGTAGTAATATGGATGATAAAAAATTTAAACATGTTGAATGGCGCGGTATTTATGTTGACGTTATTGGTAAAAAATGTGTTGATGTCATCAAAGATTTGCTTGATGACATTGTGCAACAAGTGAAAAATGAAAATTATGATGCGTTGATTCACGCATTGTATAATATGGAAATTATTGTAGAAAAAATTGGTATACAACGATTAAATCATCAATTTAAAAAATGGTATGAGGCCTTTGATTTGATTCACCAAAATAATATGTCTAAATTGTGCCAAAATGAAGCTGAAGCGATTGATACGGTTACAAGCTATGAAGGTCATAGCATCTACAAACATGTGGCTTATAGACAAGCACCAGATCAACAACATTGGGTTGTATATGATCAAGATACTGGTAAAATATTAAAATCGAATCTTTGGAAACCAGTTGATTTAACTTTATTTTTTAAATAACATATTGATAAAATGATTTAATAAATTATTTATATAATTTTAATAGTAATTAAAAAATGTCAAATCGTACACTTCATGTCGGCGCGCGCGGTGGACAATATTACATTGTCAAGGGTAAAAAAGTATATGTCAAAAAATCACCTAAACGAGTAAGAAAATCACCACGAGTATTAAGGGGATGTGTCAAACAATACTCGCCAAAATATAAAAATCGTCCTAGTCCAGCTTTTCCTGCCAATGAATGTTGTGGACAGATCAAAAAAAGAGACAATGTTAATTGGATTTCAGAACCAGACAAGAATGGTGTGTGTAAATGGAAAAAATTTTAATAATTTAGATTTTTGATAATGTTATATTTTCATGATCTGATAAATCATGTAAAGTCCATAAATTTTGTTTATAATAGGGTTGAGTATGACTCCGTGTTGTAAATTTTTCAACATAAATATGTTTGACATCGTTAAAATATAATTTACCTGTATAATTTGTTAATGTATTATTATTGTTATCAAATAGATAAAAAGTAATCAAATAACCATCATCCACTTTATAATATTGACCACAAATTTGTTCATGTTGATATAAATACTGATTATTTTTATGACATAAAAATTGAATATTGGTATTTTTATAATGCCACTGTCCTTCTAATAATTCCATTTATTAATGTTAATTAATAATATTTAAATCATATTTAAAATATTATTAAAATGATTCAATGGGTAGCCAATCCTAAACAATATGACGTATTTCAAGTTTTATTTGATCAACCATTTTATACCATTGACACGCCTATTGCCACCGATGATGGTTTATTAGTTAATCAAATCAATACAATACCATTATATCACGGCGTCTATCAATTTACCATCGATACAACCCATAGTAAAGATGACGCCATCACAACGTTATACAGTTTATTAAACCATATTGATTTGTTACAATTATCTTTTGATGTATATCAAAAGATGAATGAATATGTTTGGCGTGGCTTGGCCAGTTTGTTAAAAATTTTGTTATATAAACATTTTGATTATCGTGTATCACATGTGATACGTAATAATAACAACATTGTACCAATGATTGGTACGCAGCCTGTTTACGTATCATCCATGGTGAGTAAAAGTATTCACGAATTGATCAAAATGGATGATTTAATTGGTTACAAAACACTACTTGATTTATACCATCATCATGTAAACATATCAGATGATATGTATGTGAGTGATTTGATATGGACATTTGATTTAAATCATTTTAAATATCGCAACGTGTTAAATGTACCCGTTGTCGAAGTGTTACAAGATGAAGAAAATGAATCGCGGGCGAAGTTTTATGAATTTGGTTATGATACTTTACAAAGTATCGTATCCCATTTATATCATATGATTAACACTATAACATTATTGTCAAATAATGGTACATTATCAGGTGATTGGATATGGACATACGAATCCAACGTTAAAAATAAACAACTCATAAAACGTGCGGCGATACGTGCATTTTCAGATTATTATAAAAACGATATTGATTTCCTAAAAAAACAAAATCTTATTCGTATTGGTTCAGATCTTATCATTACAATACCGATGAAGCAGGATGATGATGCTGATGCTCTAAAATTAAATATCAATCGTTATTTATCAGATGATAAAATAAATAAAAATTAACTAATAATATTGTTTTACCATCCGATGTATAAATTATTCAGCTGGCACATTTCTGGCGGCAATGTACTCAATTGGTTGTTATGTAAATACAGATATCGTAGATCACGCATCTGACCCATTTCCGGAGGCAATGCACTCAGTTGGTTGTTAAACAAATACAATTCTTTTAATTTATTCAGTTGGCCGATTTCCGGCGGCAATGCACTCAGTTGGTCGTTTGACAAATACAAATATTGTAAATGACCCAGCAGACCGATTTCCGGAGGCAATACACTCAGTTGGTTGTATGACAAATCTAAATTTTGTAAAGCACTCAGCCGGCCGATTTCCGGCGGCAATGCACTCAATTGGTTGTTATGTAAACTCAATGATTGTAAAGCACTCAGATGACCCATTTCCGGAGGTAATACACTCAGTTGGTTGTTTGACAAATACAATTTTTGTAAAGCACTCAACTGACCTATTTCCGGCGGCAATGCACTCAGTTGGTTATGAGACAAATACAATGTATGTAAAGCACCCAATTGACCCATTTCCGGCGGCAATGCACTCAGTTGGTTGTTTGACAAATCCAAGTATTTTAAATGACTCAGCTGACCGATTTCCGGTGGCAATGCGCTCAGTTGATTGTGAGATAAATCCAATGCTTGTAAAGTATATAATTCTTTTATTGAATATTTATATACTATCTTAATACGTAATTGTTCCAACAAATAACATTGTTTAATCAACTGAAACCAAGTCATCGTATTATTTTTAAATACAGCCATACTGGTATGGTTATATAAACGTTGATAAATGTGTTTAAACAAATCATCTTGTTGATGACATAAAGTCTTGTTTACTTGACAAAATCGGAATACGGACCGGATATCAGCATGAGATACAATTTCACGTAGGACATCGTCATTCATATTTGTAAGTTTAAAAAATTAAATTCTTTTCAATTTTTTATTAATAAAATGAATCAAGTACAGATGCGTTTATTAGTGAATTATATTAGTAACATGATTATTAAATATACTGGTTTTACACCACAAAGTCAAATCATTAATAATCATGCATTTATACGATGGGATGATAAATACATTAAAATTTATGAAGTGATGGATGGATACACATTTGAATATGATAGTGGTTATGATATACAGTATTATACATTTACTGAAGGTAAATTGTATCCGTATGTTTATGAACTATTGTCACATATTTTATCATCATAAATAATGATTAAAATATAAATCATTATTCATAAAAATGATTACCTTATATGGACAAATTGCGGAAGATAATATCTTCCCTAGTTTAAGTTACGCCATTAAATACACCGATTCAAAAACGCACACGTTGCTAAATCTAACAACTACATCACGCGATCCGTTAATCATACTCAAATTTTACAAACAAACCGGTGAATATGTATTTCAAAAAATGATACCACTTAAATATTGTCAATTTTGTGATGATGGTTCAATACTATCATCCAATAAACGTCTATTGGACGGGTTTTTAATGACAGTACAATTGGTATGTAAACGAAATGAAAAATTAGATAAACATTGTTTTAAAAAACAATTAGAAAAACAAATTATTAAATTTAATCAACGTCAATCCATTGGTGATCACATTTTATACGGGTCAGATATAAATAGTTTAATAAGTGATGACGTTATCAATGATATTGGTGATATGTTTATTGAAATCAACAACACACGTACGACATCAAAAATATACAGTCATGGTCAAAATGGAATTATCAATGTCAAGCAATTGATTGAATCGTCAATGCGTGATCATGTACCAGCTTCCATGTCTGTATTTGATTATATTAAACGACGGGAACGGGGTTTTAAAAATGATCAATTTTTAAAAAATAAATAATATAAATGGAGATTATTATTGAAAAGGAAAAAGATTTAGTATTGTCTTATGCGTCTATGCCTATATATCCTACTACAGGTGATAGCGTATGGTATCGTATTAAAAATTTTGGTTACGACGTTTATGTTCTAAGCATTGGCGTTAAAGATAAAGAAAATATTAATTGTTTTTTGTCGGTATCAGAAGCATTATCACGTTTAAAAGTATCAGATGGTGTAGGTTGTGAAGGATTATGTACATATGATCAATTGTCTTATTATTTTCTTAAAAAAGATATTATTGATATAAAGGATGAATATAAAAATGAGATTAACAAATTAAATCAGAAAAATGAAGATATAAAAACTAAATTTAATCATTTAGTAAAACAATTAGAAAATTTGGGTTGTTATTGTGATGATTTAGAGCCAAAGTATGAATCAATACCGGATGAATGGTATAATTATCATACTTATTATGATTTAACTCGAGCTAATATTCGTATTTATTATCATCAACATTCAACATTTTATGAATACCTAAACTCAAAAGGTTTATTTGATAGGATTAAAAAATATTAAAATATAAAATACATTATTTTATATTTATAACAACTTGTCAATCCAATACGTCAATTCATCATACCAATGTTCACATGATTGTTGTAATTGTTCCATCAATATATCCGGTGTTAGCGTTGGATGGTCGACTATCACAATATCACCATTGTCATCCACTGTTACTTTGTAATCCAAAAAGTTTTCTTGTTTGGGAAAGATTGGAAATTGTCTCGCATTGTAATACAAATATAACCAATATTTGAACAAAGATATGTAGTTGTTGATATTCACTTGTTTTTTGTAATCATTCAACTCTTGTAAAACCTTTTGCTTTGCAAAATGTGGGTGAATTTTTTCACATTGTAATCTTAATTTGTAGATATGATACAATGTTAATAAATCTATTTTAACTGTTTCAATTTGTCTATCAATATCCAGTATCTCATTACCATTACCAAAATTATCAAGTCTATATGTAATTAACCCATTATTTTGTTTAACTTTTTGTATTGTTATACCTTTATATTCAAAAAGATTATTAGTTAAAAAATAACTGTATTGATTAACAGCGAAAATATTAAATAATTTTAATGGTATGATAACAAACAAAAATAGTTGAGAAGGTTTATATAGTGTACCGTATTGATTAATTTCATGATGAGTGATTGGTAGTTGACATAAATGTTGATAATACGCTTGTTGTGTATGTTTACTTACATTTTTACTCAATCGTTGCGATTGTTTCAACATTTCTATATTTTGTGATAAAATTGAACTTTGTAATTCAGGTAATAATTCTTCGAATTCTAAAGGAGTATTTTTCAACTTATTAATCAACTTGACTAAATCTTCCTTTTTACCTACACGGCTACTATAATTTGTTTTGGTAATGGTTTGATAACCATCATAGCGATTAAGTTGTTTAATCAACTCTGGTATAGTTTGATACATTTTAATATGTAATATATTTTTAATAAAATAACATGTCGACATTAACATATCATGATTAAATGTATGACATCTAATACATTTAATGATCAAATAAACGGGCAAATTTCGTAACATTTTTAATGTGTAAAAATTTACCTTTTTATGTTATCGAAAATCGATAATAAAAAGTATAGGTGTACAATTGTTAGCTCAAAATAGTTATAAAAAAAGGTTATCAATTAAACATTTTTTTACCTATCTAAAATGACAGTGTATGGATACTTGCGCGTTTCAACCGAAAAGCAAAATTTAGCCAATAATAAGGCGGAAATTTTAAATTTGGCTAACGATAAAAATTTAGGCAAAGTTGTTTGGATAGAAGAAACCGTATCTGGACGGGTGGATTGGCGAAGACGAAAATTGGGTAATATTTTTCAAAAGATGAAAAAGGGAGATACATTAATTATGTCCGAATTTAGTAGAGTGGGTAGAAACAGTTTACAATCTATTGAATTTTTAGCTGAATGTAATCGTCGTGGTGTTAAAATTTTATCATTAGCAAATGATATACCAGTTACGGATTCATCAATAGATAATTTAACTATCGCATTAAGAGCGTGGCAATCACAAGTGGAACGAGAGGATATCAGTCGTAGAACAAAAATAGGATTAGCAAGATGTAAAGCAGAAGGTGTGATATTGGGTCGGCCTAATGGTATGATGTTGGAAAAAGATTTAGAATCAAACATTAAAAAAATTCAAAAAATGATGGATGAAGATCGTAAATTTTCTGGTATTGCTAAACAAATGGGATGTAATACGACAACTTTACGTAAATTTATTAAAAAATATAATTTGGGTAAATATGATAAGGGCAAAGTACAAATTAACATAGAAAATGAAGAAAGTAATCAAATAAACGAAGAAAATGAAGAAAACGAAGAAAACGAAATGACAGAAGAAAAAACGACAACTGATCCGCCGATAATAACACCTAAAGAAAAAATTAAACCAAAATCTAAGAAATTACAATCGCAACAATCACAACAATCACAACAATCACAACAATCACAATTACCTCCATCATATCCTAATAATTATCAACAACCTGCTTATTATGGACCTTATGGTGCCCCACCCACTTATCCTTATTCATTACCACCTCCTAATCCAAACTTTTATCAACCAAATTATCAATATTATTCTGGACAACCTTATACACAACATCCAATACAAAAGTAAATTATAGTAAATATAAACCCGTAGGTTTATATTTATTTATTATTAAACTTTTTCAAAAACACTACTTTCAGGTGTCAAAATGTGTAATATTATATCTTTATCAATAGGATTTAACACCATATTTTTGTGTCGGATAGTGGTTATTACATTATCATGATGTTGAAAACGAAATATAGAACATGATATTTCATCTCCAAACGTAGTTAATGGTTGTTCAATCGTGACAATACCAAGATTATCATGGTTAAAATACCCATTTCCATTGGGTTGAAGTACTTCATACATTTGAAGTTTTTTAGCAAATACCTTTACTTTACCAATTCTTGTTATGATATAGCATTGTGCGTATTGTGATTTAATAGGCGAATTTCCTGTAGGACCATAAATCTCACCAATCATATCATCATGTGGTTCACAACTACACCTAGAAATGGACATTTTCTACTTAATTTTTGTCAAATGAATCAATTTTTTTTATCTTTATATCCAATGTCTTAATTCATGTTATTAAAATTTAATTATCAATTAAAAATGCAAAGCATTGATCAATTGACGCATCAACAATTATTGAATGCAATTCAACAATATGATCCAACAATCGAAACGAGTGATGATGTTTTGCGAAAATATCTTACATGGTTGGTGGGATCATCAAAACAGTCCCTCACATCAATTGCGGATATTGATCAATTGATTTATCAACATTTACCCACCGTGCAAACCATGAAAGTTAATAAATATAATAAATCACGGATTGATACTTATTGTGATACAATACTACACAATGCGGGTATTACTGATAAAACATTGAAAACAATCTATCAGACTGCATTGAAAACAAATGATAAAAATGTAATAAAAACAATCGTGCATTGTTATAATGTGACATTAACACCAAAATTTATCTATTTTAAATATGATTTCCGGTGTGATGCAATGATACGTCAGGCTACATTACCTTTTGATAAATTTTTGGCAAGGCATCATGAATCACACAAAAATGTCATTGTTTATATAGCACCTAAACTGATTATTGACATGAGACAATTGACACATGCATACAAAAACGACGATCATAAAATGATTATTGATAGTCAGTACGGTTTAACAATTAACGACATTTATTATACAATTGCCAAAAATTTAAAAACAATAGGTGCTAAACTTATTGATTGTTATTATATTTATAATCTTGTAAGACAATCAAACGGTGTTTATGAACTCAATGTTGATTAATATCATACTAATAATTAATAAAAATGATTAATTATTTATTAATTTTACAATATAAATGTTAGAATCGGAATCAGAATCAGAAACAAATGAATGTAAATATTTTTTTGCATGTATATAATATGAAGAACCAGTATATATAATTACATGGGTGTTTATAATTCAACAGCAATACAAGTTGATACTAAAATACAAAAAAGATCAGAAACATTTACAATGTCTCGTTATCCAACAAAACATGAAATTATTATAATGGTATTAGGACATGATGATTATGTTAGTCATATTGTAAGTTACAATGAATTATCAAAAGAGGCATACGATGCATATAATTAAATAAAAAAAATTTATATTTATTAAATATGGATGAATTAAATTTTAATAATAGTAGTAGTATAACAATAAATGAATCAAATATCGGCGGGCCACCAGTAGGTCATATACCATTCATTACTATCAATAACAATTTAACATCACAACAAAAACACGCTGTATTTCAATCTTATTTAGAAAATCAAGGATATAACTTGTTTGATTTTACCAAAATAACTGACACATCAGCCAATAATGAAAAAACAATTGTAAATAATACATCGTTTTATGTCTTTTTTTCAATTTTTTTAATATTATTAATTTTATTAATTGCCTTAGTTGTTAACGGGTACATGAATACGCTGGTTGGATTATATTTATTATTGATATTATCTATCATTATTTATGTTGCTAGTGTTTTATATCGACAACATACTTTAACATCAATCACTTCATCAACTCAAGTTGTTAATGAAGATATTAAACAAAATAAAATATTGTTTGATCACAGTGTTTTACAACTACCCAATAATATTGTTCAGTTGTCACAAAATTTATTATCATCTGATACTATATCATCTGCATCGACATCAGCATCAATCATGTCATTACCACCATCTTTTACTGAATGTGTTAGTAATACTGTTACTAATACAACATCTGATATATCAGATACATCAGATACATTAGATACAACAGATATTAAATACAATTCATGGCATTCATGTAGTACATAAAATATAATGATTGATATATTATATTTTATGATGAAAAAAAATGGATGTTCAACACTTTGTTGATTTGAATCAAGATGTATTATTTGAAATTTTATCTCATACTGATGTCCAATCTGTATGCCAATTGCATCAAGTCAATAAAACTTTATACAATAAACATGATGATTTATTTAGATACATTTATGCCCGTTTTTATTATGAAACGGGCATGGATGTTTTTAAAAATAAAACAGATAATATGACGTGGTTCCAGTTGCTTAAATTGTGTTACCAGTTATCTCGATTGCTCATCTTATTACCTTCAGTCAAAAAATATACCATGAATACATTATATACGAAAACAAAATTAAATTTATCTAATAGTAACATCAAAGTATTGCCGCTAGAAATGGGTCAGCTGCGCGCTTTACATCAATTGGATTTGTCAAACAACCAACTGAGTGCATTTCCGATGGAAATAGGTCAACTGTGTCATTTACAATACTTGTGTTTATCAAACAACAAACTGAGTGCATTTCCGCCGGCAATCGGTTATCTGAATCATTTACTAGTATTGTATGTGTTTAACAACCAACTGAGCGCATTGCCACCGGAAATAGGTCAGCTGAATCATTTAAAAGTATTGGATTTGTCAAACAACCAGCTGAGTGAATTGCCGCCGGAAATGGGTCAGATGAGTGCTTTACAACAATTGTCTTTGTATAACAACCAACTGAGTGCATTGCCTCCGGAAATCGGTCAGCTGCGTGCTTTACAACACTTGTATTTGTCATACAACCAATTGAGTGCATTGCCGCCGGAAATTGGTCAATTGGTGGATTTACAATACTTGTATGTGTCAAACAACCAACTGAGTGCATTGCCGCCGGAAATGGGTCAATTGGTGGATTTACAATACTTGAATGTATCAAACAACCAACTGAGTACATTGTTGCCGGAAATGAGTCAGTTGTGTGCATTAAGACGATTGTATTTGTTTAAAAACAAATTATCAGCGACATTTAAAAACGAGATAAAACTGCAATTACCAAAGATTGATATTATATTATAAATTGTTAAAAAAATAATATTAATGATAACAAAATATGTCAAATTGTTGCGACGATTCAAGTTCAATCGATCAACCCTTGTTACGTTACAACGCAAATTCATCAGAATGTTCTACTACATCATCGGTATCCTATCTTGATGATACATCAGAATCATGTTGTGAAGTTGAATGTCGTAAATTACAAAAAAAATACAATCATCCAGATGTGTGTCAATTTAAATCAATCATTACACCGTTATCAGAATTAACACCGGATAATTGTAAACATCCTGGTCCTATTGCTTTTCGTATGAGGCGTAAAAATAAAGTCGTTTCATTGCAATGGGAACCCTTTAGCGGTAAGATTACTACGAGTGGTATTACTCATTTATCTTTGGTACAAACAATTTGTAATATGCCACCGTATTCCGTATTTGGCGTATACAATATTGAACATAATGGAAATTTACGACAAGCACCTATTGAAATTAATCCAAATAATGTCAAGGCTCAAGTGTTATTTTACATCAATTCTGATGGTACCGCAACCAATGTCAATGCGAATGATAGCGTGAATGTGAAAGGTGGTATGGTGAGTTGGATTGTAAACTAATTGAATAAAATAATAATGATTTGTATTATTATTTATATCGAATAAATTGAATATGAATAGTGATTTGATTGATGATATCTATAATGTCATTTTATTAAAATCAGATTTATCGGTGATTTTTCAATTTTGTCAAGTCAGTCGTAATTTTTATACATTAAAAGATGATGTATATCAACAAATTTATTATCGCTGGTATTTTCATACAAACATGCATCAATATAAATCAAACAATCAGTGGCTGTTTTTAATAAAATTATGTTATAGACTTGATCAATTATTATTAAAATTATCACTATTTTCAACTATTGAAAAATTGTTTTATCTACAAGAATTGTATTTGTTTAACAAACAACTGACTGCATTACCGACGGCAATCGGTCAATTGATACATTTACAAAACTTGTCTTTGTCAAACAACCAACTGACTGCATTACCGACGGCAATCGGTCAGCTGAGTGCTTTACAAAAATTGGATTTGCATCACAACAAACTGAGTGTATTGCCGCCGGAATTTGGAAAGCTGAATGCTTTACAAACATTGTTTTTGTCAGACAACCAATTGAGTGTATTGCCGCCGGAAATGGGTCAAATAGTGGCTTTACAAACATTGTATTTGGATAATAATCAACTTAGAGCATTGCCTCCGGAAATGGGTCAGTTGTGTTCTTTAAAAACATTGTTTTTGTATAACAACCAATTGAGTGCATTGCCTCCAGAAATGGGTCAGATGAGTCATTTACAATACTTGAATTTGTCATACAACCAACTGAGTGCATTGCCTCCGGAAATGAGTCAATTGGAGGCTTTACAAACATTGAATTTGTTAAACAACCAACTGAGTACATTGCCGCCGGAAATGGGTCATTTGGGTGCTTTACAAGAATTGTATTTGGATAATAATCAACTGAGTGCATTGCCGCCGGAAATTGGTCAGCTGAGTCATTTACAAAACTTGTATGTGTCAAACACCAACTGAGTGCATTGCCGCCGGAAATAGGTCAGCTGCGTGCTTTACAATACTTGTCTTTGTAAAATAACCAACTGAGTGCATTGCCGCCGGAAATGGGTCAGTTGAGTCATTTACAATACTTGTTTTTGTATAACAACCAACTGAGTGCATTGCCGCCGGGAATGAGTCAGCTGGGTGCTTTACGACAATTGTAAACAAGTTAAAACAACAATTACTAAATGCTGAAATTTATTTATAATATATCAATATAATATTGATATATTAAATCGTATGGATATGTTTTATACAAAATCGATCATGATTTTTAAACATGATCGGATAACATTTAGGACAATATAGACACGAACCTTCTGTATCGTTATAAAATTGACATTGTGTCATATCGGGACAAAAGTATCCACATTGATCACACCACAATAAACATTTAACACAATAACCAATCTCACAATATTCACATTCATGCCAATGATCTTTATCTTTACACACATGAGATTTACAATCATTACATCGTTTATTATAATGCATGCATTGATCACAGCAATTTTTATGACATATATCACAATCGCGTAATTTAGTGTTTAGTAATTGTGTTTGATGACATTGATCACACGTACGATAAGTGATATTTAAAATTTTCTTAATATAATCCATTTCTTCTATTAATTGTTTAATGTCACCATCCATTATTATTTATTTATATGTAACATGATTTTATGTATTAATTTTTCTTTTGCATCTTCATAGGATATATCACTTTTTTCATCATCAATGATATATTGAGATTGTGAAAATGACATGGTAGGATTTGATTCGCTGTAAATAGCATACGTATAGGATTGTGTTAACGGTGTAAATCGGATAATAAAATAGGCACGATACATGTTTAATAACATAAAACTTGTTATTAAACATGTCACAATATGTATCAATCAACATACAATTACCATTAGAAATCATAGAATCATGTTTATCGTTATTATTTAACAATCATCAAAATGATCAGTTAAAACAAATTGTTTTAAACCATCTAAAGCCTGATATAAATCAGAACGAAATTGATGATATTGTTCATATTTGTAAAACATCCGATGATTGTAAACAAACATCCGATGATCAATCATCAACATTAAATGTGATTAAGAATTTAGATGATGAAAAATTTCATCAAATTTTAGAAGGTATTGGGTTTACAAATGAAGATATGTTAAAAGCAAAACAATTACGTGATGATTTGAAAAATGGCAAAGAATTAAATATGAACCAAGTGACCCAATTAATACAACATTATAAAAATAATAATCAATTTGATTTTGCAAAAGTGTCTGAATTAATATCTTTGTTTCAATCATCTACTACAACAACTACTACTTCTACGTCGCCAGCAGCACCATCTTTTGATTTAAATCAAATATCAAACCTATTATCACCCATGTTACAAAATCTAAATTTAAACAACAATAGACAAAAAAGAAGGGGATACCACTCTAGACAAAAATAATATCATTTTTATTTAAAATTATATTGTATAATTTTATCTCCACTATGAACATATTGATAATTAGATATAAAATGATATAATATAAATACAACTTGTTCATATGCAATATTGTTAGAACTTACATAATATTGTCTAACTTTTAGTACAAATCTATAATTATTATTGTTATGTGCTATAACTAATACACCAACTGGTGCATTATCATCATATCCAATCCGAATGTCATCAAAATAATCTTCTGATACTTTATACCATATATTATACCACAAACTTAATGTCTTTTTATCAACAATATTAGCAAATATAGATAAATCATTGATAAGGTATATTTCTAAATTTTCTTTATCTAAATATGTTAACACATGATCCACATAATTCATTATTCGTGTAGTAAACTGATAACAATCAATCCATTGTTGAATTGTAAAAAAGTTTACTTTAGGTAATGGTAAATTGTTTTTTTCAAATTTTGTGTACCAAAAATGAATATCGTTACATAATTCGTAGATATTTTTATTAGTTTGACATAAATTTTTTAAATCATTAATATTTGTATTTAATAAATATGAATATGTAATTTCATCAATGTTTGTTGATAACATTTATAATCAATATAAATTTTTATTTACATAAAACGATATTCATACTTATTATGATGTAGACATCATATCTTGTTATTTAAATATTATATTCATAATATTTAATTTAGTAAAAAAGTGTAACACCTGATTGCTTTTGTAAAAATGTCAGCATCTCTTGCTGATTTAATTTAATATAAAACAATCGTTTTAAACCACCATATGTACTACAAAAAGTAATTGCATCTTTTTCGATGCATAAACATACATTATCATTTTTACGTTCATCAAAATTTTGATGATAAAAATTGATCGTCATTGGAAATATACCACAATTTGTATACAAGTAAAGTTTGTCAGTCATACTAAAATAATTTAAAACATCATCACGATTAAAATGGTTAGTATACAATTCTTGATCATAAGTCACATTCACTTTACAATCCATACAAATTCTACTACCACCACAACATGCAACATTTTTATCACATTGACAACAAGTAGATGGTTCCGCTAAATTGTCAAATCTTTTTAATATCGATTGTATTTTGAAATCCCATTCGTAACTTTTAGCAACAAGTGTTTTTGGAAACTCGAGATGATTTTCTTGATATAATGTCCTCCACGGATTGGATTGATTTTCGAGAAATACATTCAATGCATCAATTCGTTTTTTATACTCATGATGATTTTCGGATAATAGTTTAGTTTTATTATTATTAACCATTTTCATAGAAAATGTACCAAGTGCATCAAAAGTTAATGTTAATGTGTTTAAACAACGCACTATTTTTAATGGTTTATGTAATATATCAAATAATACAGATGAAGTACATACAGATGCATATATAGCACATTCATACTCATCATTTGATTTTACATGAATTGCATTCAATTTTAATTTACTATCATCAATTATTTTTACATAAATGACATAATCATCCACAACTCTTGTACTATTATCATTTTCGGATAATAGTTTAATTTTTTTATCAACCTTATTCAGATAAAACACATTATTATTATTATTATTATCAATAGTTATTACTAATGCTGTTTTAAAACAAGCTATTGTTAATGGTTTATGTAATATATCATATAATAAATCTTCCAAATATATATCACCCTCATACTCATCATTTGATTTTACATGAATTGCATTCAATTTTAATTTATTATCAATTGTTTTTACATAAATGACATAATCATCCACAGTTCTTATACTTGTAGTTGTATCGTGATTATTATTATTAACCTTATTAAGATGAAATGAATAAATTTTATCAATAGTTATTGTTAATGTGTTTTTTAAACACACTATTGTTAATGGTTTATGTAATAAATCAAATAATAAAGATTCCAAATATATAGCACCCTGATACTCATCATTTGATTTTACATGAATTACATTCAATATTAATTTACCATCATCCTTTATTTTTATATAAATAACATAATCGTTCACTGTTCTTTTAATTTCAGATGTATCCATCGTTTTTAAATTTAATTGATTTTAACACAATCATTTTTTTGTAACAAAAAATAAAGCGCTTTATAACAAAATTCCAACTGATTCGTCGTTTGCACCAATCCCGAACGACATAATCTCATTTTTAAAATGCTATCGACAATGTTTATATCATTGCTATTATTTATCATTATATCGTGATAAATGGTGGAAACAACTGAAAAAACACCAGAACGTCCCAAGCCTGCACTACAATGAATACATGTTATTAAATGATCATTTAATAATGTAATCAAATGACAAAATGATTCAATAGATGGTAAGCCAAAATCAGACCAGCCTGAAAATTGATAATGATAAACACATTTACTTTGATTATCTTTTGTGATACAAAATCGGCGTTGTACAATATCATGATGACATTGAACATTGTTCAATGTTATATTTATATCATCTACGATGATTTGATTGTCAAGTGGATAATATAAATAACATTTTTCCGTGTTATTTTCTACCAATTCGGTCAACATGACAATTTGTTTGACATTATAATTAAATATCATATCCCAAAAGTGATAAACCGTATTTGATAATGGCGCTTGTGTTATAATCAATCGATCATTAATCCAATTGGCATTAATGTATTGGTTTTTTAATAATACCAATGTATTCTCATTTGCATGGACATTGGTATAACGATTTTCATCGTCATGACTGAGTGATGTTGTAAAATCGGGATGTTGTAACTTTGATTGTTCTTCAATGTATTTAAACTCCAATGCCCAACCTGTAAGTGATTTTGGTGACGCTCTAAAACTGACCGCGTTTTTAATGAATACTTGTTCAAATTGATCAATTTTAAAACGATATTGGCTATGCATTTTATTATTGTTTTATTTATATTTATCTCTACTAAATATAAATAGATAATCATTTTAATTAGCATCAAAAATAGATTTCGAATCATCTTTATCTTTCATTAATGCAAATCCAGGCCATCCTTTTGCCGTTTTACCCCAACGATTATACAAATCTTTGCGTAATGCTTCTCGTTCCGGTATATTACGGTTTGGATAACATTGACGATACCAGACGCGAAATGCTTCGTTAATCTGATTCAACGTGATGATCGATTTTGTATCACGAATTTGTTTTGCATCATCCACATAGACTTCATAAATACATTCGCTAATAAATAAACCAACATAATCATTTTCTTTCCAATAATTTTCTGTATGTTCAATCACAATGTCGGGTGTTTTTAAACCTTCGGTGGCATATTTTGGATAATATTGTGTTAATATCCATAGAAATGCAGATGTTAAAACTGGAATTTCATTTTCGAAATTCGTATTCATTTGAAATAAACGTTGTTTATATCGTTCTTCTTCTGAATCTGGAGGTGTTTCAACCCATTGACTTAAAAAAGGCACAATTTTTACTCGTGCTTCTACTGCTTTCTGTCTTGTCATATTTGGTATATCATTCGCACTCATAATTGTTTTAAATGTTAATTCAATATCATCACCGTTTTCACCGAGTTTACGCGCGTAAAATCTATCCCCTCCGGTTAATCTTTTAAGAGCAGCTGTATTAAGTTGAACCGTATCATCAGCTTCATCTAAAATACATCCGCGTGCACCAGCTGCTCTTGCAAATTGTGGTGTCGCATTACCCGAATGTCCACTTTTTTCTGATAAAACGGAAACTGTCATTTTAATGATATATTTACCAAATGTTTGTTCATATAATTTTATAATCATTGATTTTGAATTATCACCATTTCCTGTAAATATGGCAAAAATTTTATCATTATTGCGACCGATAAAAAATGACGATGAAAATTTTAAAAAATAATGTAATAAAGACTCATCTGGAAATACCTGTTCTAACCATGTCATACATCGTACGACAAGCTTGTGCTTCCAATGAAAATAATCATTAAATGGTACATTAGCACATAATGTAATATAATCTTCTGGTTTAGCACAACGAAATATAATATCATTGTTAATTATCTCCAACACACCATTTTTAACACCTGTTAATTTTGGATTTTTGTTCAAATGTTCAGAAAAATGAATATTGGCAAATTTTTCAATCGCTTCTTCCATGAGCCGTTTTTTGAACGGTGATATTTTAAGTTTGGCAATCAAGGCTGATAATTTTTTATTATTTGCTTCATGATTTGTTTTTTCTTGATTTTTATCATCCCCGTTAGGCATATCTGATATCATTTTATTTAAATCAGTGCGTATCAATTCGAACCGTTTTAAAAATTGATTAGAAATTTTCTTTCGTAATTCAATACCTTTTTTTGTTTCAATCCATCCAAAATCATCAAAAATATACCATTTATCATTTTGTATATCATAGGTAAAATCTAACCAAAATAATTTATACAACGCGTCAGCAACATCAGAATCCAAACATGATGTTGCTTTTTCCATCGCTAATATCACCCAGTGATAATGCCAATCATCATACATTTGTTTATTATCTTCACGCGCATAAAAACCTAATGTTTTTAGAGTGATACAACTTTGACCAAAGGTATCATATAATTGTGTACATATTTCTTTGACAGCATCTTCATGCTGAGCATGCACACCATCTTCTAGATATAAAAGATGACAATCTTTCGTTTGTTGTATTGTATTTTTTATCCATAATTGCAAACCATCGCCATGTCCCTTACTTACATGATACAATGCTTTACCAATATCTAACCACCATGATTCATGTGTATATCTTTCTTGTGATAACATGGTTAATAATTTACGGGCCATTTCTAAATTTTCTTCATCGTCTTGATCAAATTTCGACCGGTTTGATCCAAATGGTTTTATTTCGATAGGATCAAACTTTGATTTTTTATTCATTTCTTGTCGTATGAGTAATGTATTGCTACCGTAATGAGTGGATAAAAACATGGGTAGCCAATATTCAGTTTCCACTTTATGATCGAAAATGCGTTTATCTACTGTATTATTTCTAACATGTTCATGATATTTGATTAAAAATGCATCATTTAAATTTTCAATTTCATCCGGTAATTGATCTTCATCTAATAAATCTTTAGTAATTTTATTCCAAAAATGAATTTCTTTTAATGGCGGTACCGTAGGTAATGTTGTACTACCGTACAACATGATTGGTGTTGTTGATATGTTTTTACTCATGATGCTATCCCAATCACCAATGGGTTGTCGAGACATTTTTGACAAAATGTTAAATCTACGTAACATGGTGATCATCTCATGACGAATGAGGTGATCTTGTATTTTTGTATCAATACGTGCGTAAGGAAATTGAATACGTACTTTCATAATCATAAATTGATCATCGTCATGTTTTTCAATCCAACAATTTTTTGATTCCAATACAACAACCATTAAATCACGTTCTTCTTGTAGATTAAAATATTTTAACAAAATAGTTTGATACAAATAACATAACCAAGCCAAAAATAAATCATCATAAGGTTCCCACTCATGATCATCGTCATCGTGCTGAAATTTAAATACAAATTCTTGAATTAAAGGTATTGATGTGGTAGGCATTTCTGATAAACATAAATCATGAGGACGTTGATCGTCCTCATTTGTTAATTGATCATGAACAAGCTTACAATACTGTTCCCAGAACTGGGTGAGATTCTGATTTGGTATCGACCAAACACCATCAGGTCCGAAATGTGTGTAGTGTGTTACTGTTCGGTTTTCTTCCGATAACTGCCGCAATAAATCACGCAACTCATAATTCATTTTTGACATTTATCTAATTATCGTTTAATAAATATTTTAATTTTCTAAACTTTTTATTTTTATCAATTTTTAATATGATTCATTTTATTACTAATCATATTAAATCAACAATTTAATATATCTTCCTATAGTCTGCGATTTATTTATTTATTTAAAGCTAAAATAATAATAGTAAATGTCAAAAGAAATCATAGTTGTTGCATCAGGATATTTTGAGCCAATGGTCCATTATGGCCACATCGATTATTTGACTAAAGCCCGACAGTTGGGTGACAAATTGATTGTCATTGTAAACAATGACCGACAATCAGTTTTAAAAAAAGGTATATGTATAATACCTGTAAATCAAAGAATCAAAATGATCCGTGAATTACGGTGTGTTGATTTTGTCATTGAATCGGTAGACGAAGATCGTACAGTGTGTAAAACATTATCCATCTTACATCCTGATATTTTTGCTAAGGGAGGAGATCAAACAATAAATACCATTCCAGAAGCAGAAGTTTGTAAGCAATTAGGTATTAAAATTGTTGATGGTTTAGGTGATAAAATACAATCCTCACGATACTTACTGGCAGATTTTAAAGATAAAGTTGACAAAATCGATAAAAAATACTTACATGACGAAGTTTAATATATAAATATTTGATAAAATACATTAAAATGATAGATATATTCAATTTAAAGTGCGACTATTGCCATAAAACTTTTTTAATTTTTAACCAACTTAAAAGTCATTGTATCACCAAAACGCATTCTAACATTATTTGTTTTATTAATTTATACAATTATAAAAATATAATCATTAAAATGAATTACAATCATCTCGAATTTTTACGCAATATACTATGGGATTATTTTAAGCTTGCAGATATTAGACAAGAAAAAGATTTATACCATCATTGTATTGATAAATTAAAATCATATTACAAAGATGTCAATAGTAATAAAAAACGTGATAGATTGATTGATTGTATCTCTTTGTATTTGATAGGTATGGCGTGGCCTAAATATAATGATACCAATCATTATAAAATGACATTTAATCGATATGTAGACAGTTATAGACAAAGTAATCAAATTGGTGGTTAATAAATTATAATAAATGATAACAAAATGTTATCATTTATATCCAAGCTGTTTCAAATAATTGTTGTTTGGCCGATTTAGGCAATTGACCAGTTTCAATATATTTTTGCATGACATTTAAATTAATCATCGATGGCATGTTTGGTGGTTGTACGTAAGATGATGTTACCGGTACATATTCTTTTGCAGCAACATTTAATTTAGGTTGTTTAGGTTGATACATTAATTTTGGTTGTTTTTTAGATTGTGACTGAGCAAGTTGGTATTCCGATTTTTGATATCTAGGCTGATAACTTGGTTGTTGGTAGCTAGGTTGTTGATAGCTAGGTTGTTGATAGCCAGGTTGTTGATAGCCAGGTTGTTGATAACCAGGCTGGTAACTAGGTTGTTGATAGCCAGTTTGTTGATAACCAGTCTGATAGCTTTGTTGTTGATATCTAGGTTGGTAGTTAGATTGTTGATAACTAGGTTGTTGAAAACGTCTTGGTGGCCTGTTAACAAGTGTTGTTAACAAATCTTGTTTTTCCCACAATTTTAACCGATCAGGAGTAATAGTAGCCAAATTGACCACATCAATAATACGCTGTCGGTCTGGTATAGGAATCAAAGCAATACCATGATCCATTAGCGGTCGGCCTTCACGTTTTTTAATTATTTTACCCTCATGATCATTGATAAAGGTTGTTGGAAATAAATCATAAATTGGACTTGTGATTTGGTATAAAAATTGAAGTTCCGGAGGAATGATTGATATTGACGTTTTAGGTATGACGGTGATTAACTGATGTAATGCATTATAGCTCAGCATACCCGGATAAGATGTATAGGATGTAGGTGCAATTTCTATATCACCGTAAATGGCCAAATCAACCAACATGGGTGAATAATAATATTTATAATACCATCCTTGATCAACCGCATGATGACCACCAGTATAATACTTGAAATTCCAACATATTGTTTTCATATACGCCATCACCATTTTTTTAATGTCAAGATCGGTAGGATTGTTGATTTGTGTTAGTGATTTTTTGTAATAAGCCTCACGGTATAGATTGACATTAAAACCAATCTGTTTCGCTGCCGCTAACGGTGTTGTATAAAAATCGTCTCGTTTTGAAAGTTTTTGCAATAATGGTAATTCTTCTTTAGCCAATTGTTGTATAAATTTATACAATTGATTTAAATCAATTGTCTTATCGGTATTTATAAAATTGTATTGATTTTCTGCATAAATATCTAATAATAGATTTATCGTTTCTTCACTTGTTTCCAACACTGTATGATTGGGTAAAAAATCATTACCCAATAAAAACATCAAGACTGTAAAATCATTGATGGCATGATTAGATCGCATTCTATTTTTTAAATACTGTTTTAGCTGATCAATATCAATCATGTCTTCTTGTGATTCTCGTGATAATATAATTTTGGATTGGGGAGAAAGAAGACTGATAAAAATCGTGTCAGCATCCAGACTATAAACAACATGATAATTTGTCAAATTAGCCATGATATTTTGTCTAAATAATTCAGCAATAACATGTTCACCTTCTCCTTCACTCGTTAAATGGGAACTATAAATAACCCGTTCTGGCAATAAATGACGTTTTACTGAAATTTGTTGTCGTAAAAATTCATCAACCATAATCATAAAATCAGTACCAGGTGTAATCACATTAGAATCGAAATAAATCGACGGGTCGTTTCTTTGCGCGGATTTAAATCGGCGTTGACGTTGTTGTTTCATTTTCGCAGCATTACTGACAGAATCAACCGCCAATATTAAAGTATGAATATCGCCAAATTCTTTGGAGACATTGATAATTAAATCCCATAATGTTTTTAAATACAGCTGATTTAACAACACTATTGCATCCTCACTTAAACCAATACGTTTCATCAAAAATCGTTCTTCAACAATATTAGTACCATCACGTATAAATCCTTCTTCAATTAACTTTAATCCACGTTTATATTGTGCTTCTAATGCTTCACTTTCATTGACTAATTTATCTTTTTTTAATTGTTCAATTTTTTGTTGAATAGTAATTGTATAAACCATCTGAAATGCTTTATGCAATAATCCGTTTAAATCGATAGATATCGAATCGACAATGCCGCGCCATTGGCCATGTTTTAAAATTGCATTTTTTGCTGCGCGAAAGATGAATGCGCCTACGAATCCTGGCAAACCCATTAATTGATATTTAATTATTAAAAAATAATAATTAAATCATTTTTATAATTATTAATTTTAATAATATTAAATGATCAAAAATCCAGATTTAGATAAATATCATGTTGATTTAAACGAAGATGTCTTACATGAAATTTTATCTCATGCGGATATCCAATCCGTATTCCAATTGTGTCAAGTTAATAAGACGTTATGTCATCAACATGATGATTTGTTTCATCACATTTATGACCGTTTCTATCATGAAACGGGCATGGATGTTTTTAAAACAGATCAGATGACGTGGTTCCAGTTGCTTAAATTGTGTTATCAGTTGTTTTTATTGCTTTTATTACCTTCACTCAAAAATTATACGATGGGAGCATTATATACGATGCCACAATTATATTTATCTGATTCAAAAATCAAAGTATTGCCGCCGGAAATAGGTCAGTTGATTAATTTACATATATTGGATTTGTCTCACAACCAACTAAGTGCATTACCGCCTGAAATAGGCCATCTGAGTCATTTACTATACTTGAATTTGTCTCACAACCAACTAAGTGCATTACCGCCTGAAATAGGTCAGCTGAGTCATTTACAAAGATTGTATTTGTCAAACAACCAACTGAGTACATTGCCGCAGGAAATAGGTAAGCTGAGTGCTTTACAACTATTGTTTTTGTCAAACAACCAACTGAGTGCCTTACCTCCGGAAATTGGCCAACTTAGTGCTTTAAAATATTTGAGTTTATATAACAACCAACTGAGTACATTGCCGCCGGAAATTGGCCAGCTTAGAGCTTTACATGATTTGAATTTATCTGACAACCAACTTAGTGCGTTGCCGCCTGAAATTCGTCAGCTGAATAATTTAAAATACTTGTTATTGTCAAACAACAATTTATCATTTGTATTTATAAAAAAGTTAAGACGACAATTACCAAATACTGATATTAGTGTATAAAATGATTCATGATAACATTTTTAAAAATAAAAAATGTTATGTATTCCTAAATTTTTTTATATTAATCAATTTGATTTGGTTGATGATATTAAAAATGGATTAAAAATGTATTTATTGACTGATTTTGTTAAAATTGATCATTACAATTTAATACAAAATGATAATCGATATGACATAAAATTAAATGGTTTATTTTCTTTTAAAGTGTCATCATACGAAGAATACAAAAAAATATACTTATGTAAATTAAAACAAATTACTTTTGAAAATGGGTGTTTATGGTTCTATTTCTCCTACAAACGTAATCATTATCATTTTACATTAAAAAATAAACCTAATGACATTTATTTCATGGGTCCTATTCATTTTCATTACAAAACTAAAAGTTATTTTTATAACCAATCAGCAACACTTTTTTTAATGTTTTAAAAACAACAAAAAGTATAACATGGGTCATCTTCATCATCAAAATAATTGTCAAGATTAAAATCTGGATTTTCTTCTTCAACTTTTGTAGGTTTTTGTGGTATATTTAATATCACATGTTGATTATCATAATGTACAACCATACTATCGATGGGGTTTTGTACAAGAAGACCATTATTGCCATTTTTTGATTTTATCATCCAACTTTCAATACAATGTAGATGATATTTTCCAGTTTCACCTGGATTATCAATTGTTATATAAGCATGATTTTCGTCAATTTTATCGAAACAAATAATACAATCATCTGGTGAATCCATTTTTAACTATTAAAATGATTCATTTTAAATCATTTTATAATCAACTTAATCGTCATCCCACGTACCCAATCCATCATAATCATGTTCAACTGGATCATAAATATAAAAATCAACATTGTCTTCTGTAATTAAATCATCATCTTCTTGTTTTATAAGATGTTGTATAACATCTTGTTTTACAGCATCTTGTTTTACAAGATTATGTTTTACAACATCTTGTTTTACAAGATTGACTTTTAAATTGTATAATTGCAATAATAATGAATAAATAATATTAATTATATCTTGTACAAGATATTTATCAAAATATAACAATGGTAAAATACAATGTGTAAAAAAATGGGATAAAGAAAATTGATAACATTCGTAACACATGGATGGAAAATGCTGATTTTCTTTTTTATAACACCACATACAACGGTGATGTTCAATTTGATACCATGGTCTTATAACCAATTGATTATAAATAAACCATTCGTTATCATGCTGTAAACTGTATAATAATTGATATTGATTAGATGATAAAACGCGGACGGCATTTATTTGTTTGAATTGTTTAATATTAGCTATATTGTTAACAAATAGTTCATTGGGTTTAATGACACGTTTATATTGACTACTACATAGATAACATCGTGAGGTATTTTTAGTAAGAGCTACATCATTTAATATAGATACACCTATATTTTTAATCAAAAACAAAATATCTTGTAAATCTAAATAATCATGATATTTATCTTTAACCGTTTGGTATAAAATACAAATATCATGATTGTTTAATATATAAAGATGATGTAAATCGGTTGGTACTACAATATCAGAACGCCATTGACATGTCTTTGTAATATACTTTTTTACTAAAACATTCATTTTTTAATTAAAATGATTCAAATTGAATCATTTTATTGGCATTTATTTAATATCAAAAAATTCTTTTGCTTTTAAAATATCTTTTTGATATATTTTTTCACCATCTTTTATTAAAGATAATGTGGTTATAAAAGCATTATAATTATTAGTCTCTATACGTTCATCTTTTGTTTGAAATACATTTTTCTTATTTTTATTCAATTTAATCGTTGATGTACATGTACCATATTCTGTAATTTTTGATACGTTTAAAATCTTATCTTCTTCCAGTTTATCCAACTTTAATTTGATATTTTGTTTCTTTGGTGTTTTAACCGTTTTAGTCACTTGTATGATAGGTACGTTGGGATCAAATTCGAGTGGTATTGATGGTATTATTGTAAAGTCAATTGTTTTATCAACAATCGATGTTGTAGATAACAAATCTTGATTTGTTGATAATAAATCTAATGTATAACCAGGATCATTGATCGATTTATTTAGCACATCAGTCATTGTCTGTGTATAGATAAACATTTGTTTATCATATTCTTCTTTCTTTTCATTTTCAAAATTATGTACAGTGATGGCATTATCGATGATGATATCATCTTGTCGTAAATCCTGTTCATTCATTAATAGACGTTGTTCATAAATATATAAAAGAGTTGGATATTTTCTCCATAATTTTGGTATTTTTGTTATGTTAATGATTTTATCATGACCTTTATTACGATACGTAATATCCATATTTTTTATTATAATTATTTAATATTTAATCATTAAATAATTATATTAAATGCAATTGCTGCATTTGTTGCACGAAGGCATTGTAAGTAGATTCTGTGATATCGTGTAATCCAACGTGTTTCTGACACGAAAAACACTGTAACGTGATAATAAACTTATAACCTGTCTCTGTATTATCAAAACCAATATCATAGATATCTGTTTCTTTTAGATTGTGTAATTTTGCAAAACAACGTACAAAAAATTGCCAGTCGATAATATTATAAATGACACCTTTGGATTTCTTCACAATACTATCATCTAACACACCAATCGTCTCTTCAAATGTCTCATACGTGTAATGTGTAACAATGGTAGGTGATAATCGAAACACATATGTTAAATTCTGTGCAATCATTAATGGTGTTGTATTTAAATCATAATTTCCTTTATTCATAAAAGCCATTCTCCATGTGGTGTGATTTAAGTTGTAATGTTTAACCATGATAGGTACAAAGTAGGTGTAATCAAGATCAAATATCTGTGACTTATCAATATCTTTACAGTTTAATTTTTGTTTCCATTTCAACTCACAAATACTTCCAAATAATTCTTTAAATTCTTCAGGTGATAGTTCGATTTCCATTTTTTTAATTTTATATTTTTAAAATTATCATTTTTTTTTACAATATATATATATTACATATTAATATGTAACCGGCACCTTAAAAAATTATCACGATTAGAAACGGAAAAAACCGCATCCGAACCACAAATAAAACAAACTTTATACAAATGACAATTTA
This sequence comes from Saccharimonadales bacterium (SeqCode), assembly GCA_035478615.1. Taxonomy (GTDB): domain Bacteria; phylum Babelota; class Babeliae; order Babelales; family Chromulinivoraceae; genus JACPFN01. The sequence goes on from DATIJN010000113.1 coordinate 51,008, forward strand.
AACAATGTTTATGAGTACCCCAATAATTTTCACACACGGCTTTACAATTGGTACAACGATTAATAGGTGCAGCGTGATTAGCACCAGGCCATGAATGACATACACGTACAGCATCTTTATTTTTTACCGATTCAATATCGATATTGGCTGATTGTTTTTGAACAATTGGTATATTATTACGACTCACCGTATAACTAATATCGCCAAATACTTTAGTTGTAAATGCATTTTTACATAAATTGATATTGATTGATGGAAATTGATCCGCGTTATAAGATTTGATGTGCATGTAATTCGATACTAAAAATAAAATAATGGTTGATAATGAAAAATACGCAACTGTATGGGCGTGAATTTGATCATATGGATACATGTAAGGTGCAAAATCAAAATGATATAAAGGATCCATATTTTGATCGACCAATATCGTTCTTAGCATTTTAATCCCGACAATATCACCTTTTACAGAACGTAAATATCCTTTACTGTTATCATACACATGGATAAGCATTGATATATAATCAATTTCATTACATTGTTCTGGTGTATAAATTAAATTTTCAAAATCACCAAAACAATAACAATGATAAATATTTTTTCTATTGGCTTTTTGGTTGATATAAAGAGATGATATGGATGTCAAATAGTGTTGTGAATCTTGTTTATTTTGCCACTCTTGCCACATTTTAAAATTTTGTTGTGCAATGACAACTTCTGTATTAAAATAATTACCTATCCAACTTAACATTTATTTATAAATAGAGTAATATTTATAAATTTAAATTAATCATTTCGTGCGTTGTTTTGATAAATAAATAATGACATAATCCGCGTGCATGTTGGTGGATGTACATTGAAATAAAAAATGATTAATTATAAATCATTTTATAATGAAATAATGGATTACGTATCGTTGCCGCGATTTTGGAAAGATATCTGCGATGTAACAGAAGAAACTTTTATGTCTCTTTATGTTAGTATCAAAGAATATTCACAAAATATTAAAATTAATGACATATTTAAATTAATTAATAAAAATGAAAAGTTTTGAACAATATAAAACTGAATTTTATCATAATTCAGCCGTCAATCCTTATACAGGAAGAACGATACAAAAGGGAAAAGGAAAATACAACGAATTAGTGAAACAATTTGGCGATCCTACATCCATTATTCAATTGAATGTGAATCAAACGGAAATCAACCCAGATATATTGTATAATATCATTTTATACTCAAATATAAAGGATATTAAGAGTTTGTGTAGCATCAATCAAACAGCAGTCCATTTGTGTCATCAAAATCGCTGGCAAGAAAAGTTTAAGATGGATCAATTACCGTCATTTGAAAACATCTATACGATTGATGAATATTTAAAAATGAAAAAGATTGATCATGAAGTGAGAATCATCGTTAAATATGCTCAATGGCGTGGTTTTAAAGCGCTTATTAATACAAAAGATCAACCTATTGATAAAATATTACCCGATTTTGTTGAAAGTGATATTATGTTATTATATACGTTTTTTGATCGCGGAGTGTATATCAATTATAATAAGCAAATGAAATTCTTATCATGGGATGAATTTTATACATTATTAATGAAATTATTTTATTACATACCAGATATTGATATACGACGGTATATGAATGATAAACATTCCATTTCCTATAGAATCCAATATTTGAAGCAAGATTTAAATAAACGCGGTTTTAAAGGACATGCCCAATTTCGATTAAAAGAATACAAAGATATCGAAAAAGATTTTTAAATAAATATAATACATTGTATTATATTTTATTACCTATTTATTTTATCACGTACATGTTTCCACCAAATTTCAAACTTTGGATATTCTTTAGGTACCACACACCAAGAAAACGTGTATATTGATTAGTATGATCAACACCCAACATGCGGCATTGACAATATCTTATTGTGCCATCTGGTATTAATTTAACAGTTGTTTCACAAAAAGGGTAAATAAATATATTTAAGCAATCATTTTAGTGACTATTGTTGGATAACATTGATAATCAATCAATTCTAAATCATCAAATGTAAAATCAGTCAATTGTTTTATGTTACGTTTTTTTATGACAAGTTTTGGAAAAGGATGAGGATCTCGTAACAATTGTCTTATGCATGATGAAGCGTGAGATTGATAAATATGTGTATCACCCAACACAATAGATAGTAAATGCGGGTTAAATTTTAATCCTTTATAATCAATATCATTATTAATTACTTCACAAATCATAAAAACCAATAGACTGTATGATGTGATATTAAAAGGTAAGCCTAAAAACAAATCAGCGGATCGCTGCGTCATCATACATGACAATAAATAACATGTGTTATCTTTATCCATTGTAACATAAAATTGAATATGGTATCCGTGACACGGATATAAACATCCTTGATTAGATGTACTAGGATCAAAAGTCGTCATCACGATCCGCCTACTGAATGGATCATGTTTTAATAAATTTAAAACGTAATCAATTTGATCAAATCCTTTACCAGTATAATCATCACAGCCATGATATGGATAACCAAAATGCCTTAGATTAAATGAATAGATTGGTCCCATATCACCTTCGTCATAATGATGTAAGCCAACCGAATCTAAAAATTCACGCGATGTGTTGGCTTTCCAAATAGTCACTCCTTTTTCTTCCAAGTGTTTCGTATTTGTATCACCACGAAGAAAAAATAAAAGCTCTTCAAATACGCCACGGAAAAATACTTTTTTAGTCGTTAAAAGAGGAAATGATTTTGATAAATCAAAAGTCAACGTTTTACCAAATAAAGACCAAGTTTTAGCATTACGTGTTTGTCTAAAGTGACCCTCTTGTAATACGTTATGTAACAATGTTAAATACTGGTGTTCTTCCGTTTTTTGCCAAAAATTTGGAAATTTGTTTAGATAACATTTCATGAATGTGACATTCACACTTTTCAAATTCAAATCATCATGCAATTCAAAAGATTGCTTTGTATAAGTTTGATAATCATAAAAACTAATATCAATATGGTTATCACATTCATAATCATTTTCAATGATTGTTAAAAACAGTTGGTTGATAAAAAAGTAATCAACACACTGTTCATAAATGTGCTTACCACCGCATACAAACACATGATCAATGGGTAATTGCGCCATTAACTCTTCTGCCTGATAGATGTCTTTCACGACGTATCCATGTGGTACATCATCAGCGGTAAGCGTAGATGATATCACAATAGGGATGCGATTTTTAATCACGTCCTTACAGTACAACCATGTGTTTTTACCCATCAACAATGCGTTTTTGTTATAAATGCCATAGCTACGCGTTGTCACATCATGAAAGAATTGTGAATCTTTTTTAATGTGCCACGGCATGGAACCATTTTTACTAATACCACCTTTTTGATCTACTGCTACGATTAATGATAAATACATTTTATGTATAAAATGTATTTTTAATCATCATTAATTATATTCTGAAACTGATGATCACACATTATACTTATAACAATAACATATCCAACTAACAACGTAGCTAAAAATACAGATATCAATATAATACCTACAATTGACATTGGTGGTCCTAATGGTGCTAATGTTAATGTATTAAAAATATCACGATCATCATAAAAACAAGTCACATTGTCTGTTGTACAATATCGATATTGTACATTTTTATCATAATTTGTATCGTTTACGACCAAAGTCACGTGAATAAAATATTTATTACATGGTGTATATCTAGTTATTTTACCACTCTGATAACTACACGTTGATTCGACTGTATAACATCCATTATTGTAACAAAGTGATTCATGATGATGTGTAAATTCTGGCAAATAGCCATATCGGATTAAAATACCCAATCCGACACTTGTTGATAATATTAATATAACACAAATTAATGTTGATATGATGATTGCTTTCGTCATTTTGACGATAGATAAAATAAAATGAATCATTTTATCGTGGCTCGATGGTGTATTTTGGATTATGCACTGTATTGAGTATCGAACTATTTTTTAAAATGACCGGTTTTTGATAATCATTTTCAATGACAATTTTTTTATGCCTTTTTACATCTTCAATCATCGGTGGACGATAATAATCAATGACATTTAATTTAATTGTTTTCCGCGGGCCGGTTGGTGCATGATATACATTGATACCAATGTAATACAATATTGCTAATAACAAGACATGGTTGATGTGGTAATTTGAAAAATAACCAAAAAATAGAAAATAAAATGACATCCATGCGTGTTTACTTATTAATGTTATAAAAAAACATTGATATATTTTATCAGCGTTGCTGATATTTTTAAAAGTTAATAAAAATCCAACATGATAAGCGATTAAATAGTTATCAAAATTGTAAAAATACAACAAATGTAAATTTTCTTTAAACCACATAATAACAATTTTGAATAGCCATGTTGATACATAATGAACTAATTCACTTATGTTACATAACACGGCACCCATGATAAAACTATCATATAGATAAGAAACACCTGTTGCACAGCAACAGATGATGATGTGTTGTAATGTTTTTTTTTTAGATAATAAAACCGCTGCACAAAACATAATAACATACGGATATGATGATAATAATGTACATAATGTCACTATGGTAAAAATTTTCATCACATGCCATTTTAATTTAGCCATCATTTGATGTATCATTTGATGTAAATGTTCTTTTTCATAGAGTTGCATCACGATATTGATAATGTATGGATTTAAAAACACATGATATTGGCGCGATTTAATCACTTGTTTAAATTTATCTTTTACACGATCAATGTTTGGATACGGATCTTTATAATAAAACGGATTGATTATTTTTTTAATTATTATATTATCATCACTGATTGATTTAATGACAATAAAGGTAATAAAATTTTTAAATAATTGATGGACATGATCGTAATCAATATGATCATATACATGTGCAATTTCAATAGGATTAAACGCGGGATAAAAATTCAATGTTTTTAAGCATAGATTATTCATGGTCAATGCAATAAAATGATAAAATAAAAAATTGTAAAACAAATTCAATTTAAATTTGATCCATTGGATCATTGGGGATTTTAATATCACAATCAACAGTGGTGGTAATATTGTCACATTTGTGACATAATATAACAAATAGATGTATTTATTGTTGTACAACAATAAATACATCAAGATGTTAAAACATGATAATAAAACGTAATAAATATAACGATCAATATAAGATGTTTGTTCGTAAAAATGAACTATATAGTTTTTACAATATATACGACTAAATGTATTATAGACCAACATTAAATTATCAATCAATATATAATAACATAAATTCATTTATTTATGTTATGAATTTCTATTTTTATAAATACAATCATACACTGTATATAATTTAGATTGTATGTTACAATGGTTAATACATGGTTGTGATGCATCAAGAACATAAAGGTTTCCCATTTTGAAATTTTTCTTTTGTACTGGTATGATATTCATGTCTTTCGGATTGATATAATTTAAAATTGATTTATGTATATGGTTGATTTTAAAAACACATCCAAATGGAAGTAATATTTCTTTTTCAAATGGATAAGAATGGATCCGACTTGATAACCACAATACATGACTACCCGCCGGTATATGAATCTTAAACAAACAACACGTTGATGATAAAGTCGTAAAAACAACAAAATTAAAATACATATTGACAGTAGTCGAATTAAATGGATATTGTTTAATTAATGATGGTAGCGATTTGATTTGATGCAACGCATCATATTTAATTGATATTTTAAAAACATCAAATCCTTTCCCTGTTACAACTGGACCTTTTAATATAATACGTTGTAATGTATTAACATAGGTTTTAATGAAACGTGTGGATACTCTTTTTTGTTGATCATCATTCAATTGACTGAATTCTTCAGGATTTAAGAAAAATGGAGTATATTTAATATATTGTACAGGTATGTTGTGATTAGGATTAGTACTGGTATTATGCCACATATCAAAAAACACTTGACACCATGTCACAGCATCGTCTTGTATTTTCTTGTTAATCAAATACATATTGATACTTTTACTACCTACAGTGTATCTAAATAAACAATATTGATGAAATAAGGATAATGTATTAATATACTTATCACATTTTTGAATAAAATGTTGTAAATGAATTGGTATTTTACAATACTGGGTATTCATGGTGGGACCGAAATGACATTTTCTTTTTTTTAACCCACGGCGGCGTTTTATCATTTATATAATAAATAAAATTGATTGTATTTTTCTAAATTAAATGTAAAATATAAATGTTAAACGTATCCAACCACAAGGAACCACAAGGACGTCATAAAGAAGTTCCATTAACTTGTACACTTTTTACAGATAATGATGGAAAATATCCAGTAATTATGATTGATGAACATATAAGTGAATTAATTACTGAAATTTGGATAGCGGGTATACGTACAACAAGTTGTTGTGAAAGTGATGTTGAACACAACGACGATATTCATATCCAATTTATTTCGCGCGATTATATAAAATTCATGACTATCATTGCAGATTATGATGATGCAAGAGATGAAAACGATACTTTTTTGTATCATAAAATTGATAACGATATTGGATTTACAACACGATTTAATTTAATTGATGATAATATGCCGGTTATGGATTTTTGGGATGATTTTAAAGATCAAAAGTTTAAACATTATTGCAACATGGAAATTAATTGCAATTTATATTTTAATAAAATTTATTATGAGCAAGTGTTACAAAAGATGATAAAATATAATAAAACAAAAAAAGAAAAAGAACTTTATGAATATTTAACATTTGACCATTTTTAATATATTTATTTATCCATTTCTTTAGTGGGATAAATAAATTTATATAACGTATTTTGAATGTTTTGGACAAGTGGATAATTGTTTTTTGATATCTTCAAAGTTTTCACGACATTGATAATCTGATAATAAATAAAATAAAAGTAAACAAGTATGATGATTTGTACATGAATCAATACTAATATGTCCATTATCATGATATATAATTAATTTTTGTTGTGTTGATGTTTCTGAAAATTTGATACGTGTTATATTACCATTGCTTATTTGAATATGATAACCATTATCAACACGAACATGATCGATTAATGTATGTAAATTAATGATATTTAAAATATATAGATTAACGTAATTATCATAATGGATGAGAAGTAAATTCTCATGATATAAATATTTTATAAAACTATGACTAAAAATATATGTTTTTAAATCAATCGATTGTTTTGGTATTAAATTTCTTTTGTGATACAATTTAACCAATTTAAACATATTTAACTTTAACACATGTTCAAACCATGGTAATATTTCTTGATCAGATTGTGTTTTAAATACAAATTTAATTATATTTTTACATTTATTGTTAAATAACCAGCCAACCTTAAGTTGATTCATATGAATATAGTCATGCTGAATAGCCCATTTTACTATATCAATATAATCTAACCTGATAGCATGATGCCATGCATCCTCATCGGGAATCAGATGATGATCATGACACCACTGTACTCCATCTACATAATTTTCTCTAATACATTCGTTAAAATGACTGTTATCTAAATTATGTGGATGTAGATCAATAAATACATTGAATAAATTTGTATTACCATTGTATTTTATAATCATATTGATTAAAGAAGATGAAAAAAATAAATTGTGTTTATGAATCCAATACAATAAATGAACATGATTATATCGACATATATTAGAAACAATGGCTTCCATATTAATTAAATTATTTTCGCGTAAATAATCTAAAAAATGGTCATGTGGATAAACCGATGCATTAAAACATAAATCATATTTTAAATTTAATCCATCATGTTTAATTAATTTAAATAATTCTAAATGCCCATTGTACGCGCAACACGAGAATGTATAATTACAGATATCTGATTTGTTGACATTTTTAAATTCATCCATATCACCTTTAAATGCAAATAATGGATAAAGCATGTTATTATTTTGTCTATAATATGTCGGCATTAAATGTTTCTCATCATCCAATATCAATTCAATAGTAAATTTTTCTTTACTATATTCTTTTAAAAAAGCTGTAAATTCTAAACCTTTATATTGATCACAATATATTTTTTCAAGACGTAAAATCGGTTCACGGCATAATGAATACCATGATTTTGATGTTCTTGATAATTGTCTGACTGTTGTAATATATTTAATTTGATTAATGATTAACCTTTTAACATCTAAAATTAAGTCATCCATTTTTTTGAATTAAATCCAATTTAACATATCAATTTTTTTATCAGATAAATACATTGTTGTCAACATATCAACCGTTTGATTTATTTGGTTCACATTTAAATCATTAATAATTATGCGATTGATATCGTCTTGATAATAACAAGATGGTGCATGATTTATTAATCTAAATCGTGTATCTTGTATAAACTGATTATAATCTATTTGTTTTATATGATAAGTATTATATAATTGTTGATTTAATTTTAAATCTGTCGCTAATGAATTCAAAAAAGAAATATAACTTGAAAATAATGGTGCTAAGGTTTTAATCATCTTTAAAACCTGATTTGTTTTTGGCAATTCAAACAAATAATTCCAAAATCGTTTAGCTGCTTTTAAAGGATTATAATAGTACTTACTATGGTATTTGATAATATCAGCGCGTAAACTTTTTATACGATCTTCTTGAACAATGGATAAATTTTCAACATATCCATGTTCATCTTCTAACTGTACCAAAAACCAATTCGTCACTTCAACATAACGTAATTTTGTTTTCAAATCAGGATAGGGTACTAAGGCTACAATATCAAGTTTGACTAAACTTTTGTCTGTCAAAGCATCATATAGATACACTTTTTTATTCCCACGCAACATTTTATAACCATTCATAATATCATCATATGACCAACTGATCATCATCAAATGATGAATTAAATAATACAATGTTAAGTAATTCGTTAAATTTATATTTGTGTTTATCAAATTAATTATTTTATGATATTCATCCAATGTAATAAGGTGTTGTTCGTACAAATTACTAACTTGCTGTTTTACAACAAGTGAATTAAAATCCACAACCTGACCATTGATTTCTTTACCAAGATAAATATCATATCGTCTATCATAGCCACATTGAAATTTTTTAAAATACATATCACGTTGGCGCACCAATTGATACACCAAGTGTTGCATGCGTGAGGCCAACTTTAATCTCACTTCATTTAAATGACAACATCCCTTTACTTTTTCAAACAAATCAATATCGGATGGATATTGATGAACAGCATATTTCGAACTTCCTATAGGTGATACTTTGGTTCCTAATGTCATAAAATCGATAATGTATTTGACTTGCGTTGGGTAATGATCGTACTTGTTTTTTTTTAAAACATCTTTATTTGTATAATGTGGACAATCATAAGATAAATGATGTATCATTTATGTTATAAATTATAATATAATTTTTTTGCTTTAGGGTCTTTCATTGCCTGTTGATAAGTCATATGATGTTGATTGGCGTATTGTTTTAAAAAATCAATCCATGGATTATTATTTGCGCGAGCGCGGCGCGATGGCATTAAAACACCACCACCTATCGCTTGCTGACTGTATATATCATCCAAAATATCATTCATATTCATTTTATTAACATAAATATTTTAATAATATTAAATGGAAACGTATAAGCAAATCAGTGACGATGTTTTATTATCGCAACCGATACGTACAACACATGTGGCACCACGCAGTCATAAAACACAACGATCAGTACAACATCGTTATGTTGATTTAAACGAAGATGTCTTACGTGAAATTTTATCTCATGCTGATATCCAATCCGTATTCTTATTGTGTCAAGTTAATAAGACTTTATGTCATCAACATGATGATTTATTTCGACAGATTTATCAACATCACTATCGTCAAACGGGTATGGATGTATTTAAAACGGATATGACGTGGTTCCAGTTGCTTAAACTATGTTATCAGTTGTCTCTCTTACTAACCTTACCTTCACTCAAAAATTATAAGATGATAGTATTATATATAATGACTACATTAAATTTATCTTATTCAAACATCATAGTATTACCGCCGGAAATAGGTCAGCTGCGTGCTTTACAATACTTGAATGTAGCATACAACCAACTGAGTGCATTACCTCCACAAATAGGTAAGATGTGTGCTTTACAAAAATTGGATTTGTCAAAAAATCAACTGAGTGCATTGCCGCCGGAAATAGGTCAGCTGAATCATTTACAATATTTGGATTTGTCTCACAACCGACTGAGTGCATTGCCGCCGGAAATGGGTCAGTTGAGTGCTTTACAAGATTTGTATTTATCATACAACCAACTGAGTGCATTGCTGCCGGAAATCGGTCAGCTGAGTCATTTAATTTACTTGAATTTGTCAAACAACCAACTAAACGCATTGCCTCCTGAAGTAGGTCATATGAGTGATTTACAAGAATTGTCTTTGTCACACAACCAACTGAGTGCATTGCCGCCGGAAATAGGTCAATTGGTGGATTTAAAATACTTGTATTTGTATGACAACAAACTGAGAGCATTGCCGCCACAAATAGGTCAATTGGGGGCTTTACAAAAATTGGATTTGTCAAACAACCAACTGAGTGAATTGCCTCCGGAAATGAGTCATCTGATTCATTTAAAATACTTGTATTTGATTAACAACCAACTTAGCACATTGCCGCCGGAAATGGGAAAGATGAGTCATTTACATTATTTGAATTTGTCAAACAACAAACTGATTGCATTGCCGCAGGAATTGGGACAGATGAGTCATTTAAATTATTTAAATTTGATGGATAATAAATTATCATCAGCATTTACAAACAAGTTAATACGACAATTACCAAATACTTCGATTTATAGATAACTAATAAAATGATTCATAATTTTATTAAATACATCAAAAATGCATTTAATAGAAAAGTTAAAAGAAAAACAAATTATTCAATACGGCCAATTTACTTTAAAATCTGGTCATAAAAGTCAATATTATTTTAATTTTAAATCATTAATATCTTATCCGGAGCTACAAAGTAGCGTATGCTACGAACTATGTCGTTTTATAACCGACAAAAATGCTGTTCTTATTGGTGTACCGTTAGGTGGTATTATAGTGGCAAGTCACATGAGCTACATCACACGACAACCCATGTGTATGATTCGAAACTGCGAAAAATCCTACGGGTTACAAAATCAAATTGAAGGGCATTTTACATCAAATGCCAATGTGATATTGCTTGAAGATGTGATTACGACAGGACAAAGTGTTTTAAATGCCATTGATGTGTTAAAAAAACACAATTTGAACGTGATTCAAATCATATGTATACTAGATCGTGGAGAAGGCGGCGTTATAAGGTTAAATCAATTAGGCTACAAAGTAGTAACGTTGTATAGCGTCGATGATTTTTTAAGACCTTCTGTTTTAACATCATTAATACCTATGACATCATCGCTAGGATATCAATTATTAGATATTGCAAAACAAAAACAGACGCGTTTAATCGCATCACTTGATTGTGATGATGTATATAATATCATTGATATCGTTGGTCCACATGTATGTGCTATCAAACTCCATGGCGATATTTATAATCAATTAGATATTGATTATTTAATACAATTAAAAATAAAACACAACTTTTTAATCATAGAAGATGCTAAAATGGCTGATATCACATCCATTTGTCTTTTAAAATTAAGAAAAATAAAACAATATGCTGATATAGTGACTGTTCATGGTCTTTGTGGCTCCTCTTTACCTACTACGTTAGGCAAAGAAATTGGTGTTTTGTTAATCCATCAAATGACTGTATCAAATCATCTCATTGATACAGTTTATCAAAATCGTGTCGCAGATATGACTTTTGATGGTTTAGTAGGATTTATCAGTCCGCATAAAGTTAAAAATTACTTGACTATAACAACGGGTATTAGTTTAGATCAAACGTCTGATACGTTTGATCAAACGTATCAAACTAAAAGTGATGCCGATTTATTTATTGTCGGCCGCGGTATTTATGAAGGGGATGTTTTAGCTAATGTGTTACGGTATAAAAAACATTTTTAAATGTTTAATTAAAATTAAATGTATTATTATCCACAAGTAGAAAATCCAACAACACATGATATTGTTAATCTTTACAGTGATGCTATTAATCAATTATTAGAACATGGATTAAAAGAAGAAGATATTAACATTGGCGACGTATAACACCTTTTATTTTTAATCGAGAAACTGTATTTTTCGATGACGTTTTATATTCAATCATGCTTAATTCGAGTGTTCAAGATATACAAAATATCAGTAATGTAGATAAAAAGACAAATAATATAAGTCGCAGTTCAGACTTTTGGAATAATAAAATTGTTCATGATGGGTATTTACCATTATATGAACAACCAACTATTTTGGAATATAAAAGTATAGCACATATAACTGATGTATCAAAAAAATTATTACTAAAAAGTTACTTATTTCAAGACAAAAATGGTAATGTTAATATTCCATATAAATATTTAATACTTATTTTACCAAACAACATGATAATAAATATAAATGCTAAAGAAAGTGATTATTTTAGAATCATTATCCATGGCAATGAGAATCAAATTGTTATTTTAAAATTTCCAGAAGAGATTTGGTATAATTTTAATTTACCAAAATCTGATCTTATTGATATTGTTGTTAAAGCAAAATATTATGGTATTATACCTTTTAAATAATGATTACATAATCATTATTTAAAATCATAAATGTCTTGTTATTGTAATGATACAACGAAAACCAAAGAGTATGAATGTGTTATTTGCGGCGTCAAAGAAACACACATGATGAGTGAAGCTGAGCGATTGTGGGAGTGTCACAAAAAAATAATCATGATTTGTGGCATGCCTGATTTTGTATGTCAGTCATGTCGTCATGATGGGTGGTATTCAACTAAAGGGGACGGCGGGGGCCGTGTAGAACACCTTAATTATAAAACAAACGAAAAGAAACCAATTAATAAGTTTATATAATTTTTAATATTAAAAATTATATATGAATCAACATTCATATTTAAGAAGTACACATTAAACATGGTTCATCATGTTCATGATCATCATTGATCATGATATGATTATTTTTCAACCACGTAACCAATTCTTGATAACCACCAATGTGTTTTTGATTGATAAAAATTTGCGGTACAGTATGAATAGTAGCAGGCCGCGCGCGATGAATCATTTCTTCATATTTATCGTCACTATCATCCACATTGTATACGGTAAAATCAATGCAATACTGATCAAGTAATTTTTTTGCCATATCACAATATTGACAATAGGATTTGGAATAAATTTCGATAAAACGAGATTTATCGGTCGTTAATTGTGTTTTATCAACACTGAATTTAATCGCATCAACCGCTGATTTTGTTCTTACATAATATGAACTCGTTTTCAATTTCTTTTTCCATGCATAAAAATGAAGAGACGTCAATTTTGTTGTTGTCGGATTAGGCATAAAGACGTTAAAACTAATTGCTTGATCGACAAATTTTTGTCTGTTAGCATTCATATCAATTTGATTTTTTAAAGGTATTTCCCATACAGTTCTGTATAACAATTGTAAATCAGATGGTATTAAATCTATCCCTTGTATCGATCCACCTTTAGTCACAATGGTGTTAATTAATTGATCATGCCATAAATTTAATTTGATTAAATCTTTAACAAGATATTTATTAATCATGGTAAACTCACCGGCAAGCACACGCCGAGTATATATATTTGACGTGATTGGCTCAATGCACTCATTATTACCTAGAATGTTTGATGTGGAAGCGGTTGGCATGAGTGCGATAAGCAATGAATTGCGTAAACCATATTTAATAACATCTTGTCTTAGATGGTCATATGACCATCTAAGAGATGGTGTATGTTGCCATAAATCATGACATAATAGACCTTTTGACGTTGGTGATGATGGAAATGATTCATAATATCCGTCGATTTTTGCTAAATCGCAAGATGATCGCGCGGCGGCATAATAAAGTGTTTCAAAAATGTCTTGGTTTAGTTTCTGTGCATCAACAGAATCATAAGGTAATTTTAACATGAAAAAAACATCAGCTAGTCCTTGTACTCCTAATCCGACAGGTCGGTGTTTGAAATTGCTATTTTTAGTTTCACTGATGGGATAATAATTTTCATCAATGACTTTATTTAAATCTTTGATGGCTTGGTATGCCACTTGGTACAATATCGCGTGATCAAATGTGTTATCGTTGATACATTTTGGTAATGATATCGATGCTAAATTACATGTAGCAACTTCATCCCGGGAACTATACTGGACAATCTCACAACATAAATTACTACTTTTAATCGTCCCCAAATTAGCCTGATTATTATGTTCATTCACAATATCTTTATAAACTAAATAGGGTGTACCCGTTTCAATTTGACTGGTCATGATTTGTGTCCACAATGTTTGTGCTTTGACAACTTTTCTAGATTTCCCTTCCTCTTCGTATTTGGTATATAATTTAACATAGTCATCACCATAGACATCACTCAATCCTGGACATTCATCAGGACAAAATAATGACCAATTTTTATCCTCTTCAACACGTTTCATAAATAAATCACTTACCCAAACAGCATAAAATAAATCTCGACATCGCATCTCCTCTTTACCATTATTTTTTTTCAATTCCAAAAATTCTTCTATATCAGGATGATGCGGTTCGAGATAGACAGCAATAGACCCTTTACGTTTACCACCACCTTGATCAATATATCTAGCAGAGTCATTAAATAAATGGAGCATCGGAACAATACCGTTTGATTGTCCGTTTGTACTTTTGATATATGAATTTTTGGCGCGCACATTATGGATACTGATGCCAATACCACCCGCACCTTTCGAAATGAGTGCACATTGTTTTAATGTATTATATATACCTTCGACAGAATCTTCCTGCATTTGCACTAAAAAACAAGAAGCTAAGCTGGGATGCGTTGTACCCGCATTAAATAACGTGGGTGTCGCCATGGTATAATACTTATCTGATAACATTTGATAGGTTTTTAAAACATCATGGATGGTGTGTTTTAAATTAATACCCACCGCAACACGCATCAACATATGTTGTATACGTTCAACAATGACACCATCGATTTTTAACAAATACGATTTTTGTAGCGTTTTAATGCCAAAATAATCATATGTGTAATCTTTTTCATAATCCAATGTTGATTGGATGATATCAATGTTATTTTTAATCATTGTATAACACGCTAAAGATAATAAAGGTGCATCTTTATTCGTTTTTGGATGACGATGATGATACATCATATCACATAACTGGCCGTAATCATCTAATGTCTCTTTGTGTAAATTAGATATAGCAATCCGCGCAGCAAGTACTTCATAATCTGGATTCTTTGTTGCCATTAACGCACTGATATCCGCTGATAAGTTATCAAGTTCAACTGTTGTAATACCTTGACAAACACCGGAAATGACTTTTTGTACGATGGGTATAACATCAATTTCCAATACTGGTTTTTTGGCAATTAAAATTTTTAATCTTTCGGTAATTTTGTCAAAATGGATATTTTGTTTTTTTCCGTCTCTTTTGATAATGTACATGTATTTTAATCATTTTTAATTTAAAATTTGTAATCATTTTTTAAATATTTATTTTGATAAATTATCGTGCATTTCCACATCCACAACCCGTTCTTATTGGTCCTGGTGCTGGTTGTATTGGTAATTTTCTAATAGTCTGTAATTGTGAATAATACGGTGGCGCAGTCGTACTTGTATTATTAATCACTGGTTGTTGATAAACACCAGGTTGGCGATGACCAACAGTTTGTTGACTAAGTTTATCCCACCATGATTGTGTGATGGTAGTATGTGGCATTTTATGAAATGACGGTTGTATTGTATAAGATTGTTGAGATGACATTTTAATATAATAATGTTTTATTATATTAAAATAATGGAAAGACAATCAGCATTGATATTAATTATATTTTTATTTATCTTGATTTATTTATTGGCTTATTATGGTGCAAGATTAACATGCTTTGCAAGCATCGTATTTACAACATTTATCATACTCATTTTATTATTATTATTTTATCCACCAAGTCAAGCAGCAGAAGATGATGCTGATTTTACTTTAATTATTTACGGTGTTATTATAGCTATAAGTGCAATTATACTTGCTTTTTATATTTTTTATAGTACGTTAACTGATGTTAGGTAGTTGACGTATATGTGTTGCATAAAATATGAAAGATATTGATGTACATATCATATACGTCACCATAGATGTATCTATGATAGACTTATCAGGATCATCATGATAAACATATTTTTTAATATATCCATGACCCAGAATTAACAATCCTGATAAATAAGTCATTGAGCCAAAATTTCTTAACACTTCCATTTTATATTTTTATTTTTATTTTTGATTTTTTTATCATTTTTTCTATCAACAACAAGTGATTATAATCACTTTATTTATGATAATAAATGACAAGCACTATACGCATATTAGTGTGTAATATATAATATCACATGCCATTATTTTTGTCCGCGGTGTTTTGATATTATACACATATGTTGTGATTTGGATTATAATTATAAAACAATAACATTTCAATTGAAACAATGTCCAAACTTATGGTGTTATGTACATGAAACGCATGTTTTATGTCCAGATTGTCACATATTATTAATGTTTAGTTAATATTAACTCTTGTTTATTTTTATTTTTACTATACAACACGATATTACCACCTTTGAGTATTAAGTTTAATGGTTGTTTAAAATAAATTAATTCCTTGTAAGTATAGGTGGATGAATAATAAACATCATCTTGAAATAATAACAATAACCGACATTGATTATCTTGTTGATTATAGACAATTGTAATGAATGGTTTATTCATTTTGTATTAAAATGATTTAAAAAAAATCATTTTATTTTAATAATTCATAAGCCATTAAATAAGCTCTTGGTATCGGTTTGTTTTGTTTAGAATTTTTCAATAATTCTTCATACAACAATTCATTTTCATCAAAATCACCAATAGCAAATGATTTTTTATTAAATCTATCGTACACATTTATAGTTAATAATGCCACAATTTCATCATCTGTGATAAATTTTTTCATATTTTCCTGATTGAGATTAATTGTCCATTTGTTCTTTTTACGATCAAATTCATAATCTATAGCATACCTGACCGTTACATGCCTAAAATTAATATAATTTTTAAACACTTCAGGAATATATCTATCGTACCAAACTCTAATAATCGCATCACCTTTATAATAATTGTAAGTTAATATAATTTTTATCATTTGTTCTGCACGCAATTTTGATATATCAGTAAGTTTGTATAGTTTTACCCATTCATTTAATGTTGTTGGTTGTATTAATATCGGTAAATTTTCATATTTAAATTTATTTATCCAAAATTGTTCATTACATAATTGTTGATTCGTTTTGCTTGTTTGACACATACTCACAATAGTATCAATATCACTATATAATAGTGTTTCTGATATCATTTCTTTTGGTAATATAATATCATTTATTGTAGTTGTTTTTATTTCAAGTTGTGATTTTGCTTGAAGTGGCTGTGATTCTAATTCTCTTAATTTATTCCTTAAGTTTGCAACACCGCCTAACTTTTTTTTAATATCATTTTGTGACATTTTTTGATAAATAGAATAGGATTGTAACTCTTTTGCCGCTTGATTAGCATTTAAGCCACTAATGCGATCCATTTTTATAATTAAAATGATTTAAAAAAAATCATTTTATTCATTATTTTTACAATAAAATTATCTTCGTCCAGGAGATCGGGATCGTCGTGGAGATCGAGATCGTGTTCGTCTTGGTGATAGCGATTTTCGACGTGGGGATCGTGATTTTCGGCGAGGTGATTGAGATCGCGCTCTTCGTCGAGGAGATCGAGATTTTCTGGCAGGCGATTTACCCTGTTGTTCTCGATACATTTTAAGTAATTGTGCCAAGGTATATTGACCCTTATGTGCTTTCAAAAATTTAATCCAAGCATTAGGACTTCGTCTCGCTTTATATTTTCGTTCTAATCCTAATCCTAAACCTACGCCAACACCAAATCCTGGGCGTTCAGTTTCATAATAACGTCTATTGTATCCAGGTTCATAACCGGAACCATGATGACTATGAGCGAGTTTAGTGCTATGATGACGCGATGGTGAATATGTCATTGTATTTTATAATGAATAAAAAATTAAAATTTTTCAATTGTAAATTTGTGCCGCAAAAAAATTTTAAATAAAAATTTTAAGAGCTGCGTATGTGTTATATTGTAACTTATATAACCACCAGTTGGCGTTATAAAAAACAAATAATATTGGTTATTGTTTGTTAATTTGTTAATACCAATAAAATTTAATGACATATCGTTTATCGTTGATGATGATTCCAGTTTTGTTAATTTTAATTGATTTGCAATTTTGTTAACATCGCTAAAAGCGATATCTTCATTTGGTGCTAAATTAATCATATTATGGTTATTAAATGTAACCATCGTATCATCAATATCACGGATCACTTGTTGTATTTTTAAAAATTCTTTAATCCAATCATTTGTATTTGACACATCATAACGTGGCATAGGATAGTTGTATTTTTTAAATATCGGTTGCCAAAATGATTTTTTTGAACATACATTAGTATACATATGATTATCAATATGACATAATTGAATAACATCATCAATCGATTGATATTGTGCTATGACACTCAGTAAATCGGTATTCATTTTAATATAACATTATTGTTATATTAAAAATTATTATTTTTTAAAACATTTTTTAATTGCCGTTTTTTTCATCGCTTCATCAATCGAATCTATTTGATACAAACATGAATTTAATGTCACATTTTTATATTCATTCAACTTTGGATAAGGTTCTAATACATGTTTTAACATTGATAATGGTGAAAACGATTCATTATTTAAAATACAACTTAATAATTCACATGAAAATCCTGATAATAAAGCTACATTTTCTTCATTTTGCTGAACTGGAAATGCCTTACTATCACTTGTTCTTAAATTCCAAAATATAATTTTAGGTAATTGATAACCTGCTTTTAAAAATGATGTTTTAGCATCCGTAAATGTAGTCGTATTGCTATTAATATTAATAGCAATAGCAGAATCAAATTGCATATCAGTAAATATAAATAATGTTTCAATCATTTGATTAGGTTTTAATTGATATCGGATTGCTTCATTTAAAATTAAATCAAATACCAATCTTAAATTGGTATTTTGACCCCACGGTGCATTTTTCAAACATTGCACATGCTCTTGTAGTGTCGAACCACTTAAATGATGCCATGATGGTGTAGAATGAAAAGTAATGACTTGATTTTTAAAACAATCTGATGTACATGAAGCAACCATGATACCTAAAGCAATAGCCACTTGCATCGGCTGACCCTCCATGGATCCTGATACATCAACCACAGCCGTTGTTTTATTAAAACAACCCGTTGTTTTAATTTTATTCATCATTGTTTGCCATTGTTGTTCAACCAATACATCATATTGATTTTGATGTATTAAATAATGATTAACAAGTTCGTGGGGTTGAATGCCGCTCACATTCACTTTGGTTTCATGTTTTGCCAATTTTGTTAAAAATTCTTGATATGACAACTTTAACGCCTTACGATTTTCAGATACAACACCGTCAGCATTGGCATCGCGGTTAAATGCTTTATTCATCTTTTTTAATGCTGTTGCTGGTATATGTGAAAAATCAATTTTATCAAATTGTTGTGTCGCCATAAACATTTCTAATACATTAAGATGTTGTCTTAATTTTGATATGAATTGTCTATATTCTTTTGCATTCATACCCATTGCTTTTCTCAATTTTAAATAAGACTGATGGTAATGACTCTTTTCTGATGGCGCCCATTTACCAGCTAATGATATCGATGCATTTTCATTATTTAACAATTGTTGAAAATCAGTCACGAGTTGATTTTTTAATAAATTCACCTCAACACAGGATGTATTTTGATTTAATTGTAAATCAATTTCAACAATATTCAAAATATCTTTCCAATATCCGTATTGAATAAAAATGGTTAAAATTTTCAAATAATCAGCTTCGGATAATGTATATTTTAAACACAACAAAACAATCAACGAAAGACGTTTTTCTTGTTTACCTTGACGTGCATCGCGTAAATGAAATAAAATTTGTAAGGCAGTGACTGGATCTTCTTGCCACGCTTTTTGATAAGTATTAAAAATATCAGTCATTGATGCGTTTCTTGTGATGCGTGTGAAAAAATCTAAATTGTTATTTAAAGTGCTTGCGTATGCTGGATCTCCATTTTCTGTATTAATCATTTTATTATTTTATCTATTCTTTTATAAGATTAACGTGTAGAATTAATCTTATAATGATTAAAATGATAACAGTATTCAATTTAAATTTAAATTTCCCAAAAATTTTTAAACATTGCTGTAAGAATACTTTATAGAGGAGTGTAAAAATTAGCTGTAAGAATTAAAATCAAAATTCACAATATTCAATTTTAACTACCGTGTCGAATTGCTGTATGAATATTTTATTATAAAAAAAATTTGTTTATACTATAAACAAATTTTTTATATTTTTTATTAAACAAAATTCAATTTCCGTTTAGGTGGATTTTTCAATACATCTTGTAAATCCGTCGGAATGGTACTCGTATTTAATTGTACTGGATTAATGTTTGATACCGTTGATGTATTATCATCTTTATCAACATTATCCACATTTGTATTTTGTACATGATCATTAGTCATGATTAAATTTTGATTGCGACGAGCCATTTGTAGTTTTGCCAACTGTCCTGAGACTTTGCTGGCAATGTTTGGATCTTTTTGCTTCAATCTTTCAATTGTTGCCAATTGATTTGTACTGCTATTACGTTGCTGTATATCGGAAACAATGGCACTTTTCATTTCCATTTGAAAACAGATCACATTTCCAATAAAAATAGATCGAATGGCTACAATGGGAGTAAATTTCATCTGGACACCAATTAACAAATCCTTTTCAATTGGATTACCATCTGGATCATAAAATTTAGTTTCATTCGCAAAAGGTCCTGTTCCGCGGGAAAATAATTTTAAATACATCGATCCTTGTTTTCCTGGCAATCTTTCACCGGTCAATTCATCAAGGGGAAAATGAATTGGATATTTAAAAACGGATCCTGCTTCGGATGCTTTAAAAGTGTGTCTTTTGACTGCGCCTTTTACGCCTTCTAATAAAATAGCACCTCTTTTATACATTGCTTCAATAGTCTCAACGAGTTTTACTTGTTCATCATCATCTTCATTAAGAAAAACTTTAATACTTTCTTTATCATTATTACTATTACTATTACCACCCTCGGTATTATTGAAATTGCTTTTCATAACACCCATATTCGATGTTAATTCACAAAATTCCATATCAAACTCTGAAAACATTGGTTTTTCATCGGTTCCTAAATTGTATTGCAAATTGATAATAAAATAGGGTGGAATTGGGTTTTGTCCAGGTTTTGTTTTTGGTGTTTTTTGATCAGGTTTTAAATTTGTAAGATTGGCTGGATTAAAGTTATCGTAAGTGCATTGTGGTTGTATCGTAGTCATATTCGTAGTTGTCGTTATTTTAAAAATTAATTTATTTTGGGGTAATCATTTTTTTTTTCATTTTTTTATAATCAATCCATGGTACTATAAAATAGATTCGATTTTTATAAATTTGTATTTAAAAATGTATATTATATATGGTATAAAACACGAGAAGAAATATTTGGGTAATTTTTTTGGCGATACAGCACCGACACTCGATATACAATATCAATCCGATATTCCTATTGCTTTAGTATCTGTAAGTGATTTTGAATCTTGGTTTGGTAATCATAGTGGTATAGGTATTTTACGTGATTTTGCTGAGTATAATGAATACACTACTCCAAAACGTATTATTTCAATTAAATCTTCAGAAAATGTAAAAACGAAAACTTTAATAGTAGATGAAAAATACAAGAAAATTTTTGGTCAATCTTTTAAATGTATACCAATTCATACGCCAATCAAATCGATCGCATTTATTAAAATATTCTTATCATCTAACCAAAAAATTGAAGTTGTCAGAGATGACATTAATACTAAATTAAGAAAATTATTGTTAGGACAAGTATTAACATCATGTTATAACAATATTATTTATGATGTAGATAATATCATTTCAGCCAAAATTTATGATATTAGTCATATTGTCATTATAAACGAATCTACAAGTTTTCACTTAAAATCATCTGATAACGTTATTGTTCATTTATATACCAGAACTAAATATGAACCTAAACTTGATATACCTATTGAAGTATTAATGTTACCCGAAGTTGTTAAACCTACATTAACATTGGACTTTTCAAAACTTAAAGTAGGCGGTTTGCGTGCACAATTAGAACAAATATCTAATGTTATCCGACCACGTGGTATCAAACAAGAACATTTAGATAAGATTGGTATGACCGATTTTGAAAAGGGTATAATCTTATATGGCCCAAGCGGAACAGGCAAAACGACAATAGCACGTGAATTATCAAAAATACTTGGTGTTAAAAATTTCACTGTTGTCAACGGACCTGAACTAATAACAAAATATATTGGTGAATCGGAAGCGAATATTCGTAAAATTTTACAAAATTATACAGACGAATTAAAAGTAGTCTTTTTTGATGAATTTGATTGTTTAGCAAAAGAGAGAACAAGTGATGGTGGTGCTGGCTCTTCTGTCGCCAATAATATAGTTAATCAAATTTTAGCCATTATGGATGGTGTAGATCAAAATAATAATTTGTTAATTATCGCAGCGACAAACCGAATTGATGTTATTGATATGGCATTATTACGTCCTGGAAGATTTGGATTATGTTTATATATTGGTTTACCCAATAAAATTGAAAGAGTAGATATTTTTAATATCCACTTATCTAAAAATATTGAACAAAAAACGTTAGAAAATGTTGATTTTTTATGGTTAGCGAACAAAACTGAAAATTATTCAGGTGCTGAAATTAAAGGTGTTTGTAAAAAAGCAAGAGAAATTGCATTAGCTGAAGCTGCACCAGATTTATGTCAGTTAGATAAAATTGATATTAATAAATTAAATTTGACTACAAATCATTTCGAATTAGCCTTAAATCAAGTAAAATGTACTTTTGCAGGTAATTATCATAAATGTATGGAATTATTACCTTCAGGTAATGGTGATCCAATATTAGTTAATATGATGATTGATTTTTGTTTAACTACATTAGAATGTCCACGTATTTATACCTTTTTATTAAGTGGTGATAGTTGGACAAAAAAATCATCATCATGTCGAGTGGTTTGTGATAAATTACAAGAGCAATTTGATTCTATATTAATTATTACCGATAATTTGATTAGTAATTTAAATAAGATTGAATTAAATACTGGTAAAAAATTGTTAATTGTGTTGGATAGTTTAGAAAATTTATGTGGCCTATTAAATCATTCAAGTTACAACGCTCGATGTATAGAAGCATTTAATAAATTTGTAGGACATGTTGTGTCTGGAAAAGTGATATTAATTGCTACAATGAGAACAAAAGCGAGCGATATGTTTAGTATTATTAATCCTTCATTTGAATGGAATAAACAATATATAATATAAAAATATATTGATATGATATAAAATGAATTATATCATATCGTGCGTGGCGTCATTCGTATTACGTGTTATGGGATGGCATCCCCAGATTGATTTTAATATAAATAAACATAACATCATATGTGTCTTTTCACATACTTCATATTATGATTTTATGATGATGATATTATATAAAATGGTACATTATGAAAAATTAGCCAATTTAAAAACACTGATTCGCCCTGATTATTTTAATTATTTTGGTTACATGTTAAATAAAATCGGTGGTATACCTGCAACAAAATTAACAGATAAAAATGGTGGCGCAGTCAATCGCATATGCGACTTATTAAAAACATCACAACCATATCAACTCATGATTAGTCCTAAGGGTACCATTTTAAAAAGCGAGTGGAGAACAGGTTATATGGTCATAGCTAAAACCATGAAAGCGGATTTGGTCGCATTAGGATTAGATTATGAACGAAAAAATGTATACATTGGTACAATTGTACCATATAACTTGGATGAAAATGACATTAAAACATTATTACATAATGATTTAAAGCAAATTGTACCTTTATATCCAGATCGTGAAGTTGTTACCATCAGACAACATTGTATGGATGATGTATCGGTTGTCCGTCGTCATTATGTATTAGCGTATTGCGTTATATTTCTTTTATTTTGTTATAAAAGTGGTTTATGAAATTCATACAAATAATATTCATCACCAAAAGGTATTTCGTGATAATTAATCGTATGTAATGTGCCATTCATCACGGATACATAACCTGCAATGTTATCATAAAACTGATAACTACCACCGCCTGGCATTAAAAAGATCGACGCGATATTTGGATATTTATGTTTTTTACTCCGTCTAACAAATTCATTCACATCTAAAATAGTTTCCACTTTTAAATGTTTTAGCAATATGGCAAATTGTTTACTATAAACGGATGCAACTGCTTCATAATTGATTGGTTTTGTAATAGTTGATGTCGCTGACATTTATTTATTTTATTTAATTAAATAAAATAAATGAGTACATTACCAGATGAATTGATATTGGAAATCATATTGAATGCTGATATTTGTTCATTAGTTAGTTTGTATAATACAAATCATCGTATTAGACATATAATTAAAAATCCCAATACATTAAATTTATTAAGTAATAAATATGATACATACATTGATGATAGTATTTATGAATTAAAAAAAATATGTTTATATGAGACGTTGGTACCGATTTATGGTGAAAGTAAATATGTAGAGGGTGAATTATTAAGAGCTGTGCAACGAATTAAATATAGATATTATAACGATGGTGATACAATTAAATATTGTAATGACGATATTAAACAATCTTATACTAAATATTCTAATCTCAGATATTATAATAAATATCCTTTATGTAAACCTGTGGATTTTTTAATTAAACATGGTTTTAAAAAATCTATTGATATAGTACAAGAGGTAACAAAATATGAAGAATGGATTGATTTACTAGAAAATGCTGTCGTTGATTATGTATTATCTAAAAATGGTAATTATACTATATTACCAAAAGGCGAATCTGCTATTAAATAATTTGCTCATCATTTAACCGTTTTTGTACAATTTCCGGCAAATGTCGCATAATATAAGTTGGTATGAGAGGATTAGGAATATTGTAAGGAACGACAATTAAATGAACGCCATGTTTTTGACATAATTGCTTTTTCAATTGATCTCGATATAATTGTTCTTTAAATTCGGCATAAGTTTTGTGAAAATGATTCGGCCATTGATAATGTCCGTGACCCTGATATTCAACCGCCAATTTTAATTTTTCATTATAACAATCCAACTCTAAGCACTTTCCAGTCTTATCGTTCCTTAACCATGTTGGCCGTTGATTTTCAAAATGAACACCATAAATGCGCTCCATCGTATCTCGGCAAATTTTTTCACCTTTGGACAAAAATTTCTTATTATTATTAATACATATATTATTGGTAAATTCTTGTGGTATAGCGGGTGTATAATCAATACAGATATCAGAAACACTTTCATCATTTAATGATGGTAATGGTAATGGTTTATTATCATCCTTTGGATAATAATGTAACGGATCATGATAGGTATAATCTGGATAATCAATGACATAATCGGGATTTAAAGGTTTTAAACCAATAAATTCATATTCTTTTGTACCGAAAAAAAACCATAAAAATATAAAAACCAAAATGATTAACAAAATGATATAATACGGTTTTGTATCCATTTTGTTAAGTAAATTTAATTATTTAATTGATTGATGTAATCAACTTAAAACATAACCATATGAATATCATGATTTAATGTATAAGTTACAGTTAATATTTCATCCGCCGTATCAACATAGTTATAAATGATATTAAATATATCAAAGTGAATGTGATTTGATGGGTTAATTTTAATCGTTACTTCTTCTTCAAATTCGTCTGCAAAACAAGTCATGTAAATATATAATATTCGTAAGTGAATAGTATTTAAATAATTTAATAATTTTGTTTTTGTAGGATTACCTGTGTAAATAAATTTTGATAAAGTTATTTTTGTATCATTGAATGTAAAAATAACATCATCAATATATTGAAACCCTTCGAAATACATTTTATCTACAAATATATCCATGCTGTTATCAAATAAATTGTACATATATACATAGCCATTTTCATAAATTAATGTTTTTATACTATTCATAAAATCTTTATTCAACTGACCATCAACAAACATACCTTCTTCATCCATAATGATATCTGTGGCTTCCAGAAATAAAGGACAAAAAGCATTAATAATATGTTCAAATTTGCCAATTTTTGAAATTTGAGGTGATACGATGCTCATTCGATAATCAGGTTTTGTTGCTGGATCAGAATTAATAAATATTGATGATTTATAATCAATTTCTTTTATTATTCGATCATTTCTACCATGACATAATACTAATACCGATTTCATAATTTATTTTATTATATAATATTATATTTATTATATAATATTATTATATAATATTATTATATAAGAGCATATTAAACAGTTGTATTTCCAATATCGGTAAGATTGTTTTGTTAATTATTTAATTGATTGATGTAATCAACTAATAAATCATGATATAACATCACCGAATTGATAAGTTGATTTTTTAAATGTTGCATCCGATCAGATTGTAAAAATTCAAAGTCAATATTTATATCTCGTTCTTCTATTTGATTACCAATCACACCTACAATAATACAATTCATTTTATACCACCAGTATAAACCAAGTAATGTATAAAAATCAACAAACGATTTATCATTAATAAATGTTAATATGTTATAATGATATTGTAAATAATTTAAAGTATCATGAATAGCATATTTAGTTAATCCATTCGCTACATAAAGCTGATAAAAAGTGGATATATCATAACCAAATTCTTCTACCCCTTCACTATCATGATATAATCTCAGTATATCACCAATCGTGGCGGTTTCATCGTATTTTTCAGCCTTAACTATGTATCTGCTATTATATTGCGTAATCGCAGATGCAACAAAACTGATATGGCTATATAATGTATCATCAAATATGAAAAAATCATATTTGATGACTGATTTATCATCATGATTAACACGTTCCATCCTATAAAACATATATGGACGATTGATTAAATCATCCATGTTATTCATAACATGTAGTACATTAAACTGTTTATATTTATGATATAATGCAATACGTTGTTGAATACGTGTGTCTTTTTTACATACACTTTGCGCAAATGTTGATATTTGACAATATTGCACTAAAGTTTCATCATCAAGCATAGCTAATATTTGATCATTCACATCGGTGACTAATTCTTCCATTTATTAATTTAAATATAAATATAAAATATAAAATGACCACGGCAAGTAAACAAGATTTTGATTTACTACAATATTCAGCCTTACAAGGAAATACCGCTTTATTAACAAAGTATTTAGATTTATTTCAACTCAATTGTGATCAATTGTTATTGTTGTATAAAATTTCATTCACGCGCGGAAAAAAATTACAACCCAATGATTCTATTAGAATAGATTTACAAGATAAGCTTTACAATGTAAAGCAAAAATTTAATGCACTTAAATCACCTAACGATCAAACACTTATTGAACAAGGTATTAAATGTATCCAATATGCAGATATCATATACAAACGTCTTATCAATTATTTCATCACGAGTGATGTTATAGCGACACAATTTGCTTATATTTTATGCCAGATTGATTATCAATCGCTATATGACTTTAATTTACTTTATAATGTCAATATTGATTATCAATATCGTGGGCTAAAAGGCAGAACATTTTTACATATAGCAGCACGTCGTGGAAATTTACAAATGATTAAATTCCTTATGAAGCAAAAAGTCAATCTTGATGTACAAGATTATTATAATCGTACTGCTTTACATTATGCTACAATGAACCATCATGACGATGTTATCAAAACGTTATTAAAACACAAATGCCGTGTTGATATAGAGGATCATGATGGTTATATCGCATTACATTATGTCGCACCAGGACGTTGTGGTCATCAAGATATATTTAATTTACTACTACAATATGGTTCCAACATTAATAAAAAATTCAAAGATAGAACCATGTTATATTATGCGGTTTATGATAATCAATGGGATCTTGTTGATTTTTTACTTAAAAAAGGAGCATCACCTTTTGTCACATCTTTATCATTATTAAAATCGTCAGATACAGTTGGGTTATTTGGACATATTCAATTTAAAAAATATTATGAAACACCTTTACATTTAGCATTAAAATTACAATATAACAATTTAGATAGTGAGATTGAAAATATCAAAATCATCATGACATTAACAAAAGCAATGAATTAATATTTATTCATATGTATTATAAAATACATATGAATTAACAACAAACATAAACAATACGATCCCACATTTTAACTGGATAAACATAATAACCCATATCAAGTAATAGTCGTAACGAGCCACCACATCTATACTTTATATTTTTCTTGTTATTTTTACGCTTGTGATTTTCAATCAATTCACACCTTATATTTTCATTTGGTTTATAATCATGAATAGGCTCGATATTATCATTATTGTTATGATATATATGATAATTTGTATCTGTTGTAAACCATAAAATAGTCGATATATATGAATTTACATATTCTAAATCATATTTATATTGGCAATAAATTTGAATTGGTAATGGACTAGATAAAACATCTTTTCTTATATCAACGAGTGAAAATGGTTCCATATTTTATTAATTATTTTTTTAAAAAATAATCATTTTTAAATCCTATATTTTCGTATAAAATCATCCAGCGATGATATTGGTATATTTTTATCACGACATGTTCGTTCTTTTGTTGTATTATCACCAATATGGTTTACAACAAGTAAAGTTGTCCGTTTGGTCACATTTTTATCAACAATGGCACCCAACGATTTAGTTTTGGATGTGTATTTTTTATCTCCAGAAAACACAATCACTTGGCCTAATAATGGCAAATTGTCATTATCTGGAGGTATTAAAGGTGGTGTTATTAAAGGTGGTGTTATTAAAGGCGGTGTTGATTGAGGTATTAATTTTGATTTAATTTTTGGTACATCATTTAAAAAATCAATAAATTCATCAATATGATCATAAAAAGATTGTGCACTATCATTAATACCTGGTATTTTTTTTAAATCATCAATTAATGATTTATCAATCGATTGATCAATCGATTGATATAATAACTGATCAACAAGTGAAGGTAATGATGATAAAATAAGGTCAATCTTCTTCTCACCAAAACCTGAAAATAGACAAGAACCAACCATCACTTTATTCATATTAATGTTTTCTAAACATGACTCAATTTGATCAATGATGCGCTTCGCGCTTGTTGATTTAATACCATCCACTTGAATTAAATCATGTTCAGTTGCTTCAATCAATTTATTTACTGTATTAAAATGACTATGATACAATTTTTCAATTGTTTTTAATCCCAAATATTTAACACCAATCACTTCAAAAAAAATCATCATCCTTTTCATTTTTACTTCATCACTCATCTTACCGATAATATCCGTTTTCGTATCATTCCATTCATAATCACACTCAGGAAATGACGCTACAGTACCCTGTAATACTTGTTTAAGATAGGGTGTTGTTGCACCACGTCTAATCATTAAAATTTTAGCACCGGGGCCAATGTTATAATCTTTAATAAACTTTGCATTAAATCCAGTTGTCCAAGATAAATTGGCGTAATCTAAAAATACAGATTCGTAATGAATACGTGGTTTAAAAAATTGACGTTTTGATATATTCCATTCAACATACGTGACTATTGTTTCTTTTGTTTCGCCTTCTAATTTAAAAGCAATTTTATTTTTAGGACATGACCATGTGATTGGTTCATACTCATTCTGAGCAATGACTTTACCATCGCGTAAAAAATCACATGGATGATTTTTTAAATCATCGATTAAGTCATCGTATATGACTTCATTTACTTTTTTAATGTTGGGTACTACAGTAAAACCAAACTTGTTTAACAAATGAAATTGATCTTCCATGGTGAGTTGAGATTGAATATGATTTGGATAAATCAAAACGAGTTGAAAAGCAAGATAGGTAAAATTTTTAACAAGCTCTGGATTTAGTTTTTTCTTCCCATTGACTTGTCCAGCAATGATATTTCTCGGACTTTTATATGTATTTTTATATCCACTAAAAGTGGATAATGTGATTGCTAATTCGCCACGGACAACAAGTGATTCATCATGATTCATGTTGATGTTTTTGGGAATTTGTAAATATGGTAGTAAGTGTGTCACATTGACACCATAGTGTGTTATGATGTCAATTTTGTTTTTATCATAATAATGACAAAATAAACTAATACCATCAATTTTATCACTGATTATTTTACAACCTGGATATTGACTATTAAATTGATCAATTTCTTCTTTTGTATTTTTTTTATCTAATGATGGCCCTGGTATTGGTAATTCGATTTTTTGATGCGATAGACGCCGGTATTTTTGCTTAAATAACAAATAATATTGATTTGTTAAGGTGTCGTATTCTTCATCACAAATTGCAGGTTGTCCTTGATCATACAGTGCGTCATAATGTGCCAATAGTTTATCAAACTCTTCTTTATTCATTTTAATGTGATAAATGATAGATGATTTATCATTTTTTTTTTCGTATTTGTTTAAAAATTAAATCGATTAATAAAATGAGTCTAGATATATTTAATAATCAGCCGCCGCGCACAACATATAACAAATTACCAACACTAACACATCGGCCATCCGATGATATCCCCAAACTTTTAGTCCTAAACAAAACGACATTATTAAAATTATGTGAAAGTGATACATATGTATTTGAATTATGTAATACAGATGATCAATTGTATCATATCATCACATCAACTGATGATATCAACTGATGTGATGATATCAATTAATTTTAATTATATAAATAAATGTATCCCAATTTTGTTAAATTCAACCATCAAACTAAACCTAAAACCATTTTAAATTTTAATCAAATATTTACAATATCTCATTTTTTGGGTTCAGGTGGATATAGTCAGATTTTTAAAATTGTTGACAAAAAATCTAAAACCCCCTACGCGTTAAAAGTGTTAAAAAACATTGATCAACAGACAATGAATGAAGTCAACATATTGATTGAATTAGAAAAACATCCATCCATTTACAACCAAGTTGTTCATTATCACGATCACTTTGTATATCAAGGTAAATATTGCATATTGATGCAATATTTAGAAGGTCAAGATGCTTATGTGTTTTACAACAATAAATCATTTGATTATCAATCGTTTATGACATTTTCATTATGGCTATTTAATATAATAGATTTATTACATCACATCAATATCATTCATCGCGATATCAAACCAAACAATATCATGGTGACGAAAGACGGATACAAACTCATTGATTTTGGGTTATCATGTCAGTTGGATAAGTGTCAATATATTAATGCATTAACACCAGCATTCGCCGCGCCTGAAATTTGGAATAAACAAGTTGTAAAAAACCTATCCATTTACAAAGCAAGTGATGTATACGCCGCTGGTGTTACCATATATACAATGATAACACATGGTCATTTACCTTATGATAAAATTGGCACATATGTGCCAATTGTCCATTTTAATCAAATACAAAATAATGCAGTCAATGCATTGATGAAACATTTAATTGATAAAAATTATCAAACACGTTATACAGCATCAAAAGCTTATGATGTTTTAAAAACATTTAATATATAATCAATATAACGCACCAAAAGATCACGATACTGTAAAAAATAAACTTGTTTTACATTTTTACTCATGGATTCGGGAATGGTGGTTGGTTTTAAAGATTGAGGTAATTCAGATATCGTCGTTGCATTGTTAATATCGTTAACAATTGTAGGTTGGTTAATGACATCAAGTATTTTAATGAATACATCTTTATTCATGTAATAGTAAATGTTGATATGATTTACAATATCATGATATAACATTTGTTTATCAGCGTCTTTAAGACGCTTATGTGAAAAGATAGCATTTAAAATGGATAATAATTTTTGTTGATAACGTAGAGGAAATTCTTGTTTGAATTGTTCAATCAATTCATTTGATTCAATTTTAGCTTCTTGAGGTAATGCGTATTGTGATTCTTCAATGACTTCTCTTCTTAACATATTTTAATTCATAAATTAAAATATTTATTAGTTATAAATAAATTTTCGTATTTGGTAATTGTCGTTTTAACTCATTTTTAATTTTTGATGATAAGTTGTTTTTAGACAACTCCAAATAGTGTAAATCACGCAGCTGACCTATTTCCGGTGGCAATGCACTCAGTTGATTGTGATTCAAAAACAATGATTGTAAATCACTCAACTGACCGATTTCCGGCGGCAATGCACTCAGTTGGTTGTTAGACAAATCCAAGTCTTGTAAATGACTCAGATGACCGATTTCCGGCGGCAATATACTCAGTTGGTTGTAAGACAAATTCAAGTATTGTAAAGCGCTCAGATTACCGATTTCCGGCGGCACTACACTCAGTTTGTTATTAGTCAAATACAATACTTGTAAATGACTCAGCTGACTGATTTCCGGTGGAAACAAACTTAGTTGGTTGTAAGACAAATACAATTCTTTTAAAGTATGAAACCGTCCAAATTCCGGCGGTAACTCACTCAGTTGGTTGCGAGACAAATTCAATATTTGTAAAGCATGTAACTTACCGATTTCAGGCGGCAATACTTTAATTTTTCGATAAGATAAATTTAATTCTATCATCGTATATAATGCTTTCATAGTATAGTTTTTAAGTGAAGGTAATAAGAGGATCAAGCGAGACAACTGATAACACAGTTTAAGCAACTGGAACCACGTTTTATTTTTAAATACAGACATGCCAGTTTCATGATATAAACGGTCATAAATCTGTAGAAATAAATCATCATGTTGATAACATAAAGTTTTATTGACTTGACACAATTTGAATACGGATTGGATATCAGTATGAGATAAAATTTCACGTAAGACATCTTCGTTTAAATCAACTTGTGAATACGATTCCATTTAAATATGATTTTAATAAAATATTAATAATATTATAGTAAATAATAATGGTACAATGTAAAGGTAAAAATAAAAATGGTTTACGCTGCAAGCATCAATGTAATGCTAATGATAAACATTGTTTTCAACACAAAAAGACACGCGAAAAATCACCAAAGCGTATTAATACAAAAAGACGTAAATCGCCACTTGCTCATCATCAATCCTTGTTGTCCATGTTACCAAAATTTAAACCGATTGATAAAAATGGTCGATACAACATTATTGAAAATGGTGGTATAGCATTTCAGGTCAATGTCCAATTTCCAATGGTTGAAATTTATAAATACAATGAAGAAAATCCATTCCTAACTTTTAATGCGTTAAAAGTGTTTGTAGGTGTTAGTCCAAAAACAAAAATGACTGAATTAAGTGGTGGATACGGCTCCAAATGGCATGGCAATAGCATTTTGTTACAAACCAAAGGATTGAATTACATCTATATTGGTACTGAGATTTATTCATTTACTGCATTACACCCCATTGTGTATTACATTAGCGAGGTGGGAAATAGCGCTGTACCTTATCCGTATGCTGTAGATGATCACGATAATATGTACATGATGATTGAACGAAAAATGTTCAATGGTAATAGTAAAGATTTTAGTGAGGATGATCCGTATAGGTATTATTATAAATACATACAAAAATCAGCAAAACCTATACCCAATATACATAGTATACAAAAAAGAATTTTTTAAAATGATTTAATTTTAAATCATTAACCAATAAATGACAACATTCTGCCACCACACATTAAAAACATGTTTATTAAACGCATCAGGTTGTTACAGTACAACCAAAGAACAAATTGACGATTTGTATCAATCAGAGGCATGTAGTGCCATTGTTTCTAAATCAGCAACGTTGAATTGGCAACAAGGAAATGATCATCCCCGTCTTTATATTGATGATCAATACTGTATCAACAATGTTGGATTATCAAATTTCGGTTTGTCTTATTACAATCAATTTGTTTATAAAAATGAAAATAAATTATATATACAATCCATTTATCCACAATCAGTGGATAATTTAAAATTACTTTTACTTAATACATCATCCGATACGATCGAAGTGAATTTATCATGTCCTAATGTAACAACCATAGACATTCATGATTATGAAATTTACTTCAAAGCCATCCATGAATATGCCTGTGATAAAACAGTTGGTATTAAATTACCACCGTTATATCACCAGTACGATTTTGACACAATCAGCGAATGGCTGCTTAAATATGAGATTGATTTTATTACATGTTGTAACACTATACCAAATTGTTTGTTGATTGATTCCCAACATGAATCAACGAGGATATATCCAAACAACGGATTAGGTGGTATGTCGTTTAAACCATTGTCATTGGCCAATGTGTATCAGTTTTATATCCGATTAGGATCAAACGTGGATATCATTGGATGTGGTGGGGTTTACCATGGTCAAGATGTTTTTGATTATATTTTATGCGGAGCGACGTGTGTTCAAATTGGTTCACATTTGATTAAACAGGGTGTGAGTTGTTTTGAACAAATCAATCATGAATTGATGCAATTGATGAAAAATAAAAATTATAGTCATATTAATGAATTTCGTGGACAATTGAAATTATGTAGTAAATTATAACGACCGTGGATAACGTAGTACATTATAAATATTCACAATCGTATCATTAAACGACTCTAATATATTTTTTATATCATTATAAACTTTAATTTTCTCATCTCTGTATTTACACGTGGTATCACAATAATTATCAATGATATATGTTGTAATTTCTTTATTACAATAACAACAATACATTTAATTATTTAAATGTATTTTTAAGCAGTTGTTAAAAAAATGATTCAATAATCATATTATAACAACAAAAATGGAAGATACAATAAAAACTTACGAATTACCCAATATTTGTTGTATAGAATGTAATAAACCAATTGCTCATTTATATGACGTTTATAGGCAATTAAAAAACATAAATGATGATGAACATGATCATTTTAACATGTTAAATGTAACGCGTTATTGTTGCCGGAAAGAATTAGCTAAACCGGAAATCAAAATAATCAATAAAGCCAATAAAGATAAAATTTTAGGAATCACCATGATTAAACCTAAATCGTTTTCGATATCGTCTTCGATATCGTCTTCTATAACGCCACTTGTTTTATCATCTGATAATATTTGTATTCAATCTAAAATGGAACGACATTGTATTCCTATCTATTGTGAAATTGGTGATGGGTATAAATTAACCGATGATTTAAATGTACATAAGGTTAGTAAAGCGACTTATTTAGCATTGTAATTATTTAAAATGTATAAGTATAGGTGTTTTGTAAAAATGATTCATTAGCATATTTATTTACTCCACTATCCATCATATCAATATAAGGTATTTGAATATGATCAATCATTTGTACTATTGATTTTATTTTATGAGCAATTTTACAATTGTGATTATCGTCTAGTGTTGATAAATTAAATAATCGTATATGTTGTTTTTCTTTCCATTGTTGTGGGGCTTTTAATTTTTGAAGTATTTTTCGGTTTGTATAAAACAACGATAAATCAATACCTAATATATCAATATCAACAAAATAATAACATGACCATTTTTTTTTGGATTTATCAATCCATGTCGGACACTGACGAAGTGTTTCTGGTGAGAAATATAGTAAATTTGCACTTTCTTCCCGACATTCTCTTGATGCCGTTTCAGCGGTATCTTTATCCACTTGATCAGCCTGACCTCCTGCATCAGAACATATATTACCTTGTTGAAATAACATGATGATATCTTTATCGATATCCATAATCATAATACCTGCCCGCATTTAATATTTATTATAATCTATTATATATATTATAATAAATATTTATTATTATAAAATGTTGTCAGTTAACGATGATATGTTATACGAAATTTTGCTAAATACAAATCCAAATGATATGAAAAATATATGTCGTATGAATAAACAAACACAAAGAATTTGTTCACATTCTTCTTTTTGGAAAAATAAATTGTATTATTGGGGTATAGATGAATATGCTAATTATTTATATGATCAATATAAACGTGACAAAACAAATTATGTCAATGTCGTGTTAACATTGTTGCAGCAATTACATATTGATTTTCGATTGTGGTACTATCCAGAATTAAAATCAATATATAATTTAAAACAACTATATGATTTTATTCGTCATGCCGATGTAAATAATATGATTGATCATAAAAACTTATATGATCAAAAAGAAGAAGTACAATTAATCATGATGTGTATAGATAATCAATATTTCATTAAATTACTTTTTACAAACAAACTTAATCAACAAGTTCATTATATTGTCAATATATCACATCAACAAATGATAGATTTAATACATTTTTTGGTAAAAAATGATGCTAATATTTGGTATAAACAAGAAGTTATTTTTGGTGATATAAAACAAAGACATGTATATCCTACAATCATAAAAGTATTACAAAATATAAAATGATAATTCATTTTATATAATAAATGATTGATGATATAGTCTATCAACTATTAATCGTGTGTCCAATTAAAACATTATCACAACTCATGCAAGTCAATCGTTTTACCCATCGCATATGTCAAACAGCCTATTTTTGGTTAAATAAGTTTAAATATGATAAACTTATATTATATCATCAACCAACATCATGTCATGATTGGTTTATCGAATTTATTAAATGTGATTATGCTACATCAAAAATAAAGTCCATCGTTCATTACGCCCGACGACATCAACAAAAACCACATTATAAATTAATCGATACGATTGCTGTTATATGTAATGTCATTGAAACATTGACCATTTTAAATTATTTAATCAAAACACAATCATTTGATATGATTGATCAATTAACCGAAAGTATTATGTATTTTAACATGTATCATCGTCGTCCACATATTGCTATTTATTTAAATGGAAACGGATTCCGGAAAATATATTTATATTGATGGTCCAACTTATAATAAGTTATTGACAAAATATGATTTAAACGAAGATGTCTTACGTGAAATTTTATCTCATGCAGATATCCAATCCGTATTCCAATTATGTCAAGTCAATAAGACGTTATGTCATCAACATGATGATTTGTTTAAACAAATTTATCAACGTCACTATCATCAAACAGGTATGGATGTGTTTAAAAATAAAACAGGTAATATGACGTGGTTCCAGTTGCTTAAACTGTGTTACCAGTTGTCTCAATTGATTAGTTTACTTTCACTCAAATACTATACGATGAAAGCATTATATACGATAACAGAATTAGATTTATATGATAAAAATATCAAAGTATTGCCGCCGGAAATTGGTCAGCTGAGTCATTTACAATATTTATATTTATCATACAACAAATTGAGTGCATTGCCTCCTGAAATAGGCCAGCTGAGTGATTTACAACAATTGGATTTGTCATACAACCAACTGAGTGAATTGCCGCCGGAAATAGGTCAATTGGGTGATTTACAACAATTGAAATTGTCATACAACCAACTGAGTGAATTGCCGCCTGAAATCGGCCAGCTAAATCATTTACAAGTATTGTATTTGTCAAACAACCAACTGAGTGAATTGCCGCCGGAAATCGGTCAGCTGAATCATTTACAAGTATTGTATTTGTCAAACAACCAACTGAGTGTATTGCCGCCGGAAATGGGCCAGCTGATACATTTACAATACTTGAATTTGTCATACAACCAACTGAGTGCATTGCCGACGGAAATCGGTCAGCTGAGTCATTTAGAACAATTGTATTTGTCAAACAACCAACTGAATGCATTGCCGCCGGAAATAGGTCAATTGGGTGCTTTACAATACTTGGATTTGTCAAACAATCAACTTAGTGCACTGCCTCCTGAAATCGGTCAGCTGAGCGATTTATATCTATTGGATTTGTCTCACAACCAACTGAATGCATTGCCGCCAGCAATCGGTCATCTGCGTGCTTTAGAAGAATTGTCTTTGTCTTTCAACAAACTGAGTGCATTGCCGCCGGAAATAGGTCAGCTGCGTGAATTACAAACATTGTATTTGCAATACAACAATTTATCACCGACATTGATAAACAAGTTAGAACTACAATTACCAAATATTATGATTTATTCATAATAATTTATATTCATAAATAAATGAATATAAATTTGGGATTCATATTACTAATCTTAATCATATTATTAATTATTATATTTACAACGATATCATCATCCATTACTGGTGAATTAAACTTAATCATGTTTATTATTATTTTAATTTTAGCATTTATTGCCATGTTTTTAATCAAAAATAATGTTAAATATGCCAATCAATCGGAGTCTTGTTTTGTTTAATAAGTAATTCATTAATTTGTTTTAAATAATGAACATCGTCATCAGGTAATAACATGGATTCCAGAATAACAAAATTATCAGGTAATAGTTTTTTAACACATTGTACTTTGCGTCCGCGCAAAACAACAATCGTTTTTGGATTATGCTGACTAATCGCTTTGAATATTTTGTTTAAAAATCCATACCATAATTCAAATTCAGCGTGTGATTTTGTAGGACTGACTGTGAGGCATTGGTTCAACAATAAAACACCTTGTTGTGCCCATTTAATCAAATAACCATGATCTGGTATTTTAAAATGAATGGCTACTTTTAAATCTTGATAAAGTTGGTTTAACATTGGTGGTATTGGACGATCATCATATCGAACACAATAAGACATGCCGATATCGCGTGGTAAAGTTGTATTTTGTAATTGTACAACTTTATTAAACGGTTCATACCCCATTAATATCACTTTCACATCATTCAGATGACAAAATACAAAAGCGTTAAATAAATCACACTTTAGTGGATAATATAAACCAAATGTCTTTTTAACATCTAACAATTGATGAATATGTTCAAGTTCTGGTAATACGGATTCAAAAACATCTTTCCAACTATCTGGTGGTGCTTTTTTTGCAATATCAACGATTGACCATGATTGATCAATTTTAGGCATAATGTTGAGTTTCATTTTAAGTGTTAATTTTTCCTTCTTGTTCATTTTTATTACAATAAATGCAATTTATAATAATAAAATAAAACAAATAACAAATTAAATATAAATGTGTTAAAAGACCAATGATAGCTATTGGTAAAGATGGTAAAATGTTGACATCTTCAAATAGATGATATCCGCAACAACACCATAGCGAGTTATTTTGATAACATAATCTAGGATCAAACGTCATTTATTATATAAAAGTGTTTTATTTTATATAAATTATATTGTAAATGGATTATTTAAAATATGGTAGTCAAGGTGTGTTTGTTGGTTGCGCCATTGGTGCACTATTACATCATTATGTTCATTTACAATATGACATTGAATCGATTGATGCTGTCGTATTACCACCATTACCACCATCATTAGGTGAATCGTTCATTGTATTTGGATTAATTGGTGGATTAATTGGCTTAATGATTACAGATGAAAATAAATCTTAAATAAAATTGTTTTTATTATTTGAAAATTTTTTTTACATTCATTTTCACATTTAAATGGACGATATTAATAACGACATTAAATTGCATGAAATATATAAAAATATCCAATTATTTTTAAAATGGAATGGGCAGAGATACCAATAATTAATAAAAAAAATGAATGTATTGCTTATGCAATAGTAGATTTAAAAAAAGTAAAAGTGCTATCACAATATAGTTTTTGGAAAAATACTCAAGGGTACGCTATGTCTAATTTAAAAGTTTCAATGGCAGAACTTGTTGTTGGTAAAAAAGCTGATAATGGATATGTTATAGATCACAAAAATTTAAATAAACTAGATAACAGGGAAAAAAATTTACATTTTGCAACAAATGGCTTTAATTCTCAAAATCATGCTAAAAAAGAAAATTGTACAAGTAAATTTATTGGAGTACGGTCTGATAAGATAAAAGGACAATGGAGTGCACAAATTAATAAAAATGGAAAAAATATACATTTAGGGATATTTAAAAATGAAATTGATGCTGCTAAAATGTATGATATACACGTAATTGATTATTATAAAGAATTCGAACCTCAAACAAATAATTTATTAACCAAAGAAGAAATAGAAGATATCAGAAAAAATGGCATACCTGAAAAATATCAAAAAAAAATTAGAGATTTACCTAAAAATATTTCAATAAATAAAAGAGGTCAGTATGTTGTTCAAATTAATAAATATGGTAAAAGAACAACAAAAAATGTCAAAACTTTAGGGGAAGCTATTATTTTAAAAGATAAATTTCTTAAAGAATATGATAATATACTTAATACAAAAAACCAAGAAAGATTAACAGATATTATTAGAAATGAAAAAGGGATCGCAATTATAAAAATGAATTGTGGTATTGATTGTGAAGTCGATGACAACGTTTGGATAAATGAAAGTCATATTGGTTGGAATTCAACTATAGATAAAGATGGATCAATATCATATCCATCAGGTTGGGTCGATGGTAAATCTGTTTATTTACATAAATATATTTATGAAAAATATGTTGGCCCAATACCTGATAAAATGACGATTGATCATATTAAATCTGATAATATTTTTGATATTAGGTTAACAAATTTGCGATTAGCTGATCGATCATTACAAGCTCATAATAAAAATAAATTAACCACGTGTATTGACAAATATAAAGGTGTAACATTTAATGGAAGTAATTATCAAGTTAATATCAATAATATTTATTATGGATCTTTTGAAACTGAAGAAGAAGCTGCATTAAAAGCTAATGAAATTTATCCAAAAATATATGGCGAAAATGCAAAATTAAATGATATAAATTTTTCTAAACAAACAACAAAAGAAAATAGAATATCTTCTGATATGATAACAAAAGAATTTATATTAAATATAACAAAAGTAACAGATTTAAAAAATATTGTAATTATAAAAAATTTAAATGTTTCAAACGGAGGTCAAATTACGCTTAAAAAAATTAATTTAAATAATTTAGAAAATTATAAATTAGAAATTATCAATAAATTATTTCCTAAAAATCAATAAATATTTATTTTTCAAACAATAATTGTTTGAAATATAATATTTTTTATACTCCGTATTGTTTACAATGAATTGAAGTTCGCCCCACAGTAGATGAACATACAGCCCAAGGATTAACTCCGGATTGTTTTGCTTTGACAGAAGCAAGACATCTGCAAAATTTAGCCTGTTTTGGATTATATAATTTACTCTTTTGTTGTTCTTTCTTTTTTGGTAAAGGTCTTTTGGTAGGTTTTTTTTTCTTATGTTGCCAACAATATTTAGATCGACCTTGACAAGCACGATTACATTTTTCACCTTTTTTAGTTTTTTCAGAACAAGACATTTTATATATTGATAATATTTTTGATATTAGATTTTTATAAATCACATCGTATATAAATTAAATGCTATACGTAATGGTACATAATAACATAAAATATGATGTCTAAAAATATCTGTTGATACGCAATCATCTTTGATGAATTTGAAAAATTCAAACCACCCATAAAACCACGATTCATCATATTCTATTTTCATTTTTGTTAAATTTTGTGTTACTTGATTTTTAACAGCATTATTATATTTTATATCTGGTTCATAAATATATGTAAATATATTTTTTAACGGTACATTATAACACTTATAACATTCAATATCAAAATTACAATTTTGATAAATTTTAAACAGGATGATATTTTTACTTGACTTATTATCTGTAGATCCTCTCGGTCCTGTCGCGCCTATCGGTCCTGTCGCTCCATACATTTTATTATTTTGTACAAAATAAATCAAATCATTATTTTACATCTATGACATTGTTTATAAGACCCATACTTGTGTCCATCATAATAATGGGTGACATCTATTTTATAATGGGGACATACACGTTGTAATGCAGTCATCGTCAATTGAATATCACGTTCAATCTTTTGTAACTCGTATTGTTTTTTCAATTTTTCATCTTCTAATTTTTCAATTTGTGTTAACAATTGATCCATTTTATGAATAAAATAAATTGTATGTATCAATTTATTTTATATATTAATACATCACATCCGTTTTTCCCAACAAACCATCATTAAAATCAATAACACCATAACATCTTTTTGCTTTTGCTTTAACACCAATAAATTGAATATCTGAATCAATGTCAAATTGACCAATCATTCCTCTAGCTGCCAATTTTCGATCAGTAGCAGGAGAATTTGTAATAGGTGATGCAATAATAACAGGTATGATATGATTTATGTGATTAACATAATAACCGTGTACGCCGAAATGAACATCACCACCCAATAGAATCACGTGTTTTTTATCATCAACATACTTAAATAAACAATTTAATAATATGGTTAAATCATGTTTATTCCAAAATTTACCAGTACCTTGTATTGTTTTATATACAAATCCATGAAAATGATGCGGTGGTGGTATCGGTGCACTTGAAAAACACAATATCAATGTTTTTAAATCATCGTGATTAAATAAGTTATTAATAATATTAATAACATTACTTATCGCAATGGATTGCGATGTACGTTCAATAGCCACCATGATGACATCGTGATTAATGTACGTATACCAACAATAATCATTTATAATGATTTGATTTTCATCAATTAAAAAAGACATTTGATAATCTTTATAGGCTTGTGCTGCCATCACATGTATATCGTTATTTTGATCATAGATGACGTCATTCACAATTTCGTGATCATCCCATAAATAATAGTTGCGCGTGTTGGATAAAACATGACTATGTGGCCTCCACGTATCACAATACCGATTGGCATACAACTGGTAATACATTAATTTCAATTTATCTTTCATATTATCATAGGATTTATATTTTTTTTCCAACTTAACACATGTCTTAAATTGAGTATCTTGATAAGCTTGATCACCAAGATGAACAATGGCTACATTTTGTTTTAAAACATGATAATTAATATCTTGCCATAAAGAATGTTTTTGATCGTTTTCCAAATGATCACAACTCACCACAATCATTTTATCTACTTTGTTAAAAACATGAATATGGTGATGTAATGATAATTGGTTATTAAGGTACCAATATAAATGATAATCGTCTTCCTGTTTAAATTTTAAAGTAATTTTGGTGGGACCCATCATTGTACTTTTGACGGCATGTTTTTTATCATCATCATTAATTAAAAAATAAACCTGTTGATTTTTATCGTACAATTCATATAAGATGACGGCTGAACAATCGCGAATCTCACCCACAATCGGTTTTAGTTTCCATAATTCCATTTAAATACAATTTAATTTATTAAATTATATTTTATGTTAACTATTTATTTACGTCTTTGATATTTTGAAACTGGAACAAGTGGTTTTGTGGTTGTTGTCGTAGTCGTTGTAGTCGTGGTAGTAGGCGTAGTGGTACTTGTGATAATAGCACTAGTCGTTGATATCGTCGGTTTTTGAATCACTTTTCGACCGCGTGGTGCAGCAGGTTTTTTCGAAAAAGTCGAAAAAACCTTTGCTGGTATAACATCTTTATTTTCCAAAACTTGATTTAAATCAGCATTACTATCCGATGTTTGTATTGGTGCAAATTGATTGATGTATGCTTGTTCATGTTTAAACTGATTTAACACGTCTTGATTGACCGCAATATTTTTACTTCCTTCAATTTGATAACCTATATCCATATATCCTGTACCTACTCTAGGTGCGATACCAAAAGCAATATGAGTACTAACACCAGAAATATTATAACTCGCACCTTGTAACGCAGCACCTTTGAATACATCAACCGCTTTGGACACCGTTGCTTTATCAATTGGTCCCAATTGTTTATTATTACTTAATTTAATAGCGCCAACTGGAAACCCTTTGCTATAAAAAACATCTGTTGCTAAAATGGCATGCTGCGGATGTAAATTAA
The DNA here is from genome assembly GCA_035478615.1 of Saccharimonadales bacterium (SeqCode). GTDB lineage: Bacteria > Babelota > Babeliae > Babelales > Chromulinivoraceae > JACPFN01. Next base: position 95,548 of record DATIJN010000113.1, read on the forward strand.
ATTGTAAAAACATTTGATACAAATCGCGTGTATGATACGTTTTAGCCGCCCGCGCGCCTAACACGTTACATAAAATGTGTATGTTGTTGCTTGTCGTTCTCCTATGATCAAGAAATTTCAATGACATTAATCCTCTCAAATTTGTTCCCGACACTTCCGCATGAATGACTTCTGATGCTTTCTGCAATTCAGTACTAGGTGATTTTAATAATTGTAATATATATTCACGTGGAGAGCTTGTGATATGTGGTACTGTGATTAACCACGCCATCTCAGATCGTTGTTTAATGACATGTATATTTGCTAATGTAAATAGTTTATTGATCATGTGATGATCAATACCTGTTAATTTCATCTTTTTAACATTAAAAAGGACATGATGACATTTTGTCATATTTAACTTTTCAATCTGTGAATAAATGTTTAACAAATTAGTTTGTTTCACATTGGGATTTTTTAGTTTATCCATTTTAATAACCTTGTCTATGAACGCGATGGGAGATGTTTGTAAATAATCATCTTTGTTTTTGAAATAAACATCGACTTGATCGTAATGTGGCATCATCAATAAAATATCATCATCACTACGATCAATCACTTTAATACCCACCAAATCAAATAATTTTAGAATAGCATCATTGATGTTATATGAATTATTATTATAATACCATATCACATCATCATCTTTTGTAATAACACTGACGACTGGTGTTATGATTGGTATTAAATTGGTAATACCAGCAATACCTTTAATTCTTAATGTGGATAAAGAGGGGATAAAAATCGTTTGATAATAATCAGCGCTAAAATTAAATTTATCATTTACATCATCACATTCTACAGCCTTTAATTCCTGATCACCATTTTTCTTTTTTTTATAATCAGCACAAATATAAATATCCATGATGGCATCTGACATGGGTCCGTATAATACATGAATCGGCGTATCGCGTTCGCGTTTCAAAGCATCAACCAAATCCTTCAAGGTTACTTTATATCGATACATTTCCGATAAATTAAATTTAATTCGTAACACATAGGCATTGTCTGGCGGAATGATGGATTTAATCACATTTGTAATATAATAATCATTATGCCACCAATATTTATTTAAATTTTCATATGTATCAATGATATAATCTTTAACATATTGATCACCACGTTTGACAAAGGAAAAATCTTGAATAAAATCAGTCATCACACATCCAACAATGTCTTTTTTTGTTTCTAATACTTGTTCGTAAGTTAATGTTTTATCTTTAAAGTGGATTGTACAAATTTCATTTTCTCGATTTTTATTACAATATAACAAATATTCAAGACCTGTTATACCGGAACTTTTTGAACGACTCACACCAATGATATGAAAAGTATTAAGCGTACTTTGTGTTTGACCATGGCTGCTACTTTCCGCTAAATGTGAACCTACATCAGTTCCTGCATCCAATCGTGATGCATTATATTGTTTAACAATGTCGTTGGCTAAATTCGGAATCGCGCTTGGACATAATTTTTTACTTTTTAAAATAGTTTTCATATTCTGCTGTAACGCCGCGCGGATTAATTCAGCTTCATATGGATCTGCTGAATAAGCTGGTGGTAATATATCTACGATTAAATTGATTTCATCATCGGTTAATGTTCTTGGACTATCTTTTGGATTAAATGTGTCATTGATATTCACATATTCCATTTTCTTAGTAAATTAAAGTTATTTTAATCATTTTTATTAATATTAAAATGGATGATGTTTATCAACACATTTTGTTAAATTTACCTCTGGATGATTTTCAACATATTTGTCAAACAAGTAAACATATAAAAACAATATGTGATACAAATATATTTTTAAAACAAAAAAGGGATAACGCCAGGAAGGACGTAGAAGCATTTTTAGATGACTTGATGGATGATGATGTTTATATCAGTCCCAGTCAGGATGATATTTATTTTTCTATATATCATCATATCATTAAAAACATTGGTATTAAACAAGAACCGTTTGAAATTGATATGGGGGAATGGGATGAGCATCCAGCTGATGCTCATAACGCCAATTATGTTTACGAAATTTATTTTGAAACATTGAATACTGATTTATATCGCATCACATTTAAAACCTATTTTACATATTTACGATTTAATCGTGATGAATTTTATGCAAACAAAAACCAACTCGATGCATTTTTATATCATTTATATTATGATGGACTTGTTGAATTATAATTGATTATAATCAAATAAATTATGTATTAAAATGAAGTTTTGTGGTGGTGACGATATTGTCGATTATAACTTGTTGTTAGGTGAAGGAACACATGGTGTTGTCTATGGTTCATTGATAAGTCCAACTATTGCAGTTAAACTATTTAATTTAAAACATTGTCACGATATCAAAAGTGGAGAATATGCGATGCACGAATATGTACATGATCAATTTGAAAAATTTAAAAACCACATTGATAAAAACTTAGTTGACTATGTATTTGTACCTCAAGTATATGGATTTAAATATTTACCCAACAGTCAAAATCCATCATGTTGTATGTATTATATGGATCAATTAAAACCATTATATAACCATATCATTCAATTAAGTTTTAATTATCCACGCGATGCTAATATGATATTATCATCTGGACAATATGTAGGCATTGATACCTTGAAATCATTTGGATTTAACAATCAAGATGTATCGATGATCAATCGTTCTATTGCAAGTATGATGGCGCTGTTTCATTACGCCATGAAAATTGACGCCTATGATATAGAATATGTTTTGGCAAGACATGGTCATGCTCATGGTGTTTATGCAATTGATTATGATAAAGTCAATGTTTATCAAAATGATACTACCATTGTTAGAAAATTGACAGAAAATGATACAGAAACAAGAGTGATTAAAAACGAATTGGATTTATCGCGCTTATTATCTACATCCATCCATTATTGTCCACACATATTGTATCCGGAATATCAAGAATGGAAATGGACGTATATTGATATGGCTAAAAAGTTTAAACATGAAAAGTTAGCACAATTAGTTATGGAACAGTATGAAAAATATTTTTAAACAAAAATAATTTGTAAATCAAATTATTTTATTTTGCTTGTTTTAACAATTCAATTTCTTGTTTTAACAAGTCAATTTCTCGTTTTAACTTGATTACTTCGTTACATAAAACGGGTGTGAATTTATGATATTGTATTGTTTCAATTTCGTCGTTTACTTTAACAACAATATCGGGTCTAATGTTGACAACTTCATCGGCAATAAAACCATAATCAAATTCACCATTTTTAATATGATTAAACACAACTGGTCTTAATTGATGTAAAAAATTAGATTCATCTCCCATATCTTTGACATTTGTTTTGTATTTTAAGGCAGAATTAACCGTACCCAATTGACCTTCACCAGATACTAATACAGTAATCGCATTTGCTAAATCTGTCGTTTTACCAAAAACGGATCCTGGAAAATAACATTTCACATGAGTCCCAGTTTGACCAATCACAATGGAACCATTTGCTTGTGATGGGTTAAATCCAGGATTAGAAATACAAATTTGATTATTAATACCTGATGTATAATTACTTCCTGCTGCATTTCCAATAAACACATTAGCGCCACCTGTTGTTAAACTTGATCCAGCACTTGATCCGATACCAATATTTTGATTACCATTACTACAATTAATTAAAGCAGATGCACCAACGGCTACATTACCAACACCCGATTGTAAATTTTGACCAGCTAAAGATCCTACTGACACATTAAAATCGCCATCCATGGTATTTACCGAACCGCCAGTTCTGTAGCCTATACTAACATTGTCAGAACCAGAAGTAATTGTGGAACCAGCTAAATTACCAACAGCCACATTTTCATCACCTACGGTACATACTAATAATGCTTGCGTACCAATAGCGACATTATCATTTCCATCCGTAACAGCCCTTAATGCTTGATAACCCAAAGCGTTATCATTGATACCAGTAGTAACCGATTGTGCAGATTCAAATCCAAATAACGTATTTGGTCCTCTTGGATATAATGAACCGTATGTTGTTAATTGATATGTACCAACACCAACTAAATTACCACCTGCTGAGATATTCAAATTGGTAGCATCTGTTGTACCAACAAAATTGGTCGCTATTGTTCCAGCATTACCTAATAATAACCATGCTGCACTCACATCACCAGTTGGACCTATTGGCCCTGTTGGACCAGGTATTCCTTGAATACCTTGAATACCCTGATTACCTTGTTGACCAGTTGGCCCTGTTTGACCAGGTATTCCTTGAATACCTTGAATACCCTGATTACCTTGTTGACCAGTTGGTCCTGTTGGTCCAGGTATTCCTTGAATACCTTGATTACCCTGATTACCTTGTTGACCAGTTGGTCCTGTTGGTCCAGGTATTCCTTGAATACCTTGATTACCCTGATTACCTTGTTGACCAGTTGGTCCTGTTGGTCCTTGTTGACCAGTGATTCCAGCTGTTGCAGAGCCAGGAATACCTTGAGGTCCAGTAGGTCCAATAGATCCAGTAGGCCCTCTTGGACCAGGAATAGGTACAAATAATACATCATCCGAAGAAATTGACATTATTTATTAAAGATTAAAAAAAAAAATTAATCAATCCACCAAAAATGACAATGACATGACTCATAGAGCATTTTCATATTCCTTTCAATATCTTCTGATGTAAAATTGGTAATATCAATATCCGCAGATTGTGTTGGATAAATTTCCAACAATGTATATTTATATTTATTTTCCAATTGCTTTATCATTAACAAATTTTCATGATTGCATGGAAATGACATTTTTTTAGTATCGCTTGATCCCCCTTGATTTTGTAATAATTGAAACGCAGCCAATCGATCAATCAATGTTTGTGATTTGATCAAATCATTGACTGCTTGTTTCCATGTATCAAATAAATTGTGATTTGGTAATATCTTTGCGTGTGATAAATCTTTACAATTCACATAAGTGATATGCAATTCATCATCACGTGTTAATGCTTTCAACATGGCACTATGAAGAATCGTCATCGGACTATTGATTGAGGATGCACCATCAGAATAATAATGACCATCAATCAATTTTGGCGGTACTAAACCTGGTATGCTGGCTGAAGCAAGACCTGCGGTTGCTATTAAATCATAATCACCATCCATATAACATGGATGCATCGATTGTGTTAAATCGTAATCAAAATAGTCATCTTTGATTAATGATGATTCTTTTGATGTATTAACAAATAGGCGTATTTTTTGTAAATCTTTATTGTAAGTACCAGTGATAATTTGATATTTCACAATGGATTCATCAGTGAAATAGGTTTTTAAAAAGTCCGAAAGACCTTTACCGTCGGTAAATGCTGTACCATTAAAAAATCCAAGTAAATGAGATATCGGATTCAAAAAAGACCATTTCATAGCAAAAAAACTTGATTTTAATTCTTTACTAATGCGTTCGATATCAGCCCATTGCCAATCAGCAGCAGCGGCAATGTATAATGCTAAATTACCACCAGAACTTCCCAAACATAAATCTGGTTTATAGTGAATTTGACACAAATGCTGTAATATAACGAGTTGTGATATAAAATTAGCACCAGAGGCTGGTGCACAACAAAGTGAAAATTTCATTTTTTAATATAATAAATAAACAATTTATTTATTATTTATAATATATCATATCAATAATAGCCTGTGTAACAATCATAATAGCCAAAATAGGGTCTTGTGTATCAGGCAAATGAAAAGGATGTAATATAATTTTATCGCGCGGTGTTTTTAAATTATAAAAAGGGAGAGATACAATATCTTTATCGATTAATTTTTTACGTAATGGTTCTAATTGCAAATCAGCATTGACAATATACTTTTCATCATGGATGATTTTCTGATGTGTTTCGGAAAAATAGGATTTATTGATAATATCTCCTGCCTGTAGAGGATAAACGTAATCTGTAAGTATAATAGCATGATGATCATCATGATGATCATCATGATAATCATAATCATCATTATCAATGTATTTTTGTCTTATAACATGATAAGCATTGATATCAGGTAGCAGTAATAGCACTTTGTCTTGTGCTAATGTCAAGTTTTTCAATTGTGTATGTTTTTCGAGTGCATCTAAATCATCATTTGATAATGGTATAAAATCAATAACCTCATTTTTAAATTGTTCTAATGTTGGATTAAAATGAACCATTTTTTTAAGATTGGATAAATAGTAATGTTGATAATTTAAATAAGGTGTTGTTATTTTACGATACCGTACTTTATTTAATATCAATATTTGTTCGGCAAAAGTAGCGTATAAGGACGTTATATGTAACGTGATGATATTTATGTTTTTTTTGCAATTTGCTACATGTTTTATAAATACAAAAACCATTACGATGTAATAGATGATGTACATTTGTGTATGCATGACATGATTATTGTTAATAATCAAATGGTGTTGTTTTAACCATTTTTTAATTTTGATATCCATTTTGCTTTAAATTTCTATTTTTAAACTTTGAATTTTTAATATATTTGTTAAAAGGTGGTGATGGGTCATCATTTGATTTATCCAAAATATATTTGTATAAATCAATGCGATCATTCGGTAATAGGACAATGATATCTACCAACAAACGCTTAAATACATCAATCCCTTTTAAAGTACATTCAATCCAACCATCACCACGATCAAACAATTTACGCACATCATTGGTATATTTTTTAATTTGAGATCGGTTATAATGATGCGCATTAATTTCAATACCATTCAACCGGCAGCGATAACTTTTACCTTTTAAGCTTGAACTTAAATGTCCATTTTTCATAATATTTTTGTAATGATATTCGTTACTTTTCACAGTATCTAATAATTTGATATCCACGAATGGAAAATCAATATCATAATTGAGTGCGTCATAGGTGTTGACTACAAATCCCATGATCGGTATAGGAGAAAACATCATTTTATGTTTATTAAATTATTATTAAACTTATTCATTAATATGTTATCAACTCAACGTTTTTTTATTAGTTAATTCCATGTTTTTATGTCTATTATCAGGAATGTTATCACAATACTAATCAAAACCATAATTCCAGGAATAAGATTTATATCATTTGTTTCTACTTTTGGTTTTACTTTTGGTTCTTTTTGTTCTTTTACTTCCAATAATAATATATCTATCCTAAGTGATAGCGAAGATAATTTTTCATCTATAGACATGGATAAAAATTTATTATCTAATGGTGTAAGTTTTGTACAATATAGTTTAGGTAATTTATAATTCATTTTTCTTCGTGTTAATAACATTTTATTTTATGACATAAAATAATGATTTAAATCATTATTTTATATCATAAAAATGGATTTTATCTGTTTATTACCAACTGAAATGATAGATGAAATATTAAAAAAATTAATCATCAAAGAATTAATACACTTTTTATTAACAAACAAGTATTATTATCGTAAATGCTATGATAAAATTGAAGAATATGTTTATTTTAAAGCAAAATTAAATCCACAATGTGATTTATCAGATTTATATGCATATTATAATATACCTTTTGAATTATGTAATCGAGAATATATAATATACGATGATATTTTATCACAACGTTCTCAATTTTATGGAAGTTTAGATTTTAATTCTCCAGTTGTTGTTTTTGTCACGATTGATTCAAATTATATCTATCATGTTTATGAATTTGAAAAAGCAGATGATGAAAACGAAGCTTTTGTTCTATTGTCTGAACGTAAATTTGTCAAATTAAAAGATTTAGAATTTGAATATGTCAAACGGTGTGATAAACCAAATGTAAATTATTATACGATGTATTTACCTTATGTATTAAATCAAATATCAAATATGATATAAAGTATTTTATACTTTATATAATAAATGAATACATTGGGTAAAGGTGCTTATGGCTATGTTATTGAAGATCACGGTGTAGCTATAAAAACATTTCTAAAACTACCCCATATCATCCAAGAATATGGTATGTTAAAATATTTAAACGATTGTAAATATATCGTGCACACGACTGGTATTGATTTTGAAAATAAAGCATTATCGATGACATTATATAAATACAGTTTACGTAAATGGATGAATGACGATGACTGTTGCTGTTGCCAAGATTGTTTGAAACTAATCATCCATGATGTATTATGCGGATTGGTTGAATTACAGGACCGCGGTTTATCACACAGCGACATAAAACCTGGTAATATCCTCATATCTAATAAACCACTTAAAGCCGTATTAGGTGATTGTGGATTTGTCAGTATCGCTAAATATTCTAAACAACAGCGTACAGCACAAACCTATCGTGATATTCATGTCGTGAATGATTTAAAACATGATATGTTTTCACTCGGTATCATGATGATGGAGCTTTTTTACCGTATCAAACCAACAGTAAGAGACAAATATAAAGACTATTACAACGTTATAGATAAAAGAGTGAAACATGAAAAGTATAGAAACTTGTTTAAGTCGTTGTTAAATGAAAAACGAGAATTACGTCCAACAGCACGTGATGTTTTACAATTATTGTATCATGAAACACCTGATCATATTATATTAAAACAACATGTTGGTCATTTTAATGATGTATTCAAAAAATACAACAAAGAAAAGATTGATGAATTAGAGTTATTTATAAAACATCATTATAAACAACTTTACATTAAACGATCAAAACGCGGATTTAAAGCTTTACTTTATTTTTTATCCAAAAATGACGTTGTATCGCCTAAATTATTAAAATTTTATTTGGCAGCAACATTGATGATATTGTCATCCATCTTTGGTAATCATAGTCCTATATTACGTGATATTGTAAGTATGTGTGATTTACCTGAACATAATCGTAAAAAATTGTTACACATTATTGATTTACTTATTAAAGATGATGGCTTTATGTTGACGTTGATGAGTTGAAATATTATTTTAATTTATATAAAAATGGCCGAGTTGAATGAAGATGTCTTATATGAAATTTTATCTCATGCTGATATCCAATCCGTATTCCAATTATGTCAAGTTAAAAAAACTTTATGTCATCAACATGATTATTTGTTTAAACAAATCTATCAACGTTTCTATCATGAAACGGACATGGATGTTTTTAAAACAGATGATATGACCTGGTTTCAGTTGCTTAAATTATGTTACCAATTGTCTCGATTGCTCATCTTATTACCTTCACTCAAAAATGATACGATGAAAGAATTATATACGAGAACACAATTAAGTTTATATGATGAACAAATTAAAGTTTTGCCGCCTGAAATGGGTCAATTGATTCATTTACAATATTTGTCTTTATCAGACAATCAACTGCGTGTATTGCCTCAGGAAATAGGCCAGCTGAGTGCTTTAAAAAAATTGGCGTTGTCTCACAACAAATTAAGTGTATTGCCGCCAGAAATCGGTCAGCTGCGTGCTTTAAAAACCTTGAATTTATCTAGCAACAAATTGAGTGTATTGCCACCGGAAATCGGCCAGCTGAATCATTTAAAATATTTGGATTTGTCTAACAATCAACTGACTGCATTACCACCAGAAATCGGCCAGCTACATGCTTTACAACATTTATATTTACAATACAACCCACTGAGTGCATTTCCTCCAGAAATGAGTCAGTTACGTCATTTAGAAGAATTGTATGTGTCTAGAAACCAACTGAGTGTATTGCCTCAGGAAATGTCTAAGAGGAGTGATTTACAAATATTGATTTTTAAATAGCATTCATAGGCGGACCAAATCTTTTTTCAAATATATAATCAATGATATTAAACACATTATCTCCTTCTATTATTATACTATAATTTTTTTCACGAAATCTTAGTATGTACTTATATTTATCATTTTCAATATAGATCATATAGTTATAATGATCAAAAGAAATTTCAACAAATCCATCAAAATCATCATATCGTATATCAATAGGTGTGTTGTAACCAAATTTATCATAAATATGTTGTATAATATAATCAACAACATCATTATAGCTGTTCATTTATTAAAAATAGAGTAAATAAAATAAATTTTTATTTTATTTACAAAATATGTTACATCATGATCTATTTAATTTTCAAGATGATTTAAATATTAAATTTAAAGGAAAAGTTCATTATTTGAGCGATAATGATGTTACCATTTATCAAAATATTGATAAAGATAATGATATTTATCTTATACGAACAGATAAAGGATCATTTAAATTATACAGAAAAGATTTAATCAATACATTGAAAAAATTACGAGAATGTGCTCATCTTTCTATTAGCAAGTTAAATGAAGAACAAGCTAAATTGTTAGATAGCACCACTGAAGTCACCAGGATATTACACAATACAAAAGCATTGACTGATATTGTGATTAAAGATATTCAACATATTTATGGTGATATTAAAAATCCTATACCAGGCACTGTCGGTGCTTTTTTTGTAGGTTGTTTTAATCAAGATCACGAGGTATTTAAAGGGCCTATTGGTTGTAATCCGCGTTGTGCAGCATCTTTGTTGAGGTGTAACGGTGATCATTTTGAATGTAGTGATACTATATTATATTATACAGGACAAGAATTTAAAAGTTTAAATGATAAACATACAAATCACGCTTATATATACATCGAATCACACGAATTTAAATCATTTAATCATCATGATATACAAATGCTCAAAGATGCGGGTATTTGTAAAGTCACTTTAATCCATAGTAATAAGGATGGAAGTTATAAAGAAGTGACCAATGAAGCCATCGTGGATGATTTACATATTCATAATATTCATCATACATCAACATCAAATAATGTGGCAGCCATTGTCATTATTGTCATTTTAGTTTTAATTTTGTTATTTTGTTTGTTGTATTTTTATGGAAAAGATTATTTGTAAATATTATTTATTTAATAATATTTAAATGGATACACAACAGATACGTACACCACATGTGGTAGTACAACATCGTCAAGTTGATTTAAACGAAGATGTCTTACGTGAAATTTTATCTCATGCAGATATCCAATCCGTATTACAATTATGTCAAGTTAATAAGACATTATGTTATCAATATGATGATTTGTTTAAACAAATCTATCAACGTGTCTATCATCAAACAGGTATGGATGTGTTTAAAAATAAAACGACTGATATGACGTGGTTTCAGTTGCTTAAACTGTGTTACCTGTTGTCTTTATTGCTTATATTACCATCACTTAAAAAATATACCATGAAAGTATTATATATGAAGACACAATTAGATTTATCTAATTCAAAAATTAAAGGCTTGCCTCCGGAAATGGGTCAGTTGATACATTTACAACAATTGAGTTTGTCATACAACCAACTGAGTGCATTGCCGTCAGAAATGGGTAAGCTGAGTCATTTACAAGAATTGTATTTGTCATACAACCAATTGAGTGCATTGCCGCCGGAAATAGGTCAATTGATTCATTTACAACGATTGTGTTTATCTTACAACAAACTGAGTGCATTACCGCCTGAAATCGGGCAGCTGAGCACTTTACAACGATTGGATGTGTCAAACAACCAACTGAGTGCATTGCCGTCGGAAATCGGTCAATTGGGGGCTTTACAAGAATTGTATTTGGATAACAACAAACTTCGTGCATTGCCGCCGGAAATCGGTCAACTGCGTGATTTAAAATATTTGTCTTTGTCAAACAACCAATTGAGTGCATTGCCGACGGAAATGGGTCAATTGGGGGCTTTACAAGAATTGTATTTGTCAAACAACCAACTAAGTGTGTTTCCTCCGGAAATGGGTCAATTGAATCATTTAACATTTCTGTATTTTTATAACAACAACTTATCATCGGCATTAAAAAACGAGATAAAACGACAATTACCAAAAACTCGGATTATTTTATAAAATTATATCATATATGGTAATAATTCAGAATCAAAATAAATGGAATAACCGTGTTTATCCTTTTTGGTATCAAAATTAAAAAACCACGTTTCTAATGATTTAATATCATTGATGATATTTAAATCATATTCTTTTTCTATTTTTTCTAAATAATAAGTTTGATTATTTTCATAAATTTCCAATGCTTCATCAAAAGTATAATCAATGCCTTGATAAGGCATCCATGTTGTTTCTTTTTCAATTTTTGCAGGCAAGATGCGATGCATTGGATTTGTAAATTTGATAAATGAATGTGATGTCGTTGGTACTTTGACTGTTTGTCCTGATGGTGTTTGTGTAACAATTTTATACGTTGTCTCATGTTTTTTTTGCTGATTTAAAGGGGATCGACAACTTATTCTATTGTGTGCACACGATTGTTTTTGTTTTGTAATAATATTATTTTTCTTTCGCATGGGAGATCTAAAACTTAATCGATCATGTGGTTTCATAAAAATGATTTATTTTATAACATTTTATATTTAAATTATGAGTACATTACCAGAATTAAATTTGAAAAGTATTAATCAATCATCAACGATTAATTCGTCGCGCGCGTCATTAAGACGTCATGGTAACACCTATATTATTAAAAATACTGAAGCAAAAGAAGATGTTGATGATTTATATCATTTAGTTACTGTTTTGTATGATGAAACGGTGACACAATCACGGTGGGCTGATTTTAAAGCAACTTTATATAAGATTGGTTATATCATTGGATCTATATTTATCACCATCGCTGGTGCAGTGATTGGTGTTTTAGGATTGATGATTGGTAGTAATCATATTGCCGTGATCTTCTTGGGATTTAGTATTTCCGTGGTTAAATCACTTTTGTCTTTATTCGCATTAGAAAAACGTAGTTATTTATTAAAAGATGCAAGTATCAAGTTAAAAAAATTATCACGCGATACTAATGAATTGAAAACACAAATCATATCACCCGATGAGTTAATTGCCAAAATGAATCGTATTTATAACGACATGGATGATTTGGATATTTATATGTTTAGTAACGGTAATAATAATAAAATAGTTACAAATAACAAAAGTGATACAACAATTACAATTTAATATTAATATTTGGTAATTTTTGTTTTAACACATTTTTAATTGTTGGTGATAATTTGTTGTTATCCAAATATATGTATTCTAAATGACTCAGCTGAGTAATTTCCGGCGGCAACGAACTTAGTTGGTTGTTTGACAAAGACAATGCATATAAATCACTCATCTGACCAATTTCCGGCGGCAATGCACTCAGTTTGTTGTGTTGCAAAGACAATTGTTGTAAAGCACTCAGATTACCGATTTCAGGCGGCAATGCACTCAGTTGGTTGTGTTGCAAATGCAATTCTTGTAAATGACTTAACTGACCGATTTCCGGCGGCAATGCACTCAATTGGTTGTTTGTCACATACAATTCTTGTAAAGCACTCAGCTGACCGATTTCCGGCGGCAATGCACTCAGTTCGTTGCTATTCAAAACCAATATTTGTAAATGACTCAGCAGACATATTTCCGTCGGCAATACTTTAATTTTTTGATTAGATAAATTTAATATTACCATTGTATATAATTCTTTCATAGTATATTTTTTAAGTGAAGGTAGTAAACTAATCAATCGAGACAACTGGTAACACAGTTTAAGCAACTGGAACCATGTCATATCAGCCGTTTTAAAAACATCCATACCTGTTTTTTTATAAAAACGTTGATAAATGCGGTGAAACAAATCATCATGTTGATGACATAAATTCTTATTAACTTGACACAATTGGAATACGGATTGGATATCTGCATGAGATAAAATTTCTCGTAAGACATCTTGGTTTAAATCAACCTGATGACGAATTTGTTGTGATAATAAAACATCTTCATAATATTTTCCTGAATCTGGATTTTGTATTTGCTTATACGTTTCCATTTTTAATAATATAAATAAATATATACAATTGTATTTATTTATCATTTATTTCTAAAACTTTTTCTTCATTCGTATCATAATCATAACTCACGATCGATTGTGCATCTAAATCATCACATTTAACATAATAATGAATACCTGGTTGTTGTGTAATGTCAAGTAATTTATCATCAGCATATTTTGCATAAACATTAACTTGTGTAGAAATTTCAGTCATATAATATGGTAATCGAACAGTGTAGGGTTGATTTAAATAAACATAGTCAATTTTAATATATTTATTATTAAACATTTCTGCATCTTTTACCGCTATATTTTTTTTATTACACATTTTATTAATTTTATAGTTTTTATACATATTAACACCTTTATTGAAACAACAATACACAGTACCTGCTAAAATTACTACAGGTACTCCATAAACCAAAATTGTTTTAATATAATTCATTTTAATTTATTTAAATGTTTTTAAACTTTATTATATACAATTTGTGCGGGTATTTTAATCACATTTGATGTACGAATGTATTTTGATGTTTTAGATCGCCATTCAGTTTCTTTAAGTGGCCCACCATGTATAGTTAATAGTTTAGGATCATTTGTTTCTTGTAAAACATCATCCGTTTTACAATCTAATTTATACATTAAACGTAACATCATTTCAACATCGTGAATCAAATGATCCTTTTTAATTTTAAAATGTTTTACGTAACTTAAGCAACATTCATAACTACAAAAACATCCTTCATTCCAAAATAAATGTTTTATGTGGTGTATATGATCATCAACATGGTGATGACAATCATAATGAAGTGGATATCCTATTCTATCACTGTCAAAATCAAAATGACAATATTCACATCGACCCCCTTTGACTACGCCATCTTTTAAAAAATGTTCTACCGATTCTTTATTTGTAATAACAAATTGGACTTGATTTATTTTATCATGATTAATTGCAATATTTTTTAAATTTTGTAATTTTTTAGTTTGTTGATTCAGCTTGGTTTTTTCTGGTATAGGTCGGTTGAAGTGACCACTTTGATATTGTTTATACAACGCTTCAGCATTGATATTTTTTAACAAAAAAGTAGGTTGTTGATTTTTATTTTGCATCATTTATATTTTATTAATTATTTTTTACTTCGTTTAATCATTTTTTTTACAGGTGCACTATTTAGTTTTATAAAATGAGGTGATGATGGTTGTATTATCGTTTGCTTCTCATGTTGATTATCATCATCAATATGTTGTATTACTTGTTCTTCAACATCCTTTAATTCTTCAATAACAGGATCAGTATCCATCCGTTGTTCACTTTGTTCTTCAACCTTTACTTCTTCAACCTTTACTTCTTCAACCTTTACTTCAACCTTTACTTCTTCAACATTTACTTCTTCACTAACGGATTCAGATGGTTCGGATATAAGTTCAGAAACATTTTCCGTATCAGCTACATCTTGTACAGGTGGTACAACTTGTACAGGTTGTACCTGTTTTTCCGGTTGAACAACAGGCGGTAAAGGAATTTGTTGATTAAAATGTAACAAATCTATTGTTGATTGCAATTTTTGTATTTGTAATAAAATATAATATTGTTGTTTTTGTAAAGTTTCCATTTTAAGTTGTAATACATCCATGCTAGAATCATGTTGTTTTAATTGATCATCAAACGATTCTAATTTTAACCGTATTTTATTTAAAAGAGAATGATTAGAATCATATTGTATCGGTTGTATCGGTTGTATCGGTTGTATTAATGGCGGTTGTGGTAATACCTGCGGAAATGCATGAATAATAATGTCTTTCAATTGTTCCGCCGTAAAACTTTCTTCATTTTTATTCATCATCACTAATAATTCATAAATATTTTTAACATCAGCATCAATCGCTTTACTAAATTCCAAAATGGTATCTATTTTATCAACCATCGATGATGGTATTTTAATATCTGTTTTAATAGAATCAATACTAGATACAATTTTGGTAAAATAATCATTGGATACGGACAACGATGATTCTGTTTTGGATTCTTCATATTCAGATTCTGATACAATCTCTGGATCATGTTTTATTTTTACGATATCCTGTGGCCACCTATTTGATCTTTTGGTGTGAACATACATTTGATAATTTGATTTAAAACCTTTATAGTTTTATAATATTAAATATGATAATGTTTTTCAAGGAGTTGTTTTGCAGTAGGACGATGTTTTGGATTTACCGTTAAACAAGATAAAATTAAATCCGCATGTGGTGCAAATTGTTGTTTTAATTCACCTTTTCTACCTATTAATTTTGGTATTGAACGTGATATATCAAAATGATAATATTCAGGCCATGATTCCATCGTTGGAGTACCCAATTTATTAAAAATATCAGATAATATACTTATATTATCATCACTTGTTGTCATATAATAACCAGTCATCATCCAAGCAAAAATACAACCTATAGCCCAAATATCGATACGTTGATTATACGGGTAGATGTCTGATAATAAGCATTCAGGTGGGCGATAATTGATTGTATTTGCCATGAATGTTTTATCTACAACACGTAATGATTGACATGGTACACTGATACCAAAATCAATAATGAAAATTGTTTTTGTATGTTCATCATACATGATATTTTCAATTTTTAAATCTCGGTGTATGAGATCAAATGCGTGTATTTGACTCACACCTTCGATGATTTGTTTAAACAAATGATTAAAATCATTTTTATCCAAATTTGCTTTACTTAAGGGATTAGATATAAGTGGTAATATCGTGTTAATGGATTTATTAGTCATGTTAAATCCACAAATGCTAATGATGTTGGGTTGCGATTGTAATAATGTTAAAAGCCCTATTTCTAATATGGCAGCATCAACATGACCTTCGTTAAATAACGATGTTTTTTTAACGGCATAATGAGTACCACATATTTTACGTTTGATTTGTTTCACTTTACCATAAACGCCTTGTCCGAGTACTTTTATATTTTCAATATCATTTTCAATATCATTTTCAATATCACCTAAATGCCATGCTTGTTGATATTTTATAGGAGATATTGAAAGGGTAGGTACTGTTGTTGTTTTATCGCATGTAAATTTGATTAAATTTAATACACTTTTCGCGCGCGGTTGAATGGTTATTAACGCATAGGATGTACTTAATTGTTTTAGATGTTTGATGATGATATCACACAAATAGGATATTTCTTGTATACTGTATAATTTATATTGACCGGTAATCATATAAGTACATGTTTCAGCAATTAATGATGGTTTATAGATGGATATAGGCAACATCATTGATGTTAATGTTGTCAACATGACAACATTGTTATTTTGTTGATCAACAAATAAAATAGGCGATGGTACTACTAATTGTCCATTTAATACTGTTATGATGATGGATTCAGCATCTCTAAATTGTTTTTCATAATAGCTGTTATTTGTAACAGCAATCATATCATCCATATCTGCACTATCTTCTTGTAATACAAGAGATGCGTGATGTAAACAAACGAGAGCATAAAGTGATAAATCTTTTTTATCAACGACTTTGTGACTTAAAAATATTAAAAATAAAGTACACGCGTAGCCAAATGTTTTAGGTTTTAATTGTAAAGATTTACGCATTTGATACAACCAATCGAATACAACAAATAAATTATATTTGTTAATCATATCATGATTAATATAACTATGATTTTCCAAATGATACAAATAACGTAACTGATTTGGTATTTGTGTTGTTTGATATGTTTTGTACCAATCGATAAACTTACCCGTAGTCGCATGAGTGCTGTATGTTTGATTCAATTGTTGAATCGTTTTTGATGAATTTAATATCGTTTGATGCCCTTTATCACTCAAATATAGTGATAATAATTCTTTTGGTTGTAAATAAGATAATAGTTGTGGTGTTAAAACATCGGATAGTTGTTTATTTGATGTTACTGTATGAGTTACAGTAACAACAGGAATTACAGTGGATGGTGGATTTAATTTATTATTATTAATATAAAATCCATCTTTGATAAGTTGTTTATATCGCGCGCCGTTTACTGTAATAAATCGATTGGATTTTGTGTTGTATATCTTATTTTGTTCCATTTATTTTATAATAAAATAATGATGACATTATTTTATTTTATATAACCAAAATGAATATTTATAATAATCTAAAAGATGACGTGAAAAAATATGTTTTACAACGTGTTATGATGATTAACAGTTTAATTATTGTTAATTTATATAGCATTATTGTATTAGCATTAGATTTTAAAACATGGTGGCTTATACCCATCATATGTATAAATACCATCTTGATAGTTAATTGTATGAATGATATTTGGTATTTCATTGAGACAAATGATAATAATTTTTGTAATCATCCTTGTATCTTTGTCATAGATGTCGTATCTTTTTTATGTTATATTGTTTTACCAATACAATATTTTATATCACAATATCATCATTATATTTTATATGAATTTATTGTTTTCATTTTATATGCTATAGTATGTTACGGTATTTTAATAATTGGTATATTATATATAATATACATAGCCATGGGTCAATGTTTTGTAAAATGCCGTGAACGTATACAAAGAACACAAACAAGTATTGATGAGCGACAAATATTAATTGTGTAATAAATAATATATATTATATTATTTATTTAGTATAGCTATTATTATACTGATAATCACTACAGTTGCGATGAAAACTAATTTGTCCCCAGTGATCCTGACACTTAATATACCCTTCCTCCACAGCCAGCGGCGGATACATCATGGCGCGCGGGCCGTCCTTAGTAAAAATCCAATCTCCTCCAGTACCCTGCAAGGTAGCAATATACTCATTGGTATATTTATCTAAAAAGTATTTGGCTTGTGTTTTACTAATCACAAAACAGTGAGATCCCCACAGATCGTCTGGATAGCTATAATAACTAAATCCATGTGAGTCACTGGACACTTTTTGATATCCAGCCTGATCAGGCGTGCATGTCATCAAGTAACCTAGTAACATGATATCTACATTGAGTTGCTGCATGGCAGCAATCGCATGGGGTATATTGTAAATGATACTTTTGGACAAGTAAATGTCGTCCTCCATCATGACACACCACGACTTTGTCGAATGATAGTAAAAGTCGTGACATAGACGAAGCCAATTGAAAATAACGACAAAGTGTTTTGATGCATCTGGATTGCCTAAAATGGTTGATACGTCGTTAATACGAGGATCGTTTTCAGTAAAGTGATAGACATTGGCTGATAAACCAACTTCCTGGCAACGTTTAATCATTTTCAGCCGGCGTGCATCATCACGAAATGAAGCAATGGATACTTCATACGCTTGTTCACAACGTGGTACGTGAATTACTTCACACATTTAAAATTACAAAACTGTATTTTTAACTATACTTTTAAAACCAATGAATATAAAGTTGATACAAAGCACCAATAAATAGATATTCATTTAATGCTACAATCGAATCAAAATTAAAATGAATCTCAACCATACTATCGCTTATATAATCGATGTTTGTTGATGAAATGGGCACAGATAATAAACCACCTACAGTGGTCATATAAACTAATTTAATGGGTGTACTACATTCAACACGATATACAATGTTGTATTGATCATGATGTACAATTGTTAATTTTTGTATATATTTATCACTATTGGTTGCAGATTGTAAATAAACAACCGCCATTTCATAATTGACATTACTTATCAAATTAATGGATGTATTGATTAATTTGACATTATCCATCATCCATTTCAAACCGTAAATACTCATGTCACTTCGCGATGTTTCAATGATATGATAACCACCGGGGCCTGTAGGGCCAATGAATCCTTGTTGTCCACAAGGGCCTGTATCACCGGTATAACCACTATTTGTACCTGGTAATCCTGGTGCACCGGTGGGACCAACGTTACCAGTTGGTCCAGTATGACCAGTAACACTATCCCCTTTCTCCCCCTTATCACCTTTCTCCCCCTTATCACCTTTTTCACCATTATAACCTCTTTTTCCTTGAAAACCACGTGGACCTTGAATACCTGGTTTACCAATTGGACCTTCTTTACTACTTTGATAAAAACTTAATTCGGTATGTGATAAACTTTCTGACATTTAATATTACGGTGGTAATGTATTTATAGTTATTAATATATACCCGTAAGGTATATATTAAGTGATA
The DNA here is from genome assembly GCA_035478615.1 of Saccharimonadales bacterium (SeqCode). Taxonomy (GTDB): domain Bacteria; phylum Babelota; class Babeliae; order Babelales; family Chromulinivoraceae; genus JACPFN01. The sequence continues at coordinate 115,682 of DATIJN010000113.1, forward strand.
TGAATTAAATCACCATTTGATCTAAATAAAGGTTAATTGGATGTATACCGTCCCATCTGATTTTGGTAGGTGCTAAACACGACATTAATTAACCACATAATTTGTCTAATGATAATGTCACACCATCAAATAGATACGCTGGTAATGTCAAATCAATAAACTCACCTTGATAACTTAATACATGTCCTACTAAACCAAATCTTTCATTTACATGAAATAAAACCTTACCAATTGGGTCATTTCTACGCATTTTGATAGCACATTCACATCCTTGATAAATGATTTTGAATTGAACTATATTGACCTTGTATATGTAGTCTGACGATTGTTTTTTATGGATACCACAAAATCCATTATTGTCTTTAGCTTTATTGGTACATGGTGTAGGTGGTAACCTTGATTTACTAGTGTTATAAATTAATCCTTTACATGTAGTCATTTTTTGTCTAAGTATTTTTATTTTCAATCATTTTACGCGGTCAATTAAACATTGATTTATATTTATTTTCAAAAATTTTCAAATCAGTTAACCATAACTCTGAAGGTGTTGTTTTGGATAATTTTGTATATTCTTTTTGTAATGTGTCAATTTTATACGACATTGACACGATATCTTCTTTACTTATATCGGATAGTTTAGCATGATCATAAACAGATGAAGGAATGCCTAGTTGTTTTAATTTTTCATAAATCATTTGTTTAGATACATTTTGTATTAATAAATCTTTGTTGATGATGGCGTTATTAAATTTTACAATATCATTTAATTTATTGATTTGCAGTTGAATTTTTTCCAACTTGTTTTGTTTACGTTTGGTAAAGTATGGTAAACGTTCATTATAAAATGTTTCCATAATATCATTTGCCGTGTCGTATTTGATAGGTATATTATCCTTGTTTAACAAAAACATATTAGATAAGCTATACCGTCTTCTTAATCCTAATGTTTTGTATGATGGTGTATCTTTAAATCCTTTCAACTCAAAATAAATTTTGTCCGCGTCCGACTTGTCAATATATTTTTTAATTTTCTTTTCTACTAATAATTTTTTTACAAATTTATTAAGATATCTTACAGGGCTTAATCCAATAGGTAATTCAGTAATGACTACATTACCATTTTTTCCAACATGATACGTACCCATGACAACAAAAGATAATAATGGATGATTTGGTTTATTTTTGTAATTATAATCATCATAATCATCATCATGCTTATCATCGTTATCACTATGATCATCGTCATGTTGATCATTCACATGATCAAAAATTTCATCATCGTCATCATCATCATTTTCTAATTTATCTTTATTTTTACGCCGATCAATAATGACAATTTGTCCCGTAAATCCCCTATACCAAGGTTTTATATTTGGTAAATCAACATGACCCGTTAATCGCCCGCGTAACCAATTAACAATGTCTATTGGATTATGACAGGGAATAGAACTACTGTAACCAGTACCAATACCCTTAGTACCATTGACTAAAATATTTGGTATAATGGGTAAATAAGTTTCTGGTTCTATCGTTTTACCTTCATCAATCATGGGGATTAATAAATCTTGATCATCTTCAACAAAGATATAGGGTAGTAGTATTGATGGATGTGTATGGATATAACGTGGTGAACCAGCATCATCACCATTATTCAATCTCGTGCCAAATTGGCCAATAGGTTCAAATAAATTAATATTGTTTGCTCCAACAAAATCTTGTGCCATCAACGTAATGGCTTTGCATAAACTATCATTACCATGATGATAATTCATGTTGAGTGATACAAAAGAGGCTAAATCAACCACTTTGATTTCATCGTAATTTTTATTCACATTGCCAATGTGAAAGTATTTATGAGCGCCAGCGATAATTTTACGATGTGAATCTTTGAATCCATCCCATTTTGGGATGGAACGTACATTATCCGCTTTACTGAATAATATCAACTCGTGGTTGATAAATAAACTGATTGGTTGATTGATAAGAGAATCGACATCATCCCGTTCTTTATAATCTAAAATCCATTTCTTTCGTTCATCTCTTAATTTTGGATCAAATGCTAACATGAGTGACGCTGATGCATCAGCATCGAATTGACAATTGACAATTTTTTCATCGTTGATATCATCCTTGATATCATTTGTACTTGATGTAGCTAATCCTTTGTAATATTTTGGTTTCCATCCGTGATCTTGTGATAACCCTTTTTGTTTATTGAGCCATACGTCATATTCACGTCGTGCATAAAATTTAACCGTTTTTTTAGCCTTACTCATACGTAATATCGGTGTACGTTTATAGACAATAAAATTGGGTACTTTTAATAAACTGGGAAAACGACAATGAAAGATATTCAATATCAAACCGGTAATATGTTTACCATCCAAATCGGAATCTGCACAAATCATAAATTTTCCATATCTTAATTTTTTAAAATGATTCGGATCGGTATAATCCGTATTTTCTTTTAATCCTAATGCCGTTTTTAATGATCTAATTTCCTTATTCTTTTCTAATTGTTTACTGTCCGCTTTTAATACATTGAGGCACTTCCCACGCAGCGGCAATACACCATAATAACTACTTCCATTCTCGATAATACTAATGTATTCATTCACATAACCTGCACCGGATTTTCCTTCCGTTGCACATAATATGCATTGCGCAGACTTACTCGGTGTACCAGCAAAAGCTGCATCTCTGTAGCCATCGATATCAATGTCTACGTTCCAACTCATTTTGCCATCCGTTTTGGTTAAATTAAAAGCATGTTTAGCATCAAGCGCTGCATAAAGCCGTTTCACTAAAGTCCAATCGACCATCGGTTGTAAAAGATCAAGATCAATATCTATCTTTGGTATTGGTTTATTGAGGAATGACTTACATTGACCAGTAAACTCTGGATTAACCAACCTACAAGATAACAAAATGGACATGTGTGGTTTTAAATCTCTTAAATTGACAAGATGTGCTTTTCTATCGCGTTCATCCACATTGAATTTATCTAATTTTTTTTCAACATGTTCGTTAATCATGGCCACGACAGGATCACCCACTGCTTTATAGACCGCATTCACATGCACACCGCCATCTTTAGTCATCATACAATTAACAAAAGAGACATGCTGACCGCTATCTGGTGTATCAACAATCAATAATTCATAATGATCTTGTTTAATGACAATACTATTGTTAATACTATGGTTTGTATCATTAAAATATAATTTGCCATAATCTTGAATATCTTGATAATCAAAAGTAATATTGTTAAAAACGACTTTAACTTTAGCATTAAAGGATGTATCAGCAGCATGACGTGCAAATAATTCAAATGCTTCTTGTGGGTACTCTGTATAACCGAATTTTTCAAAATCCATGTGGTATTCGATGAATACGGTGCTCACTGTACCTTTATACGGTACGATGGTCGGTGGATGACAAATTTTCATGTTGTCTTCCCAGATTTGTGTGTATTTTTTGTTGACGGTTGCGTTTTCTATGATGACTTTAAAATTTTTGCTGAATATGTTGGTGGCTTTACTGCCTATCCCGTTGACCCCCACTGAGTGCCGTTCTTCCTCTTCATAATGGGAAGATGTTCGCAACTGTCCAAAAATTTTTTGTGGTAACCACATATCAGAATTGTTCCATTTTTCTATAGGTATAGGAAGTCCTTGATTTTTAATACTAATAACATGTTTATTCATCATAATGGTAATTGATCCATGATCAATATTATTTTTTTTACTTTTAATACAATGATCAGATGCATTGGATAAAATTTCTAAAAAAATTCTTTCACATGCGGGTGAAAAATCAATTTCACGAAATTTCATAATTTTTGTATCTAAATCATATAACCAATCTTCACGTATCAACTTACTAGGACTACCAACATACATTTCAGCTTTTTCATAAACATGTGTCCGATCATCATAATCAGTATAATCATCAGCAGTTGGAATGATCGATTTTTTATTGGTTCTTTTTTTACTCATTTTGTATATTATCTATCGTTTTATATTAATTATATACATATAATTAAAATAAATCTAATACATGACGATAGGAATGTAAAACAAGAGATTTCTAATCACTTCTGTGAAACAAATGGAATATTATGTGTAAAAATATAAAAAAAAATGATATAAAGTTAAAAAAATCTAATAAAAAGGATGGAAATACAGACCTCACAAAAGTACGGACGATGTCAGAAATGTAAAACAAAGGCGATTTTTAATCACGTTGGTGAAACAAAAGGAATATTATGTGTCAAACATAAAGAAAAAGACATGGTTGATGTCGTTAATCCAAAATGTGATGTTAATGGATGCACCATACAACCATCGTTTAATTTTATAGGTGAAAAGAAGGCCATAAGATGTGGCAAACATAAAACCTCAGAAATGATTAATGTAAAAAATGATCTTTGTAATAAAGATGGATGTTATAAAATAGCAAATTACAATTTGCCTGGTGAAAAGATAGGTATATTTTGTGTTGATCATAAATCTGAATATATGAAAGATATTTGTCATAAAACATGTGATGAACCTGGATGTAATACAAGACCGTCATTTAACATACCCGGTGAAAAATCTGGAAAATATTGTCAAATACATTTTAAAACAGGTATGGTTAATGTTCTCAGCAAACGATGTATACACGACGGTTGTAACAAATTACCCAATTATAATTTACCAAATGAAAAACCTGGTATCTATTGTTTGACACATAAATTACCTAATATGGTTGATGTGACACATCCAAAGTGTCAACATGCTGGTTGCACAACACGTCCCAGTTTCAATATAGCTACTGAAATTGTGCCTAAATTTTGTGGTAAACATAAAGACGAAAGTAAAGACATGATTGATGTTGTTAATAGAAAATGTCAACATGAATATTGTCATAAACAGGCTCATTTTACTGACCCTATAAAGAATGTCAAATATTGCTTTGATCATAAAGAAAAAGATGTTATATATATTAAAAATAATATATGTCGACACCAAGGCTGTACTAAATTTCCTACGTATAATTTTCAAAACGAAAAATCTGGAAAATATTGCAAAGATCATAAAGAAAAAGGAATGATCGATGTGAAACATAAAACATGCCAATATAATGGATGCACAATAAGGCCTAATTTCAATATAGCTACCGAAAAGAAAGGCATCTATTGTGAACAACATAAATTAAAAAATATGATTAATGTAGTTCGTCCGCGATGTCAATATGACGATTGTGACAAATATGCCACAAAAAATGCATATTGCAATAATCATCAAAATAATACGACTAATAATTTAGTTATTAGTAAAACTAAAGTTAATTTAGAAAACAAATGTGATATACCCGAATGTCATCATAAATATACAGTAGTTATTAATAATACAAAATATTGTATAAAACATTGCCCCGATAAACAATGTGAAATTAATTTGAAAAGACAATGTCAATATTGTGATATTGTAAACACGAATCACGTATGTGATTCATGTAAAGCAATCAAAAATAAAAAAGAATGGATGGTTGTCAGGTATATTAAAAAACATATAGAAACACCATTTGTTTATGATTCAAGTAAAATGTTACAACACTGTACAAAGAAAAGACCAGATGTTTATTTTGAACTTTTAAAACATTGTGTGATTGTAGAAATTGATGAACATCAACATGATACGTATAATGATTTATGTGAATGCGCGCGATTAAATGACATTGTTAATGCTATTGGTGGTAAATCCATTATCGTTATACGATTTAATCCAGATAAGATTAAAAACAACAACAAAGAAGTTATTGTGGATTTAAAAACACGACTTGATTTACTTATTGATACGATTAAAACAGAGTTAACAACCGATTATTCCACATTTTTCGTCAAATTAATTCAGTTGTATTATAATGACAATTATTGTCACTACCAACCTGTTAAAATGGAAGATATCACAAAATTGATTGCTGTATAAAAAATTAAAACTAAAACTAAAAATGGAACCAAAATTAGATTATGAAAAGTACTCTACAATTAAACATGTTGTATTGTGGAAAAATCAACGCGATTTAAATCAAAATTTAGTTGACACAATAGTCAAAGATCAGTTAGATTATGGAAAAAAGTATGGTCTATTTACGTTCCCTGGTATATTAGTAGTTGTGAGGTGGGATAATAAGGATTATTTGATTGATGGTCAACATCGATTTAACGCTTTACATACGTTATATACAAAACATAAATACGACATTAAAGTGGCCATCCAACTCTATCAGTGTAAAGAAGAAGAGCAAATTGATTCCTTATATAGTATGTTAAACCATATTAATAGTAATAACTGTATGGTTAAAGATGGACAAATTGACCCAGATGGTGCAAAATTACGAGAAATTAAAACTTTGTTAAAACAAAGTTATAAATCCAAAATTTGGGATGATCAAAAAGTCACTAAACCTTACGTTAACACCAAACTATTAGATCAAGAATTAAAAACGAGTTTATTTTTCCAAACAAAAACTACTATTGATATTGTAAACAAAATTAAAGAACAAAATGATCACTATGCATTAGTGTTAAAAGATCAAAACTTACAAGAATATAAAAAGATGATGGAGTTGGGTGGGTTTGTTTTGCAATGTAAAGAACCCAAAGCTAAATGGGTACGATGTTTATTCTAAATACCAACCTGTTAAAATGGAAGATATTACAAAATTGATTGCTGTTTAAAAAATTAAAACTAAAATGAATATCGATATCTGTTGTATTAAATGCAATAAACCAATAGAAACATGGGATCCTGTTGGTGACGGTTATTGTTTTGTCGACACTGCTATTCGATTTACTAGTCATGGGAATTATGGGTCACGTGTTTTAGATGGCGGACCTCAAGTTGAAATTTACCTCTGCGATGACTGTTTTGTTAATGCTTCTAAAGATAAAATGATTGTTGAAGTACGTGAAATAAAAACAACAACAACGTCGTATCATTTATATACCAATGATGCAGTTAATCAATATTAAATAATAAATAGATATTATGTATCTATTTATTATAAATTTTTTGTTATATATATAATATATTTTCATTATCTTTTAATGTATTAAATTTGGGATACATAGAATGAATAGAAAATTGAATAGATTCTTTTTGTAACAACATAGTTTTGAATTTTTCTATTTCACTGATTAAATCAAAATCATCTTCATCTTCGATAGTCCAAATTATTTTATAATCTTTGTTGTTGAAAACAAAGTTTGTAAAAATACCATAAATACCTTCTTCTAATAAATCATATTTGATATTGTCTACACATTCTTTTTGTACGAGAAGATGATCAAAATAAACAACAATAGAATTAATAGCATCTTCCCAATATCGTATTGGTACATTATCTTCGATGACATGAAATTGTTTTGGTAATCCACCAAACTCCCCAATATCTGGATCAAGTGGAATAACTTTCTCACCATCAAAAAAACCTTGGCTAAGATGATAACAATCACTTTGTGATTCATAATATAAAACATCACCTTTGACAATATGACTATTTTGATTACGTAAATAATTTAATCCTACAATAAGATCGTTATCGGTAGGATACAATGAATCACTTAAGTTATCTAATTTTGGAATAACGTGCACGGCACATCTTAATGTTTTTCTTGGATATGTATCGTCCATTTTTTTTTATTTAAAAAAATGATAATTTATCATTTTTATTATAAAATGATAGAATCTAAAAAATTAGCAAGAAAAAATGGATACTGATGACTTGGTTGAAAAATATCCAGATTTATTTACTAAATCATATGCACATTATATACAACTGATGATTTTAACCCATGTAAATAAACCGTATGGTAAATTGGAACGATGGTGTAGTTTTTGTAATGATATGAATAATTATACATATTATTTTGATGATGTTTTTTTTCATGCGTTAGATCGATATCGGTATAGGTATTTTGTTTGCCCTAAAACATGGTATGATGTGTATGATTTTTATCTAAAAATACCCTTATTCAAGTTAGGAATGCAATCCTATTTAGTTAATGATGTAATAAAATATATATGTCAATTAATCATCATAGATATGAATACATGGGTGCCCACATGCATTTTATTAAAACAAAAGTTACATGATGAACGTGTATCCTATGTTAATATAAAAATAGGATCACAAACAATCAAACAATTGGAAAATATTATCATAAAAAGAGGATTAATGTGTCCTAATAACGCAAAGAAAAAGGTTTATCAATGCATCATACTAAATGACATTGCACAGAAAAAAAGAGAATGGATGTTGTAAATAAGTATTAATATATAACATATTAAATGTTATATATTAATGTCGTTCTTTTACTTTTGCTACAATGTAAAAGATTGTAGAACCAATAAATAAAACAATGATAAATCCGAGAAAAATACGTATTAATATATCATGTATGTTGCTAGGTTGTATTTGATCATCATTCATCGTTGTATTGTTGGCTATATCAACGACTTCGTAGTCAGGTGCTGTATTATAAATAATGGGTTGTAATTCAGTTTCTAATTCACTTTGCGTGCGGTATATTGGTACCAATGTATCCATTTCTACAACCAAAATATCCAATTGTGATCAATTTTTTTCAACAATGAGTTAAAAATTGATACAACTAATTAAAATGATGAAATAAAAACTATGAATATATTGACAACTGGTACCAGCAACGTTGTTGTTGGATACAATGCAGGTGTAGCCATTGGTGGTGGTACCAACATTGCTATTGGTTACAGTGAAGGTGACTATGAAAGTAAAGATCATTTCGTTGTATTGACACACATTGGTGTTTTAATGTGTGATATATATTGGATGTTATTAAATGACAAAAAAAGAGTTAAAGTAACAATCAATACAATACCTTATTCATTCCATCTACCAGAATATTACATTGATGATCATCAATGCCACCACCCTGGTAAAATTAAAAATATCCGTGATGCGATCAAGCGTTATTGCTCTTTATTACCCAAATGGATGCACATGTACAAATATCTTGTGACTGCAAACATGCTACAAAATCCTGATATTTTTCAACACTTGTTTTTATCATACTATATATTAACTATATCATAACTATATAAAAAAACTGATTCAATGTTATATCATTAATCATATAAATGATGATACTGTATTATTTAATCACGTTATGCATTTATATCAATATAATTACATTAATCACTGTATTATGGTGGTTATTATTTATAGTCAATATAAAACTCATCCATTACAAAATATTACCATTATTGATTAATCAATATGTTTTCATTGATGCGTTAACATGGTGTCTGATTGATATGTTGATGATGGTAATAATGATAAAAATGATCGATACATTTTTTAATGACGGTTAAAATGAATGATTGTTGGGCGTTGATTTATCATTATGCTATTGTTGATTACGATTGTCCAATTGACATCATTATGTTTGTCAATCAATTTAGTTACAATTTGTTAAAACAACGCCAATTTTGGATCAACATTAGTCATTTATTTAATCTATATTATTACAATACAGTCAAGGATTGTATTAATTTATATAAGCGTAGCTGTACTGTCTATTTAGAAATAGAAAGCGATATGAACTATTTGAAAGAAGGGTGGCGTCATTGGGTATACGATATATTGATTAAACAACCAAACATACTTTATACATCAAATGTTAAAATTAATCATCTCATTGATTTTCATTGTAGACAATGTACAAAGTTTAAATATTTAAACATCGTCATGTTTATTAAACATGATCAGGGAAATATTGAATTGGGTAGTGATGGTAATATCATTCATGATATGGTGGATTTAGATTATTATAATGAATGTATTGTAGTTAATAACAAAATTAAAATATCATTAGATGAATTAAAATGGTTTATGATTCAAATTACATTAAATGGTGCAATCATTGATGTATTGTAATATAATATAAATTATAAAATTTATATTAAAGTAAATGATTAAAGAATTTAAGTTAACTGATTTTAACACATTCTACCCAAGTATTCAATCTGAACACTTTCAAACACTCATTACGGCTAAAAAAGAATTTAACGAATTGGCATCCGAAATGAATGAACCATTACCAAAAAAAGGAGAACCGTTAAAACATCAATTATTAACACAACGGTATTTGCGTGCTTATGATGATTTGTTAATCATTGATGAAGCTGGTACAGGAAAAACACGTAGTATCACGGGTATTACCGAATATTTAAAACATCAGCACGCGTTATCATATCATGATGTTAAAAATACACATTATAAACGTACCATCATTCTCTCTAAAGGTAAGAGTTTACTTGATGAATTTAGAAATCAACTCGTTTGTAAATTTAGTGACGATTACATTTTAGAAAATATTTTGAAAACATATGAAACACCACCAACAATTCAAATTAAAAAAATTATCAAAAAAGAACTTGAAAAATGGTATCAATTTGAGACTTATGAAAAATTTAGTAAAATGATTAAAAAAAAATATGAAGGTAATATTGAGGCATTACGTACAGATTATAATCACACCATTGGTGTGATGGATGAAGTGCATAATTTATTCATCGATGACGACACTGATAAAAATTTAAAAGATGATTTATCTTGGACAAAAGAATCGACGTATTACTATTTATTTTACTTTTTTCATACAATCCAACACAGCAAACGATTGTTAATCACAGCCACACCAATGCTCAATAGAGTAAGTGAAATTGGCAAATTAATTAATTTCATCTTACCAGATGATCAATTATTACCAACATTACAAGATTTTAAAAATAAGGATGAGTTAGAAATGTATTATAAAAATATAACATTGCATGAAATTGAACCGTATTTTCGTGGCCGTATTACTTATGTCAAATCATTTCAAACGGAAGCTAAAAGAATAGATCAAGTGAATAATCAATGTAACCATTGTCCGCGTGCTCCAGCAGATTACACATTATACATGTCAAAAATGTCACCATTTCAATCCAAAGCATATCATGATGTTTTTTTAAAAAAAGGTTCAGCAGCTTGGTCTCGTTATTTAAGTTATATCAGTAATTTTGTTTATCCAGATGGTAGTTTTTCTGAACCTGAAAAAGAAACAATTAAAATGAAAACAAAACAAGCTGATTTAATAAAAAAAGAAGCGGAAAAACACATTTTAAATTACAAAAGTAGTAGTAGTGTTGCTGAAAGTGAAAGTGAAAGTGAAAGTGAAAGTGAAAGTGATAAAACCGATAAACAACATGGTTATCATAAATATGTTATCGAAGAATTAGTTGGTAAAGAAAGAAAAAAACAAAAACGTTATAAGATTAATATCAATGCTAAACCGCAATTCATCATCAACACGGTTGATGATATTAAAAAGTATAGTTGTAAGTATTCGGCAATTATTAATGCCTTACAAAATGATCCAGGTTCTTCTTTTATTTACGGTAGATTTAATATCGGTAGCGGTAATATTTTATTAGGATTATGTTTAGAAGAAATGGGATTTGAACGATATATGGATACCGAATCATCTTTTAAATTAATTGCTGATATGGATGTTGAAAAAGGATATTGTTTTGATGAACAAACAAAAGAATTAAAACCAGGTTTTGAGAAAAAACAACGTTATGCCTTATTAACAAACGAAGTGATACAAAACGACGACGCCTTCAATTGTATCAAAGAATTGATGAATAGTTACGAAAATAGACATGGTGACTATTTAAAATGTGTTATAGCAAGTAGAGTCGCGCGCGATGGATTAAATTTTAAAAATATCCAATCAATCCATATGATTGAACCTGATTGGAATCCAAGTGGTATGTATCAGGCTATATCAAGAGGGCTAAGAACAGGATCCCATGATGATTTACTAAAAGAAAATGATGCAGTAGAGATTAAAGTTTATCAACATTGTGCTATACCAGATAAAAAATATTTTAAAGATAATGATGGTATTGATTTACATATTTATCATATTGCTAGCGATAAATTACAAGATATCAAACAAATGATGTTAAAAGCATATCAATGCTCAATTACTTGTCAAATTCACCAAAAACGTAATCAAAATTTTTATGAATGTGTCGATCCATCGCCATTAGAGATAGATTACACGACATACTATGCTTATTATGTTGATGATGATATTGTAAAATACCGAGGCGATATTATTCGTTTAATACAACAACGTAAAGCAAGTACATTTACAATAAATGATTTAGCAACATATCATGTTGATATTACGTTATTATATATGATATTACAATCAATCATGTTAAATAAAATAATCATCCTTAATCAATTTGGATTACCTTGTTATTTATACATGGATAAAAATGTTTATTATTTAAATAATAGTTATGATGCATTGCATCATATATCTGATGCATTATATAGCCAACAACTAGACATGACTCAAAATTTATCCAATGTATTTTTAAATCAATTAAACGAAAATCATTATATCAAATTTTTAAAACTTGACAATGAGAATGATATTCAAACTGAATTTAATAAACTGAGTATTGATAATAAAATTAAATTATTAGAAGAGACATTTATTAATCATCAACATCAATACGATTTTATATTAAATCTATATAAAAATAATTTTTATAAAATCAAAGGCGTTAAAGAATGTCATCAACAGAATAAAACAATTTTAATCAACGTTTTACAATTATTAAAAGAAACAAATAAACATAATTTACTACCATTTTATATGAGTGCCAATACGCAGTTACGTATTTACGATCAGCATCAATGGCGTGATGCTAATACATGCGAACAAGAACATTATAGTAAAAAATTAGCGCAGCTTAATACTGATCAATTTACATCACTACAAACAAAGTTTGATCGATTATTTGGTATCATGATTATGTCTGAAATGTTGATTGTCTATGAGGAAAAAACCAAAAAGGGTGTAGGACGTGATATCGCCCGCGGGCGTGCTTGCGAATCATATAACAAGGATGTTTTAGAAAAAATGGCTTTGAGGTTGAACATGGATGATATTTATGATCATGATGGTAAATTGAAAACGCGAGAATTGTTATGTTCAATGATAAAACAAACGATGATTAATCAAAATCGGTTTATGTAATTATATTATGTTTAATAATATAATTAAATTTCTAAATTGATCAAAGACATGGTAATACGATCTTCGATATCCCTATTATCTTGTAAAAAATTAACCCATTGATCATGATTGTATTTATGATGTAAATAATCTACCAATTTTTGTGTTTTCTCTAATCCTTGATGTTTTTTAACAATATCCAAAATACCATTATGATTAATAACATGATTATTAACATTATTAAAATTTTCCTTCAACCAATTTAACGTTAATGGATACGGTAATAAAGTATTTTGATAAGTTATTTTGTATCCTTTGCTTAAAAATCTATTATTCAATCTATTTAAATACACAGGTGATTTTGTCATTAATTTATCAAAATAAGAAGGTAACAACTTACAATTACAATATACCATTGTCATAATATCCTTAGTTCCACATATAATTGGTTTATTAAAAGTTGGTGAATAAACATAACTATCAATAACAGGCTTATTATCTTTATACGTAAATGTGTATAAGTTAATCGATAAATCATCTACAGGTAATGTATCCGATATGATAATATCGAACCGTGCCATGATATTATCATACTTAAACAAATGATAAGTCGATTTTTTAAAAGGATAAACGTTGTTAACAGTGTTAAAAAGTTTAAAATCATATTTAAAATCATATTTATCTTTCATTTGTAATACAAATAAACTAGCGTCAGATTGCTTCATAAACCAAAGATCAACATCTTTAAATCCATTCAATGGTTTATTATTTAAGCGTGGTAATAAAACATCACGCAAATAGCCACCAAATACAGCGCCATTATTATCGCTAGCGATATGAATACAATCATCAATGATATTGACAACTGTGTCAAAATGAATTTTGCTCACTTTTTCTTCTCCAATGTACATATTAATTTTTTTAAAATTAAATAATTATAGCTAATCATTTTTTTTTAATGGTGATTTATACGTCATATGGTAAAACTAATAAAAAAATTGAAAAGAATTTAATTTTTTAAACTTACAAATATGAATGACGATGTCCTACGTGAAATTGTATCTCATGCTGATATCCGGTCCGTATTCCGATTTTGTCAAGTGAATAAGACTTTATGTCACCAACATGATGATTTGTTTAAACAAATCTATCAACGCCTCTATTATCAAACAGGTATGGATGTTTTTAAAAAAAAATCAGCTGAAACGTCTTGGGTTCAGTTGATTAAACAATGTTATTTGTTGGAACAATTACGTATTAAGATATTATATAAATATTCAATAAAAGAATTATATACTTTACAACAATTGGATTTGTCTCACACCCGACTGAGTGTATTGCCGCCGGAAATGAGTCAGTTGATTAATTTACATCAATTGAATTTGTCACACAACCAACTTAGTGCATTGCCGCCGGAAATGGGTCAATTGTGGGCTTTACAATACTTAAATTTGTCAAACAACCAACTGAGTGCATTGCCTCCGGAAATGGGTCAGATGAGGGCTTTACAAAAATTGGATTTATCTGACAACCAACTGAGCGCATTGCCTACGGAAATGGGTCAGCTGAGTCATTTACAAGACTTGAATTTGTCAAACAACCAGCTGAGTGCATTGACTCCGGAAATGAGTCAATTGGGTTCTTTACATACATTGGATTTGTTAAACAACCAACTGAGTGCATTTCCGCCGGAAATGGGTCAACTGCGCGCAATACAATACTTGTCTTTGTCATACAACCAACTGAGTGCATTGCCGCCGGAAATAGGTCAGATGAACCATTTACTAGTATTGTATTTGTCAAACAACCAACTGAGTGCATTACCGCCTGAAATAGGTCAGCTGCGTGCTTTACAATATTTGTCTGTGTCAAACAACCAACTGAGTGTATTGCCGCCGGAAATAGGTCACCTGCGTGATTTACATGAATTGTTTTTATCACACAACCAACTTAGTGAATTGCCTCAGGAAATTGGTCAGATGAGGGTTTTACAAGAATTGTATTTGTATAAAAACAAATTATCATCAACATTAAAAAACAAGTTAAAACAACAATTACCAAATACTGAAATTTATTTATAAATCATTTTAACTATATAAATGAATTTGAAAAACTTAAATGTTAATCAACAATATACAATAGTTAAATTAATTGGTCGTGGGCATTTTGGACAAACTTATTTGGTTAAAAATAAACAAAATCAATATTATGCCTTAAAATTATTTTACAAACCAGATAGAGACTATTATCGTGAAGTGGAAAATTTAATCCAATTATCAAAAACAGGGTGTAACCCTGATATCATATGTTATAAAAATCATTTTATATTTAATGGACAATATGCCATTTTATCAGATTATATCGACGGTGTTAATTTAGAACAATTTAAACATCGTTTAAATATTAAAAACATAAAACACATTGGCTTGTGGTTATTTGGTGTATTGAGTTGGTTGCACAAAAAAGGCTATGCTCACAATGATATTAGTTTATCCAATATCATGTTAGATAAAAACAATCAACTTAAATTGATTGATTTTGGATTATCTTGTAATATTTATGCAAAAATAGACTCATATCAACATTGTACGGCAAAAAGGTTAGTGAATCAAGATTATAAATCGCCAGAATTAGCATCGGGTCAATATCTTCAAAATGTAAAAAAATATTCACAAACATCAGATGTATGGGCAGCGGGAATGGTGTTATATAAATTATTATCTAATAATCATCAAAATGTACCATTTATGAATAAAATATTAAATCCAAATCCAAATCAACGTGTTAATGCGCAACAAGCTTATCAATTATTATTATAATATATTAAATATATTAAATATACAAATATTATAATAAATGGATATATTATATGATGATGGTTGGATTGAAATTATGAAACATTTAGATTTTGATTTACATGTATTTATATCAACCTGTCACTATTTTAACCAACTTTTTATTAAACATAAAAAGTTATTATGTGATGAGGAACATTACCAATTTTCACCTTTTCAAAAGCGTGTTTATCACGACTTAATGAATCATTGCAATGATAAACTTGTTTATCAACCATATCATCATCCGGGTATGAAAGCTGTTTTATTAGCTGTTGCTTTTAAATTATCATTGCTAAAACCGGTCATCATATTCACTAAAAAAGATACAACGGATTGGTACAATGAAGTTTTTAAATTATATAAAAACAATAGCCAAAAATCAAATGCCGTTTTAATTTTAAATCATGCATCCATTCATATACAACAACTCGCTAGAAAATATCAATATAATCCCTACAAATTTGGTTATAAAGTATTAATCATGCAAGCGAATCATTTTACTCATCAATTATATCAACATGATTATTGGTTCATCAATTATAAATCAAAAATATATAATCCATTACATCATATCACATTATTATCAGCAGATGATTTACATCATACAATAGATATCCATTATAAAGATGTCACAAAAACAATATTTTTTGAAAATCATTTAGAATGTTATAGAAACGATACCGCATATGATATCTATTTGGATCCACATAAACCGTCCATTTTATCACAATCTGAACGTTTATCCATATTGTTAAAAAACATTTTAGCAAAAAATACAGGACCTTATTTAATCATTGATGATCATTTAGAACAAAATGCGAATCATTTGTTTTTAATAAACAAAAACATAAAACAACAGCAAATATGTATGTGCTATAACAAACAATTGTTGAAAAATAAAAACATGTTAAAATTTATAAAAACAGTAATTTATTTATGGCCGGGGCATGATGTCAAGTTTTTTAAAATTAAAAATCTTATGACCTATTCGGGTCATAAAAAATTAAATATATATTATATCCATTCAACGATTGAAGAGGCTTTTTTACTTAAAACCAATAATAATGATCATGAACATGATCATTTAAATGTTAAATTATTACAAACACCGCGTAAAAAATTAGAATTTTTAGAACAGATTAGAAAAATGTTAACCATGTATTCATTTGATCAACTGTATTATATGAGTGATGATTATTTTTATCTATTATTACATGTACAAAAGTGTGATTTGGAAAAAGTAGAACATTTTATTGATGATAATATATTATAATTTTATTTTAAAAAAATAATATAAAATGAAGAGTGTAACAAACAATTTACTATATCGTTCTAATATTGAAGGCATGAGAGATTTAAGGCCTAATATATTATCAAATATTAATTTTGATACATACAATATCAATGATTTGATTAACATTTGTAATACTGATACATTTACATACAACCAATGTTCATCTGTTGAATTTTGGAAAGCCGTCTATAAAAAGGAAAATCTTATATTTCCAAAATTTTTATTTAAAACACCAATTGAATGGATCATTGATTATAAAAAAGAAAAAAAAATACAATTTAATATTAATGAAAAATTATCCATCTTAAATATTGAAGATAATGACTACTTTAATTCTTTTCGTGTTAATAGTACACAAATAGACTTAAGAACAGTATTGAGTGATATATTAAATGATGGATACATTGAAACGCTATGGTCAAAGTGGTTATTAGGATATGAAATGATCAATATGGTTTTATATCCTAATGAAATTCCAGAATACGGTTTATTAATTGGTAATACTGATTATACCCTTTCTTTCGATGAAATATATTTGATCTTATACAGACTTTTATCTGCAAATATAAAACTTAAATTAAAGAGAGTTATTAAGGATTAATATTGTTAAAAAAAATGATTTAAGAATCATTTATTTAATATTAAAATGATTCATTGTCCACAACTCGATCACAATTATTACAAGATACATATAACACCTGAGATGAAACAATGCGTTTCTCATTTCAATCAATTGGGATTACGAGGTATTGATTATCATGTCGATGTCGTAAGCATGTGGGGTGGTGGTATTCCTGTTGATTCATCGCGTGAAGTTGGCAAGGGTTTGTTGATTTTGAAAATGGCATTAAAATTATCACCAGCATTTGAATCATCCATCGATACAATCACAGCTATGTTTAGCACATTGAAAAGTGATTGGCGCCGGAGAAACGTCATGACGATTGATGGTAAATGTATCACCTCTTATCCCTACGAGCAATACGTCGCACATTGCGACAATGAGTTAATCATTGATGGTACTTATCATTACAAAGACAAAATAATTTATACGTACAAAAATGAATGTTATGATGAAAAATATAATCAATTATTATTAATACTACCAAACGCAACGTCTGAATTATTACATGCAACGTTAAAAAAGGATTATACTTATAAGTCTGAAACTGTTTATCCTAATCCATTAAAAACAAAAGTGATAAGAAATGGAATTAAAACGGGTGTTCAATCGTATCGGTTAACATTAAAAATAATTGCTACCGATTTGGATAAAAATACAACTTTACTGACTGATATGCTTACATTATGTCAGCAATATTTATAATAATATATCCACATTATTGTGGATATATTATGGTAATTCAATTGTTACAGCTATATCTGATTCATGTATAATTTTAAGTTCGTTTGTAATAAGAAATTGTTTAATCATATCTGGTATATAATTAATATATAAGATACAACATTCATTACTATAAGGATATTCTCTTATATGTTTGTTTATTGTATCTTTAATATATTCATGTAACTTTTGAGTATATCGTTCTTTTTGGAATTCTCTTTGCTGTTTAATTTCACTTATGAATGACATTTTACAATTTAATTTTAATTAATCTAATCATTTTATGTTTTTTATAATAAATATAAAATACGATGATAATCCATCATCTGGATATCTGGATCATGATATAATAATAACAATACTAATGTATAAAATATGTCATCATCGATGATGATATCAATGGATTGATCAGATCCATTGTTGATATTAACCATCTCATATTTTAAAACATATTGATTATTATGTAGATTGATGATCATTGTAACAATGCGATCAGCATGATCTTCATCATCAGGCATGCTATTTTGGATAAAGAAATAATCATCATCTGATAAATACAACATTGATAATAAAATATCTTTGTGATAATAGTGTAAAAATGCAGATAATTCATGATGTTTATCGCGCGCGAATAAATATAAAATTGTATTTGTTTTTTTTACAACATGTTCTATTTCTTGATATTGTACAATCCAATAAGATAGTGGTTCATTTTTACCAATATGAAATAATATTGGTAATTGATCGTATTCAAATTTCTTGATCCAAAAATAGGGATCATGACATAATTGATAAGCTTGTTTATTCATCATACATACATCATCAATGTTAGTTATGGATGTATTTAATAACAAGTTAAATTGTATATCCTTATCCATTTTTTAAAATGATAAATTAAAATGATAAATTAAAATTAAATTAATTTTAATAAATGGAATATATTAAAGAATTTGTACCAGATCAGTTGTTAATCATTGACGATTATAACGATTTACCAGATGAATATCTTCATTTTGTTAAAACATTTTTAAAAAAAAATTATGATACAACATTAGAAGCCTGGGATTGGGGTAATCATATTCGTATCATTCATTGGGAATGGAAAAATGATCATGATTATCAATTAATTATTGATATCACATGGTTTCCAAATCATGATGAACATGGTATTATCGTGTCTGATAAAAAAATTATTTTTGAAAATGATAATCAACATTTACAATCGCTTGTTAAATCACATCCACTTTTAAATCGTGTCGAATCGTTAGAATATGTAAGAAAATTAAAAGGCACCGATGAACACATGATGCACGTTTTGGAAATTATGGATGATTTAAAAAGTGATTTACAAGAAGAATCGGTTGATGAAGATGAATATAAAGATTTAACTGATCATTATGTTCATTATAGTTCAGATGATGCGAGTGATATTAGCGATTCCAATTAATTATTATTAATATATAATAATTAATAATCATCGGTAATACATTGACCACACAGATGACGCATTTCCGCAGGCAATGCACTAAGTTGGTTGTTAGTCAAAGTCAAGTTTTGTAAATGACTTAATTTACCCATTTCTGGCGGCAATGCACTCAGTTGGTTGTTTGCCAAATACAATGTTTTTAAAGCCCCCAATTGACCTATTTCCGCTGGTAATGTATTCAGTTTGTTGTGATATAAATACAATGTTTTTAAAGCACTCAGCTGACCGATTTCCGGCGGCAATGCACTAAGTTGGTTGTGATACAAATACAATTTTTGTAAAGCACGCAGCTGACCGATTTCAGGTGGCAATGTACTCAATTGGTTGTTTGACAAATACAATTCTTGTAAAACACTTAGCTTACCGATTTCCGGAGGCAATGCACTAAGTTGGTTGTGTGATAAATCCAAGTATTTTAAATGACGCATCTGACCGATTTCCGGCGGCAATACTGTGATGTTTTTATAATCTAAATATAATTCTGTCATTGTATATAATTCTTTCATCGTATATTTTTTGAGTGATGATATAATAAACAAGCGAGACAACTGGTAACACAGTTTAAGCAAATGAAACCACGTTTTATTTTTAAATACATCCATTCCCGTTTCATGATAGAAACGGTCATAAATGTGTTGAAACAAATCATCATGTTGATGACATAAAGTTTTATTCACTTGACAAAATCGGAATACGGACCGGATATCAGCATGAGACACAATTTCACGTAGTACATCTTCATTTAAATCAACTTGACTAATCGTTTCCATTTTTTTATAAAAATGATGCATGATTAATCATTTTTATATATGAAAATGATTAACTTAACACTCAAAAGATTTAAATGTTGGGATAATTTAACACTATCAATACCTATGAACGGTGTTGTATTGATAAAAGGTATTTCCGGGTCAGGTAAAACAACTTTATTTAAAGCTATCGAATGGGTCATGTACGGTACCACCAAAAAAATAACACCCCATCATACCCCATCTGCCAAAACATCAGTTACCTTACAAACAGACGAGTTTTTTGTAATAAGAACAAAAAATCCCAACCACTTGATTTTTAAATTTAACAATATTGAATACAAAGAACAATCCGCTCAAGAAAAAATCAACCAATTATACGGTAGTTATGATATTTGGTTATCCTCTGTTTATGTTCCACAACTGTCACATAATTATTTTTTAATCACGTCAAATGCGAATCGAATGGAAATGTTGAATCAGATTTCATTTCAAAACGAAAATCCAACCGAAATAATTCAGAAAATGAATCAAATTTATGAAAAGCATAAAACGTTACTTGATGTCAAATTAGATTTATATCATCAACATTTAAAAGATTTTGAACCCTATGATATTAATTTACTAGATAAACACTTGTCAGATGATCAAGTTGATGTATATAACAAACGACTTGATGTATTACAAGTAACATTTGATAATACATCAAAAGTAAAAAAAGAAAATGATATCGCGCGCGCCATAAGACAAAACAAACTTGCCGAATTACAGCAATATCAATCTCAATTACCAGATATGCATTGTATGATAAATCATGATTTAAATCAATGTATGACAATACTTGATCAATTAAAAAAGCTGAATCAATATAAACATATCGACCATCATATGTCATTATCTGTATCTTTATCAGATACAGATTATAACGACGCTGTTAAAAATGAAATACAATATAACTATAATGACAAGATTTTGTCAGTCTTATCATTACCACATGATCAAAACATCATTGATCAATATATTTTAAATCATCAACATATTCTAGATTGTCAAGACTATTTGAATTTACACCAAGAATTAAAACAACTTGAAGTCGTTCCTGAATATCAAAAAAATCCAAACATTGATCATTTGCGCGCACAAATTTTGCAAGCGCATGTGAATTTAGAAAATTTAAAAAATGTAAAAACGTGTCCACATTGTCACCAATCAATCTTAATACAAAATAATCAATTAATTAAATCGGATGTGATTGTTGATTACGATATGGATATCGATGATATTAAAACCAAAGAACAGACTTTACGTCATATGCAAAGAATAGATGATCAACATTGTCAATCTTATCATATTTATAAATCAACACACGATAGGTTAATAAACAAATTACAACATTTAACATCATGTGATGTCACATCATGGGATGGTAATGTACCATTATTATCAAAATCGGATAAACAAAAAATGATACAATCGATCGAGCAACTTAAAACAATTACTATTGTTTCATTACCATTAATACCATCAACCATGATGAAACAGATATTAGAAAAGCAAAAATTGCTATCGATAATACCAATCGAGTATCAAACATTAAATGTTGAACAATTTGAACGGTATATTTTTATAAAACATCATATTGATACATTAACACATGACATGAATCATATCAAGATTGATGATGATAATTTTGATATACAATTAGCAAATATCAAATGTGATATGGATATAATAAATAATCAATTATCAGTTCATCAAAAAGCAAAAGAAGTAAATGAGAAATACAACATATTATCGCGCGAACGCGAAGAGTTAATTGAATTGACGAATAAAGTAAATCAATTAGAAAAATTAAAAACCCATGCTGTCCAATTAGAATGCCACATGTTGGAAAACGTTATTCATACAATGAATAACAATATGGAACAAATTTGTCAAACTTTATTTGTTCACGATATACGTATTGATTTAAATTTAGTCATCACTAAAAAGCCTCAAGTTCACTTTAGTATTTTGTATAAAGGTGGTCAATATGATAGTATCACAGAATTAAGTGGTGGCGAAGCCGATCGGACATCATTATCGTTGACGATGGCGTTACATTGTTTATCGTCTTATCCATTAATCATGTTTGATGAATCATTGAAAAGTTTAGATCCAGAATTAAAACACGCCGTCATTAAAACATTAAAAGAATATATTCATAGTACAGTACTGATTATTGATCATGATGGTTTAGAAAGTATTGTGGATCATATTATCAATGTTGAATTATTATAATATTATTTTATATATTTAAATGTCATCATCATCACCTAAAAAGCAAGTAGTGCCTATACCTGGTCCTATTGGACCAACGGGACCAACAGGACTTGGTGGTATTGTCGATGAAGTACGTGCTTTAGCAGGTAACACCATTCCTGACAGTACACCTTCTGTGATTACTGGTTATTATACAGTTCAAGGTAATTTATCATCATCATTTAATGCAACTACCGGTATTTTCACTGCGCCGGTTAAAGCATCTTATTTAGTAACATTAAATGTGACTTGGCAAGATATCGTTGATGGTGTCGTATTACTTGATGATGGTAATCGTTCAGCACGTGTTAATAGAAGTTTATTTTTAAATCCAGAACCAGCTTTTATTGGTCAAGATGTTTCCGTTGTTTTGCCGCAATCACCAACAGGTCCTTTTTATGCAACTTTTAATACTAAATTATCGGCCAGTGGTGTATTCCCATTAGATGTTGGAAATCAGATACGTGTGACAGTATATCAAGATAATAGTAATCATAGAACAATTACAGCATTTGTAGAATGGTCTATTGTTAAAATTAAAAATTTAGGAACTTTAGATCCATTTTTATCAAATAGTTCACCTTTTACTTTAATTGGTTAATAAATTTCTCTATTCTTTGCTCCCTTTTCAATTGGATATGAAACAACGTTATTATCCTTATTTTTTTAAAATTATGGTGAATCAAATATATATTCAGACAGTTAAAATTATGGAAATTGAATGTTTAAAAATTAATAATATACTAATATTATTAATAATTTATAAATCACGACACGACCGACAAGTACAATTATGTCTATTTGTACATTTTTGATTACCATAATCATCAATGCGTTTTTGTGCTTCGAGGCGTTCATAAGGCTCTAATTTTTTCTTCAACTGTATCACTTCATCTTCAAGTGAAGCAATTTTTGCATCTTTAAAAGCAGGTGTTTTTTCAAGACGTATCCTATTTTCATTAATGGTTTGTAATTCACGCTTCAATTGTGCTTCTTGTAATAATAATTGTTTGTGTTGTTCCATTTATAATTATTTTTAATCACTTTAATAAACTATGTCTAAATAAACGCGATAGAATAAAAATGATTAGATTATCGGAAATTAACACATAAAATGGCTACTATGGATGCTATGGATTCAAGAGTACAAACTGTGTATCAAGAATTTCTAGATCAAACTAATGAGCTATATGAACAACTAAAAGCTGATAAAATCACATTAAGCTTATTTACACTCCAATATGCGTTTTTGGAACGAAAAAAAGAGGGTAAGCTATCTTTACTAGCCGCACTAGCAGCACCAGCCACCTTATAAACACTTACCTTAACTTAATATATACCCTACGAGTATATATTAATAACTAAGCCGAGGCAGTAAAATTAAAATGACTTTGCAACACTGATTTTTTAAATTTATCAATAAATGATTAAAATAAATTTAAAAAATATATAAAATGTCATATCGTAAATCAAATATATATCGTGATAATTTATGTAATAATTATTTGGATTTATCACATTCAACTTTAACGATAAACGAATTATACATCATTATTGATCATTTACTACATTTAAAGGATTTGCGTCCGTGGGGACGTGCCAATGTGGTCGATTTTACTGATGCTATTCTTGTTTTTCCTAATAGTGATGAATTTTATATAACAAAAGATATGCTGCCGTCGGAACTATTTAAAACTAAAATCAATTTCGTATTTAATCATCGACTTGAATATTCTAATGTATGTTAAATAAATATAAACCAATAGTTTATATTTTATTTAAAAATTTAAATCAAAACAATTTGTTTCTTTATCGTATTTGTATAAATACCGTTGCTGATTTTTAATGTCACTGTATAAATACCTAAACGTGAATAATTATGACTTGGGTTTTTAAGCGTACTTGTTTTATAATCACCAAAATGCCACAAATAGCTTGTAGCACCACCAGTGGATAAATTGGTAAATTGAACCGCGCGGCGCGTCCTTGATGTTAATTGATAACTAAAATCCGCTTTTAACCCACTTGTTACCACAATGTAATTTGATTTTGTCATGATATCACTTGTGATATCGTTATAAGCAGTTAATGTCACCGTATACTGTCCAGATAGATTATAGGTATGTAAAGGATTTGATGGATTTGATAGCGATGATGTTATTTGACTATCACCAAATTGCCATAAATAAGATGTCGCATTGGTGCTTGTATTTGTAAAAGAAACGGTTAGTGGTGCAGTTCCGGTTGTTGGTGATGCGGTAAATTGTGCAACTGGTACACCAATAGGTGGCGGTGGTGTTGTATTGATAAATAATGCTAATACATCCGTCCCTCTTGGTACACCTAAACCTGTACATAAATCAAAACTTTGTGTTGCATTATAATAATTATTATTACCTTGTGTCACATCAAAAAAGGCACTAATGTGCTGATAAATGATTGGATTAATATAATTAATATTTGCATTTTTATTTTGTATGATACGGCCAAACAAACCAGCCATCAATGGTGCGGCGCAACTCGTACCACCAACAACAATATTAGCACCATTTTGATAAACGATATAACCACTATTGGGTGATGCATCACAAGAAATATCGGGGACTAAACGTTTAGTACCAAGACTACTTAATAAACTTTGTTGAAAAGAAGGACGATCGAAATAGATACTTTTACCACCACCTGATGAACTGTTTGTTCCTAAATTCCAAGTGACTTCAGTCACGCGTTGATTATTTGATGCTGTTAATTGTGTACCACCGACACCAATACAATAAGGACTGGAACTTGGAAAATCGACAGAAATACTGGATGACCCATCATCTTGTGCGCCGTAGTCTCCGGAAGCGACAAAGAAATTGACACCATGCTCTGTACCGTATTTGAACAAATCATTATAGGCTATAAGATTTGATAATCCATAATTTGATTCAGATGCACCCCAACTAATGGATACCAAATGACAACCATCATTAATACTTCTTAATATAGCATTGTAAAACGATGAGGTTGTATTTTGTGCAAAATAGACATTGATGGTACTATTGGGTAATATGGCGGCAACAATTTCAATATCCAATATGACTTCTACATCAGCATCACTATGGCCAGGATTATTGGTTGCACCATCCACTGATATATTATGAATGGTAGGTATTATAGTAATACCTAAATTTGATAAATAGGTTGTTACATCATTTAAATAATAACCACCATCTAATTCTATAATACCAACTTGCACATTCATGTCACCAAGAGGTGGAAATGAATAAATTTGTGCAAGTTGGAGCGGTGTAAAAGCGGTACCTGCATGGGTGTCTAATCTTGGTTTTATGTAATTATGAAACTTAAGTGATGACGATGTCATTTATTTTAAAAAATAATATTTGTATTTGGTAATTGTCTTTTTAACTCGTTTTTTAATGTAGAAGATATATTGTTGTTTGACAAATCCAAGTATTGTAAATGACTCATCTGGCCGATTTCCTGTGGCAATGCGCTCAGTTGGTTGTCTGACAAATACAAGTATTGTAAATGACTCAGCTGACCTATTTCAGGCGGCAATGCACTAAGTTGGTTGTTTGACAAAATCAAGTATTGTAAATGAATCAGCTGACCCATTTCTCGCGGCAGTGCACTCAGTTGGTTGTTTTCCAAATACAAGTATTGTAAATCCCCCAATTGACCCATTTCTGGCAGCAATGCACTTAGTTTGTTGTTTGACAAATCCAAGTATTGTAAAGCATGAAGCTGGACTATTACCGGCGGCAATACTGTAATTTTTGAATTAGATAAATTTAATTCTGTAGTCGTATATAATTCTTTCATCGTATATTTTTTGAGTGAAGGTAATATAAGCAATAAAGACAATTGGTAACACAGTTTAAGCAACTGAAACCACGTCATATCAGTCGTTTTATTTTTAAACACAGCCATCCCTGTTTTACCATAAAGACGTTCATAAATGTGTCGAAACCAATCATCATGTTGATGACATAAAGTCTTATTGACTTGACACAATTGGAATATAGATTGGATATCCGCATGAGATAAAATTTCACGTAAGACATCTTCGTTTAAATCAACGTGACGATGTTCGATTCTATGAATATAAATATATTTACCTGAATCTGGATTTTTGATTTGCTTATACGTTTCCATTTAAATATTATTAAAAAATAATATTTATTAACCAATCGATATTAAATTAAACAAATGTTGACACACTGTTGTTGATGATTTATGACTATAATTATCATCCACTTTTTCAATCATTTTGACTTCTGAAGGTGATTGTTTTAATTTAACTAAAGCATCCTGTAACCATAAGCCAAAGTTTTCAGGTTTTCGTGTATCCCATTTCACATTCAGATGATATTCACCATTCACCTTATCACCATTCATTATTTGTATATTATCAAATGTTAATTTTTTATCCCAAACATCACCAGGAATTAACAAAGTAATAGGTGTCCATAAAGCATAAAATCTTAATAAATCAGCATTGTATAATGCTGTATCTATAACACCATTTTGTATGGTGATGGGTTGAATGATACGCAAATTTGGATAAATACGTAATAAAGCCATGGTAATATCAGGCCATTGTTGTAATAATCGAATACAATGAATACATTTTTCTGATAATAAGACTACGAGTACTGGTTCTGTCATTTTTTTAATCATTTTGATTATGATTAAACATAAAATATTCTGGATATTGATATTTATCATGATTAATTTGAATATGTATTAGTGAATTTGTTAAAAATGCTTTCCCACTCTTATAACCAGATATAATCATTTGTGCTTTATCTTTATTGGTCATTGATAAACCGGTAAAGTCAATTTTATCACATTCAAGGCTGATATGCCTGCAATACGACGATGCGTTTTTGATATTATTTTCGCGTCTCTGTATTAATGATGATTCTAATAGTTGATGTATACGATTATGATAAATGGTTTTGATGTAAATACCAAGAATGTTGGTATTTCCGTTATCAAACCAATCCACTGGATATGGATTACCAAAAGCACCATCAATCATGGTTTTACCGCGCGCGTCTATCAATTGATAATAGATTAACGGTATATTCATCGAATACAATACAGCATCGATACATGATAAATGAGGATGATCAAATGGATTTAAATATTCAGTTTTTTCATCGGTGATGTTTAATGATGTCGTAATCAACGATTTTCCAGTCTTCATATATAAATGATATAATGTTGGTACGGTACCGCATTTATTTAAAACTAAATCGGTGAGTTTCTTTCGTGCGGGTTCATTCGATACCAAACCACCATGTTGGAAGGATGATTTTAAATCGATAGAAAAAATGTCTTTAAATATATCTAAAGATAATGCTTCACTTATAATACATTTTGTTGTATAACCAACAATCATAAGTAAAGCGATAATGGCACCAATCGATACACCACAATACGTATCCACGTGATTTAACATACCTGAATCTTCTAGGGGTGATAAACATCCTAATATCATTAATCCTTTAACACCACCTGGTCCAATGACTAACACACGTGGTTTCCAATCATCCATTTTATCTTATGATTTTAATTTTTAAATAACAGTTAAAATGACTGCTTTAACATTACAAGAAACGAATCGCACATTTTGGATTTGTTTTATTTTTACGTTTATATTTATGATATTAGGACTTTTAACATTATTTAAAAATCAAAATGGTACAACTGCTTTTTTATTTGCCGTTTGGTTTTTACAATTATTTTTAATCTTGTTGTTTGCCTATTACGCTTTAATCTATAATCATCATCAATTTGTCATTTATATCTTGTTTTTAATCACGTTGTTATTTTCTACATTATGGATTGTAGAATTGTATATTAATATGACCTTTTCTAATGTCAGTTTAGTGATTGCCCTATTGTTTAATTTGTCGTTAATTTATCTATCACCCTATAAAATTCAACCCTTGGGTGTTTTGAGTATATTAATATGGTTATTTTTATTTTTTTATATTAATTTAAATGGAAACGTATAAGCAAATTAAAAATCCTGATTCAGGTCAATTCATTTATATTTATGGTCCAACTTATCAAAAGTTATTAAAAAAATATGATGAAGATTTTTTATTATTACAAACGATACGTACAACATATGTGGCACCTCGCAGTCCTAAAACACAACGATTGATCCATCACCATCGTCAAGTTGATTTAAACGAAGATGTTTTACGTGAAATTTTATCTCATGCGGATATCCAATCCGTATTCCAATTGTGTCAAGTCAATAAAACGTTATGTCATCAACATGATCATGTTTTTCAACACATGTATGACCGTTTCTATCATGAAACAGACATGGCTGTATTTAAAACAGGTAATATGACGTGGTTCCAGTTGCTTAAAATGTGTTACCAGTTGTCTCGCTTGCTCCTCTTATTACCTTCACTCAAAAACTATACGATAAAATCATTATATACTATAAAAGGATTACCTTTATCTGGTTTAAAAATCAACGTAGTGCCACCGGAAATTGGTCAGTTGCGTGATTTACAAACATTGTCTTTATCAGACAACCAACTGAGTACATTGCCTCCTGAAATCGGTCGGCTGGGTCATTTACAATACTTGAATTTGTCTCACAACCAACTGAGTAAATTGCCGCTTGAAATGGGACAGCTGAGTGCTTTACAATACTTGGATTTGTCTTACAACCAACTGAGTGCATTGCCGCCGGAAATGGGTCGGCTGAGTGCTTTACAAGAATTGAATTTATCAAAAAACCAACTGAGCGCCTTGCCGAAGGAAATCGGTCATCTGAATAAATTAAAAGAATTGTATTTGACAAACAACCAACTTAGGGCATTGCCTCCGGAAATAGGTCATATGAGTGCTTTACAACGATTGTCTTTGTCTAACAATCAACTTAGTGCATTGCCTACGGAAATGGGTCAGTTGAGTATTTTAGAAGAATTGGATTTGTCTAAAAACAACTTATCATCGACATTAAAAAACGAGTTAAAACGAAAATTACCAAATACTACGATTTATTTATAACGAATAAATATTTGAATACAATAATCGATTCCTCTATGTTACAATTCTTACAACAATTGTATTTATCCAACATCAAATCAGCGTGATTCCACCTAATTTTATATTAATCATATTCATAATGAATATGATTAACTGTAAATTTTTGAAATGATGACAATCTATTTGCGACAAATAGGACAACCCTTGTGTGGATATTGTTGATGATATTGGCTAATACAGTCATAACAAAACATTTTATGACCACAAGGCGTGGTGGCTGTATCAGCATCATTGACTGCATCAAATCTTTTTTTTTCGGCTTCTTGAATGGATTTGTATTGATTGCAACGGCGACATATTATTCGCGAGGAAAAATTCATTTCACCACAAGGACAATGCCAATCACCTGATCTACCACCCGGTTTACCACCAATAGTTTTAGATCGAAAGCAACCACATTCTTTACATACAGATCGTGAACCAAAATTGTCATAACTACATTGTGGACACTTCCAATTAATTTTTTATAACAATCTATTTTTATACTTGTGGATCAAAATATAATACATATAAACTAGCGCCACCATCCACGCATTCGCGAGGCATTTCATGAAGCATAACAACATAATGATTAGATTTAACGACGCATAAAATATGTTTCACAATATCTTCTGCTGTTCTCCGTTTCAATTGATAATTGAAAGTTTGCATGTTATACGCCCATCTTCTTTGTGTATTGACTTCTACCCATTCTGTAGTAGATCCATTATTAGCAAAGGCTTCTGTAATTTCGTCTTGGAATGACATTTAATTTTAAAAATGATTAATTTTAATCATTTTTAAAAATTAAAAATGATTAAAATTAATTTCCACGTTTGGAACGAAACAAATCAATCAATCCTTCATCTTCCAATGGATCATCTTTGACTTTTTTCTTTGGTTTTTTCTTTGGTGTTTCTTCTGAACTTTCACCTGATGATTCAATCTTTTTACTCTTTTTCTTCATTTTAGGTGATCTAATGTCGATATCGTTGTCAGTCAATGCTTCCTTGATTGCTTTAATTTCATCTTTATAAGTTTGTTTAATCGTTTTCATATTTTGATCAATTGTTTTGATCGCTTCTTCCGTTTGAACATCATCATTGGTATACTTTTGTAATTTAGTCATCAAGACTTGCATATTTTTTTTTAATTCGTCATTTTCTTTCTGCATTTGTTCCATTCTTTTGTATAAATACATAAAGCTACCAACAGTAAATATGATATTGGTGCCCGCTACTAATGATGTAGGTTCTTTAAAGTTATTCATTGATTTTAACACTTTAATATATTTTTAAATAATGATTAAATTAATATTATTTAACATACAAAATGGATGAACATTTACTTATTAAAGACGATTCAGAATCCAAAGCTGAATTTGACTATCGTAAAGAATTGACATTAAAATTATATCATGATAATACAAATTTAAATCCAATGGCGATTATTGTTTTAGCGCGTATGATGATTCATAAAAAACGACTCGGTGTTATGTATGATAATGACATTGAAGTATTGATTAATAAATTAAACATATAAAAATGATTCAATATATCATTTTTATATTTTAAAAAAATGCAATATCCACTCTATGACAAATTATTAGCCGACGCACGCCATAAAGATGAAAAAAATATTGATATGGTAACACTTTGTCAAATTTTAAATAATATATCATTGCTTGACATGGAACAAGCCAAAGATCATTATGAAGAAATTTTCGCAATCATTATTCATCATGAAAAAATAAATCATGGTGGTATCATGTTATCCTTGATACCAAATGATGGTAAATTATTACCGGGTGGTAAAAGTATATTATATATATTTATTAAATTACCTAAAATGTTAAAACTTATATTATTAGCCTATGTCGAGCATTACACGGATTAAAATAATTTACAATTATTTTTAATAATCGTTTAAAACAATAAATAACCTATAATAAAATGGCAGCAAAGTCGAAAAATTATCTCATGTGGGACGAAAATTTAGCAAACAAAGCACGTACACAACATAAATATGTTTTTGTTTTTGATGGACAAAAACAGCGTACGTATAAGGTTTTATCAGGTGCTGAAAATGCATGGGTTCCTGGTAAGAATAAACAACCCACGTTGTACATCTACATACCAGATAAGCGATTGATGGGATTAAAAGATGCTGTCGTAGCAGCATTGAAAGCTGCTGATAAATCAGATGCTGAAATTAAAACTTTATTAAAATCTGCTTATACAAAAGATAATCACGGTGCTGATTATCAAGCAGAATTACAAAAATTAAATGAATACAGACATTCCGAAAAACAGAGTCAAAAGGATAAGATTAAATATGGTTTGGATGACATTGAATGGTTTATTGCAGCCATTAAAAATGTCAAAGAAGAACCTATTGATAAATTACAAAAAAATGCTAAAGTTTCACCAAAGGGTAAACGTGAGATTTTTAGATCTCTATTACAAAAAGCACAAGATAATAAACAAATTATTGACGTTTCGGCTTTGGAAACGTCGGGTGCAAAGATACGTACAAAATCAAATAAAAATACCGTGCATTCTGATGCATTAAGTTATATCGAATCGGATAATGTCAAATCATATCGTAAAGCTATGGAATGGGCTTTTGGTTCAGCGGATGATCATGAAAGTGATATTGAAAGTGTTAAATCAAGATTAGCTGAAAAGAAAAAGGCTGCTGGGCAAAAAGTGAAAGGAACAACTAAAAAGACCACACCAAAGAAAGTGGTTGCTGATACGAGCGTGTCTGTTCAAACTGAACAGAATGTACCATCTTCTACTGTTGTCGTTGAAAAACCAGCTGAGAAGGTGGCTGATAAGCCAGCAGCAAAGAAGAAACAATTAGGATCACCAAAAAAGGCAGCATTACCTGGATCTAAAAGTCCAGGTGCTATCCTAACGCGTGGTGGTGATAACTTTCAAAACATTCCACCTTTACCAAAAGGTAAATAAAAATTTATAATACTTTTTTAAGTATTATAATTACTAATTACTAATAACAATATTTTGTAATTGTTGTTTTAATTCGTTTATTATTTATGTAACGAGTCACGATGATTGTTATGTAAATACAATTTTTGTAAATGACTCAGCTGACTCATTTCCGGAGGCAATGCATTCAGTTGATTGTTATGTAAATACAATTGTTGTAAAGCACTTAGTTGACCCATTTCTGGCGGCAAAACATTCAGTTGGTTGTGAGACAAATCCAAATATTGCAAATCACGCAGATGGCCAATTTCCGGAGGCAATGCACTCAGTTGATTGTTATGTACATACATGTATTGTAAAGCACACAGCTGACCCATTTCCGGAGGAAACACACTCAGTTTGTTGTCTGACAAATCCAATTCTTGTAAAGCACTTAGTTGACCCATTCCCTGAGGCAATGCGCTCAGTTGGTTATGATTCAAAAACAATACTTGTAAAGCACTCAGTTGACCCATTTCCGGCAGCAATTCATTCAGTTGGTTGTTTGACAAATCCAATTCTTGTAAATCACTTAGATGACCGATTTCTGGCGGCAATGCACTCAGTTGGTTATCATTCAAATCTAAGTATTTTAAATCACGCAGCTGACCCATTTCCGTCGGCAATTCACTCAGTTGGTTGTATGATAAATCCAATTCTTGTAAATGACTCATACGACCCATTTCCTGTAGCAATGTACTCAGTTGGTTGTATGACAAAGACAATTGTTGTAAAGCACTCATCTGACCCATTTCCGGCGGCAATACACTCAGTTGGTTGTTTGACAAATCCAATACTTTTAAATGATTCAGCTGACCTATTTCCGGTGGCAATGCGCTCAGTTGGTTGTTTGTCAAATCCAATTGTTGTAAAGTATATAATTCTTTTATTGAATATTTATTCAATATAGGTAATGTCATACGTAATTTTTCCAACAAATAACATCGTTTAATCAACTGAAACCAAGTCTTTTCAGTTGATTTATAAACATGCATATCCGTTTGATGATAGAAACGGTCATAAATTTTTTGAAATAAAAAATCTTGTTGATGACATAAAGTTGTATTCACTTGACAAAATCGGAATATGGATCGGATATCAGCATGATACACAATTTCACGTAATACATCATCATTCATATTTATCAGTTAAAAAAATAAATTCCTTTCAATTTATTTTGACAATCTTTTTAATTTTAATAAGATGATATTCATTTTATATCATTTTTTTTATACACAGCAAAATATAAATCATCTAATTGATGATACAAATCATCAATCGTTTGATTATTATCAATCATAAAATCATATTCAATATGATGTAATTCAGTTTCAGATTGATGATTAGATGTAGTACCTTGACGATTTATTTTAACAACGATACCACCTAATGATTTAATTAACAAGGATTCATTTAAAAATCGTAAATCCGAAACGACTGTATCAATCCTATCAACATAATATAATTTAAAATACTTAACAAAATAATTGACATCGAATTGATTACGTAATATATCAGTACCCAACCATTGCATGGCTTTACGGGGAGATAGATTCCACCTTTGATCTATTGTATTTTTTTCTTCTTGTGTGCCATACAATTGGTTATCAGAAAACATAAATAATGTTTTCAGCGCATCTTTTAACGGTTTAGCAAATGTTGTTTTATCAAATCCATATTTATAAACTAAATAATCTGACGCCGTATCTTTACCACTACCAATATTTCCTGTGAATGCAATTAACATTTTTATAAAAATTTTATTCTTTAATCAATCACAGTATTTAGTAATTGTTGTTTTAACTCGTTTTTTAATGTTGATGAAAAATTGTTGTTTGACAAAGACAAATATTTTAAAGCACTCAGCTTACCCATTTCCGGAGGTAATGCACCCAGTTGGTTTTTTGACAAATACAATTTTTGTAAATTACTTAGTTGACCTATTTCCGGAGGCAATGCATTCAGTTTGTTGTTAGACAAATACAATTTTTGTAAAGCACTCAGCTGACCTATTTCCGGCGGCAATGCACCCAGCTTGTTGTGATACAAAACCAATGTTTGTAAATCACTTAGCTGACCCATTTCCGGCGGCAATGCACGAAGTTTGTTGTTATCCAAATACAATTCTTGTAAAGCACGCAGCTGACCGATTGCCGGCAGCAATACAATCAGTTTGTTATATGACAAAGTCAATGTTTGTAAAACACTGAGCTGACTCATTTCTGGCAGCAATGCGCTCAGTTGGTTGTATGACAAAAACAATGCTTGTAAAGCACTGAGCTGACCCATTTCCGGCGGCAATGTACTCAATTGGTTGTATGACAAATATAATATTTGTAAATGACCCAGCTGACCAATTTCCGGTGGTAATATACTCAATTGGTTGTTTGACACATCCAATGTTTTTAAAGCACTTAGATGACCTATTTCCGGCGGCAATGCACTCAGTTGGTTGTTTGACACATCCAATGTTTGTAAAGCACTCAGCTGGCCAATTTCCGGCGGCAAAACTTTGATTTGTAGATTACATAAATATAATTGTCTCGTCGTATATAATACTTTCATCGTATAGTTAAGTGAAGGTAGTAAAATGAGCAAGCGAGACAACTGATAACACAATTTAAGCAACTGAAACCACGTCATTTCAGCTTTTTTAAATACATCCATATCTGTTTGATAATAAAGACGTTGATAAATGTGTCGAAATACATCATCATGTTGATGACATAACGTCTTATTGACTTGAGCAAATTGGAATACAGATTGGATATCAGCATGAGTTAAAATTTCACGTAAGACATCGTCGTTTAAATCAACTTGGTGAATTGGTTGTGATAATAAAATATCCATATTTTTTAAAATAAATTAATGATTTTACATCATTAATTTATTTTAAAAAATGTCAAGCTATGAATTAAATTTATTTTTATCATTAGGATTATACAAAAAAATTTACGATTCATACAAAAATAATGATTTTTATGATACATTGTATCAAATAAGCATAGATTTATCAAATAAAAACTATAATCATAAACGATTAAAAAAATTGGAAAATTTTTTATTATCAAATGATGAGCATATTCGTATTTATGAACATGACGATAATCAGTCTCGGTCAAAAATGATCATGGTTAAAAAATCAAAAAAATTGGTCATGGTTAAATATTTTGAATTACGCAACGTTTTTACTGATGACGTAGTTTAGTAAGTAAAAATTCAGTTTTATTTTTTATTGTATCATCAGTCCAATGTGCTATATATAATTGTGTTTTTTTATTATTAATATCTTGATACAATGGTACCAGACGATAATCATTAATCACTTGATGATCATCAATCGCATTGGCCACCACAACACCTTGTTGATATAAATCATACATATGATTAATCATTTGTTTTTGTAAATCCATATGTAACGATAGATAATCGTCAATGTTTATAAGATTGACTAAAATTTGGTTATTGTATAATAGCGGTTGATACGCTTCATCGATTAATCTTAATAAGTATGGTAATATGGTAAATAACCATTGTTTGTTGATTATTTTGTTAAAAACAATCGGTTGTTCAAAGTAAAATAACGTACAATGATTAGGATGAATTTTTATAATATCATCAATCAAATATTGGTATTTTTTAGCATCTAATTTTGACATGGTCAAAATTTGATCACCATCATCAAGTTCTAGTGTGTATTTCATTTTGTCTTCATATCGATAGGTATAAAATAAAATATCTAATTTTAAATCAACAACATGTCTTAGTCTCGTTGTTAATACGAAAAATTGATACGGTGTTACGTTGGTTTTTATGTCGTTATTATAATACCAAAATGGATCAGGATCATTGTTAATGATTCTATAATAAGGTGTTATAGCATGAGGTAATGAAAATCTAGCATCAATCATTTAATTTTAATAATTAATTTTTAATAAATTGATTATTTTTATAACAGTTAACATTGAAATGGATTTGTTACTTGATCAATATATTGATCAACATCATCACCGATGGCGTGATCATTGTCATGTACCATCTCATATACCAAATATATATCAGATTGATAATGATCAATTGTATATTTATAAACAACATATAGTCAATGATTGTTCATCTTTTGATGATGATGAAGAAATGATATGTTATATTAATGGATTTGGTGTTAATAATACAACACATTTTAAACAAATTTATAATAAATATCTTTGTCATTTTTGTAAAGACATTGCATTATATCAAAAATTTGAAAATAATATCTGTTTATATTTTTGTGAAAAATGTCAATATCATTTTAAATATGTTCATAAACCTATCAATGTGGGTGATAGGATAATTAACTTTATACCTGGTTATTATCATCGACAAAAATTAAACAGTATTGTACGATTACACAACGGATTACAATGTTTTTATACTACTATGTATTTTAGTACGGCATATGGTTATAATGCTATCGTTTCTAATTGGTACTATATCGAACGTAATCATGAATCATGTTATAGATGTATAAAAAGTAAAAATGATAGGTTAGGTGTATGTCATGATTGTTATAACTATTCATTGTCATTAACGATAAATCATATACAAACATATCATTATTTTAAATTAGCCAATTTATTAGTTGATGATATTTTTAATTATATTTATTTGTTGTTATTACATTTACTTGGTTTTTATATTTAATATTTAAACATAAACTTTTAAATGATTAAAATACAAAATGGATACACAAGCTACCAAAGCCGAAATTAATTCGTTAAATGAATTTCAAAAAAATCTCCATTTTCCATCATACGACAATGAACCCCTGTTATCTAAATTTCACAGAGCGTATATTAAAACAACTTGGTATTGTAGCACTTTGCTACCTCTCAAAAGTACTGATGAAGGAGAAGATGTCATTTATGCCATCAACCCCACGTTTCATTATTTGATGTACACCTATTTGAGGTTCGTATTACCACCAATTAAAGTCAAAGCAGAATTTATAGATAAAATAAAAATATGTTGGTGTCATAATGTAGGTACTAATATTATCAAAAATGCCAGTTTTAAAGAAGATGATCGGGATTATCAATCATTTGATTCAATCTGGACAGATGATTATTTTCAATATTTTATGCTTCCTGGTGCCGGAAAAAGACGTAATCATCGCATTGGTATCGGAAATATTGATATATTAGAAGATTGGACAACCGTATTACCGTACTATCCAATCAATGTCGATCAACCGTGGTATTATGGTGAAGATACAGCATCAGCGTTTCCAATATTATATCGTAATTCACAAAATAGAGCAGAGCATCGTTATACATTCAGAAGAAAGATTGCTGATTTACTACGCATGCAAATTTTAGACAATAAAACGAACCAATGGGTTAGTGTTAATCCTGCAAAACATATGACTAAATTAGATTACGGTCGATATATCACAGTACAAAAACCAACACTGTGGGGACAATATGCTTACATTACAGATAAGGAAATTGAAACACATAAATGTTCAGCGAAACCAAAAGAAATTTATATCAAAGATGTCGAAATTTGCGATTCTGAAAATGAAAATTCTTTTGGTACCAAATCGGTGATTACATTACATTGTAAAAATCCATGTTTAGCTATATTTTGGAAAGCACAAAATATGGACGCTGAAGAATTAAATAATCATTCTAACTACACATCCAACAGCGAAGATTTATATCGCGGATGGGATCCCATTTCAAAAATGACATTGCGATATGGTACAACAAACAAATTAAATAATATGGATTCAGATCATTTTAATATTGGTGAATCGAGAAAGCATTTTCCATCCTCACCAAATGAAGCTGGTTATCATGCTTATTCATTTGCATGGAATAGTTCAAATTATCATGGTGAACCTGGTGTTGTACTTTGTAATTTGAATGCATCCTTGATTTGTAATATTAGTGATAACGATATTTATAATATGTCGTATCAATCTGATATACATTTAAACTCAGATGTGGAAAATGAATCATTAGATCATGATTTACTGAGGCTGATTGAACCAAAAGTAAAAACTAAGGGACCAAAGTTTATCACGCGCGTACGATTGTTAGTTTTGAAAAAATTAACGATACAAAAAGATGATGATAATAAAAATTTTAAATTTACTTTATTGTAATAATTAAATATAAATGACATTTATATTTATAACATATCGATTGTACTACCAAACGATGGTGTTTCTTTTATTATTTTAATATAATGATATTGTTTCCTTTTTTTTTTCTTTCAGTGAAAATTTTTAAGAAAATTTCACGCTCCCGATTTTTATATTTTAATATGTTTCTTTCTTTTTTTTCTTCAGTGAAAATTTTAAAGAAAATTTCACGCTTCCGAATTTTAAAAATGAATATTTTATAATTATAAATATGGATATGGATAATATCAAAATTGAAAGCGGTATGACATTTGAACAATTTTTATCACAATTTCAACCCTATTGTCCCCACGTTATTTGTTTAGAAACAGATGTACAGTATAATCAATGGATTATGATTTATAAAAAACTAGACCAGATACCAACAGATATTAAATACATTAATACAATGAACGATTATTATCATTTTATCAATACAGTAACAAATCACCGCTATTGTCTCTTTGGTTATGATGCAGCGTGTATATTTTATCCAAAACTTGATAATAAATCAATAAATCACTCGTTGATTGAATATATTGGTGATTATGATCGTAGCGTTGTATTATATTATGGTAATAAAACATTAGAATTTAAAAAATCAAAAAAAATGCTGGAATTAACTACTGTTAAAATTTTTTAATAATGATTAAATCAATCATTATTAATATTAAAATGGCTTATTGTGTTGATATTAAAACATTAAATCATGAACAGCGTGCATCCATTATCAAATGTTTAACCTTCATATATAAACAAGATTATAATGATAATACCGTCAAAGAACCGTTGGCTTTTTATGTTGTCAATCAACACATGTTGTCATTACCTTATATGTTTGCTTCATCTTACTTTGGTATAATACCAAATATGAATCACATGTATCATCAACATACATTTCAATTTCATGGTACGTTGCGTGAAAATCAAATACCTGTATTTGATGAAGCGAAACAACAGTTAGAAACCTATGGTACAACCGGACTCTATCTGATAGTTTCATATGGGAAAATGATTATTGGTACAGCATTGGCTGCTTATTTAAAGAGATTTACAGTTGTATTGATAGTTAACACCACTTTACTTCATCAATGGGTGACTACCTTTACTAAATATACGAATGCAAAAGTATGTCTTGTTGACAATGAAAACGAAGAAATAGATTATAATCAATACGATGTCATTGTGTGCATGGATACACGATATCATAAAATACCACTTGCTGTAAGGCAAAAAGTAGCGACTCTCATTATCGATGAAGCTCATTTATTTTGTACACCCAAACGCGTCGGATGTCTATTAGGGTTCAACCCAATCTACATCATTGTAGAGACAGCGACACCCGAACGAGATGATGAGATGCATCACATGATTTACGCAATGATTGGCTCACACGGTATTTATCGCAATAATACCAAACCATTTTTTGTTCACAAACTACTAACCAATACAAGTGTTGAACGTAAAATGACAAGACAACAAAAAATTGACTATATCAAATTGCAAAATCATACCTTGATGGATAAAAGACGAAATGATATTATTGTTAATCTTGTCAAACATCATCCAGATGATCACATTTTAATCTTAACAAGTCTTATCAATCATGTTCATGTGTTATATGAACAAATTAAACTATTCGATTCATGCGATACAATGTGTGGTAATAAGAAAAGTTACGACGATTGTCGCGTTTTAATTGGTACAACACACAAAATTGGTACTGGATTTGATCAAGAAACATTTTGTAAATCGTACAACGGCGTACGATTTAATATTTTGATATTGGCATTTTCAATCAAAAAATACCAGATGCTTATACAAAATGTTGGTCGCGTATTACGTGCGGATGTACCACACGTCTATCATTTAGTTGACAATGACGTTATATTTAACAACCATTGGAAAAAGTGTGAACAATGGTACAAAAAACGAGCGGTAACATTAAATACTATTAATGTTACTGATAAAGTGATTGATATGGATAAAAGTATTATTAAAATATAAATTAATGTCGATAAATGCTATACCTCAGGACTTTTTCGTTAAGTACAAAAATTGTACCTTAAGTGATGATTCCAGGAAAACTATCCTGATGTTTAGTATTCCCATTTCTCCTGTTCAATTACATAATAATAAATTAACTGAATTCGACCAACCTTATTATGATTGGGTAAATAAATATCAAAGCGAAGGTTATGATTATATTATTAGTAAGATATGTGATATTTATATGCCTTTTTTCTCTGTTGATCGTTGTTGTTATATCTGCCGTGAAGGATATGGTGATGGATGTGATGAAAGAAGAAAAAATGTTTATATTTGGTTTTGGAAACCCTTGTAAACAAAGAAATATGTTAATAGTATTATATTGTATACAATATAATATTAATTATGATAACCATTGTACAAAATCGTTTTTAGTATAATAACCATCCATCGTTATGATTTTAATTCTTTTCAAAAATGCTTTATCATACTTGTTATAATCAAACATATCATTAGATATAAAAATAAAATTGATATTAGGTACAAATAATGTATCATCACCTGTAAATTTTTTTAACACTTGAGGATTAATCAAATCATCGGCATGTGGCTCTTCGATAAAATATCTTGATATATCACGACATATTGTATCTTTACCTGTTAATTGTTTTAACACAGCCTGATTTTTAATCAAATAATCAACAGGTGGATCGTCTATAATAATATATCTTACATCATAACCAGCATAATCAAATACAGCCATCAAATCTTCTCCACGCGTCTTGACTGATTTAATATTATTTTCTTTTGCTAATTCAATTAACATGTTGATAAGTGTTTTTTTACCATTATTACCATTTCCGTACAAATAGGTAATTGGTTGTGTTAATTGTCCTGTAATAAAATCTTTGCTAAATTTAACTAATTCTTCTTTGTTATTCATTTTATTTTTATTTTTTTTGCTGGTAATCAATTTTTCGGAACAATCCCTTCAATAGTAAAACGATAAGTATTTTTATCCAACAATAACGTTTTAACATGCTCATATTCATCGTGTGATAATTCGTGAACCCAATAAACTGGATTTTTATATTTTAAAAACTGAACCGTTGATAACGGATTAAAATCAAGCAAAATGTTATCATTTGATAACCTAACGCATAAATCAACATCTTCACCTTGACCCCATGATCGCGTTTCATCCAATAAATACTGCAACGCTAACGATTTTTTAATGACATAGTAATAACCACCAAAAAAGCGAAATTTGTTTAACACCATGTCCGGTTTTATATCATATGGCAATAAACACTTATCCAAATAAATGGATAAATTATGTGGAAATAAACTATAATCAATATAACGTGTTTTATTGCCATTTAAAATTTTATTTGATGTGATAAGGAAATCGTTACCATACTTTAAATACCCTTGATACCAATCATCATGTAATACAATATAATCGTGCATAAGGACGATGTTTTCATATTTTGCTTGTTGACAAATGATATTTTTTTTTCTGGTAATCCATGCGGGTTTGATGGTTTCGTCGAAAGATATTATTGTTATCATATCATTGTTATTAATATGACATTGTCCTACAATGATAATTTCGTAATGAGGTATATTTTGTTTAAAAATAGACTCGATGATTTTGTTAATAAATTCATCTTTATTGTTACCATCTGTAATAATACCAAATGTAAATTCCATTTTAATATAATTTAATTGTATTTTTACAAGTTAATAAAAATACAATTTAATTGTATTTTTAATTATAAAAATGAATGATGATATATTATCAGAGATTATTTTAAACACATCACACAAGGATTTACACGCGTTGTGTCAAACGAATCATCACGTACATCAAGTGTGTCAACAAACTAAATATCGTCTCATTCAACGTGATATGACTTTATTATCACATGGTATTAATATGTATATACCGCTTCGATTTAATTCTATTCGATTCATTATTGAATACCTAAATCTAAAACGCAATACAAATTATGGTGATATTTATGGTGAAAATGAAGTGCAAGATAATTTAGTTATAAAATACTTAAATATTTTCTTAAATTATTATGGTCAGTATATACTTATTATCACTTTCCACAAAAGTGCATTGGTAGCATATCAATTTGAAACAAAAAATCAAATTATATTATTTCTTGGATATTTATATAGTTTGATATTATGATTATTCTATAATAATTCAATCACTTGAGCGTGCTGTGGATTAGGAAAACATCCATTTCTAAACCAACCATTAAAAAAGTATCCATGACCAATGAGCAGAATTGATTTATATTGTAAAGACCAATCTTCCAATTGGTGATGGAAATGCCATACACGATTCCAAAAGGTTTCATCCGTTT
The DNA here is from genome assembly GCA_035478615.1 of Saccharimonadales bacterium (SeqCode). GTDB lineage: Bacteria > Babelota > Babeliae > Babelales > Chromulinivoraceae > JACPFN01. Next base: position 159,405 of record DATIJN010000113.1, read on the forward strand.
CCGATGTTTGGGTTTCCAACAACATTCTATCCGTATTAGACATTAATCGCTCGCGAAACTGATCACAAATAATCAACTTATCATAGGTAAGTTGAGAGTAATGCAATGTTTCTTTGGCGCGCCGCAGCGGACTACACACAATAAGATCGTAATGTCCAATTAACTTTTTAGCTTGTTCAACACCTGTTTCGGTCAAAGGTGAATCAATCCTATCTTGACCAACATTTCCGTAACTTTCAGCATGACGCGTAAAGTATAAATTTTGTTTATTCCTGATATATCGTCCATTCATTTTAATACAATTTTAAATATTTATATCATAAATAGTTTAAAATGTCGGTATATTCTAAACTATCATCACGTTTTATATGATTAATATAAGTCATATCAACTAAATCTGGATAAACGTACCAATCTTCAAAAGGATTATTTTCATTTCTAACATCTGAAAATACGCGAATATATCCTCGTTGTTCAAAAATATCTCTCGATTTTTCACGCGTATTAAAATAATTACCTTGATAAATATCATGTTCAAATGTAATGACTGCAAATTGATAATCATCCATCACTTGTTCATTTAATAACTCGAGTGTTTTAAGTGTTGAATAATTATTGACTTCCAAATCAATTTGTAAATAATCAATCACCTGCGGTGCATGGTATTGCGTTAATAACGCTTTATAATCAATAGTTGTAGCATCTTGAATCAAGTAATGTGATTTTTGACGCTCTTGTTGATAAAAAGGTAACCAATGACTATCATACTCAATCATGATACCCTTCCAATCGTAATCTTTTTCTAATTGATAACTATTATTAATCACCATAGGATGGTTTGATCCAATTTCTAAAAAATAGCCACCACGCTTTTTTTTTAAACATGATAAAACAAACACATCCTGTCCTGCTTGACTATATGATTTCATTTATATATAAATAAATATGCATTTATATATAAATGTTAAAAATTGCACACCGCGGGAATTTAAATGGTCCAAATCCGAATATGGAAAATCATCCTGATTATATCCTAAATGCGATTAAGCAAGGATATCATGTTGAAATTGATTTACGTCAAAAAGACGGACAACTTTATTTAGGACACGATGAACCACAATATAAAATTGATAAACAATTTATTATTGAGTTACAAGATTATCTTTGGATACATTGTAAAGATATTGAAAGTTTAATGTATTGTGCAGTTCATTTTGGTGATGCTAATTATTTTTGGCATCAACAAGATGATTATACAATCACATCGCGTGGTAATATTTGGGTATATCCTGGTTGTCGATTGGTTGATAAAAATACGAATCGATATATTATTTGTGTATTACCTGAAGTGGATGCGACGTATGTTAAATATGCTACTGGTATATGTACAGATCATATCAATATTATTTAAAACACTGTGTTTTAAATAAAATTAATGTCAATCAAATTATTAATATTTGATCTCGATGGTGTTTTATGTGATTCAAAATTATTACATTATGAAACATTAAACAAAGCACTTGCTACTATTAATCCTATTTATCAAATTGCATACGATGATCATTTGGAAAATTATGACGGTCTACCAACAAAAGAAAAATTAAAATTATTAACAAAATACAAACAACTACCCATTGATGTGTATGATCACGTGTGGCAATTGAAGCAGTCGATGACGGCTGATGTTGTTGATGATGTTATTCAATATGACCAAAAACTCAATGCTATTTTTACAATGTTATCTAAAAATTATAAAATGGTTTGTGCTTCGAATAGCATTTGGAAAACGGTGATTCGTATTTTATCAAAATTAGACATTTTAAAATATATGGATTATATTATATCTAATGATGATGTTAAATATGCAAAACCGCATCCCGACATGTATTATGAATGTATGAAACGGTTTCATTGTACGCCGTATAATACATTAATATTTGAAGATTCACCTATCGGCCGCCGTGCTGCTTTATCAAGTGGTGCTTATTTATGTCCCATTATTGACCCAGAAGATTTAACCATGACAAAAATTGAAAATTATATTTACATGTGTAATACAAATTGTATTACAAATCAATTGATTTGGAAAAACCCAATAAACATTGTTATTCCTATGGCAGGTATGGGTAGTCGATTTATTCAAGATGGCTATAAAACACCTAAACCTTTGATTCACATTAAAGGTAAAACGATGATTGAACATGTGATTAGTAATTTAAATATCAACGGTCAGTATATTTTTATTGTGCAACAAAAACATTTATCAACCGATTTAGTTGATAAGCTAAATCAAGCAGCACCGTCATGTATTATTATTCCGATTGATTATATCACAGAAGGTGCAGCATGCACGGTATTGTTAGCTGAAAAATATATCAACACGACAACGCCGTTGTTGATTGCTAACAGTGATCAATATGTTGAATGGGATGCTAATGAATTTATGTTAATGAATGAAATCAATAAGGTTGATGGTGCTATTGTTACATTTAAATCGAATGAATCGCGATGGAGTTATGCCAAAATCGATCCTGTTACAAAAAATGTAACAAGTGTACGTGAAAAAGAAGTGATTAGCAATGATGCTACAGTGGGTATTTATTATTATAAACAAGGTAATACATTTGTATCATGTGCTAAACAAATGATTGCTAAAAACAATCGTGTTAACAATGAGTTTTACGTATGTCCAGTATTTAATGACATGATTGATCATGGATATTGTATTACAACATACGCTTGTAAAAAAATGTGGGGTATGGGTATTAGTGATGACTTGGTTATATTTATGAAAGAGTATTTGAAAGCAACAAATAATGATTTAATTAAAGCAAAAGAATAATAAAATGACATTTTATAATATAATATCTGACGAATGGTTAATAAAAAATGCTGGTGTTATACCTGATATCCTATGTTGTTTATATAAAATTGATCCACGTAGTGTTTATAGACAATTGAATAAACAAATTTATCAACTTACGGCACCAATTTGTTATGACTATTATAAAAATAAACCAATATCAAAAAATGATATTGATCATTACATCAAATTATATCATCCATCTTATTATATTTACTCTACTTATTATTATTATAATTCACATACATTATGTTTTAATTTAAAATACAGAAATAGAATTTATTATACAATATACACCATATTAAGACTAACTTTGCGTTTAACACATTTAAAAAATGGTCATTATTTAATGTCATTTGATGGTGAAGATGATTACGAATATGATAATGATAATGTAAAAATTTGGGATATAGATCATATATCTTTTTATCATATTCGAAAAAATAGAACCAATTTAACGTATTATGATGTTCATTACGCAAAAAATAAATTTAAAAATAGCGTACAAAAATTATCACCATCAGCTGATGATCATTTAATAAATATGTATATTAAATTACAATGGTTATTATTGTATAGGCATGTATTTCATGTTTTACCAACCTATTATCCTCAAAAAATAAAATCTATGGAATTTAAATGTGATAAATTAAAAAAAAAACCATTTGATTTTAAACAATTTTCACCAATAGATGTCATCGATTACGAAGAGCGCAAATTAAATGTCATGAATGATATACAATTATTATATGATGCGGTTTTACCGTGTTTACAAAATTTGATTATATAATTTATTATAAAATAATAAATTTATATAAAATGTCTTGTAGCAAGAGTTACAATCATAAAAAAAAGCATTGTAAAGATGTCATTTTAAAAAAATTTAAAGGTGTTAATGGATATAATATCATTCCTGCTGATGCTAATTGTGCTGTGGGTGAAAAAGACTACATCACCATGGTTAATTCATCCATCATCTTTTATGATAAGTGTAGTAATAAAATCAATGCACAATATCCATTGTCTTCTTTTCCAATCACGACAATGATCACTAATCAACCCTTCTTTCCCATCGATAACTTTATGAGTGATCCATGGATCGTTTATGATCCTCATGTTAAACGATTCGCCTTAGTTGCACTAGCGTTTATTGACAGCAATAATGCTAGATTATATTTTGCTGTATCAAAATCGGAGACATTTTGTGATTATTTGAATGATTGGAATAAATACTTTATTGATTTTGGGTATGGTAGTGCAGACAATTTTCCTGATTATCCTAAATTGGGATTTGATGCAAAACATTATTACATCACTGCACGTGTTTTTTTGAATCCAGGTTTTGAAGACCGCATCTATGGATTTACAAAAAAAGAAGTATTGAAAGGTGAACCAATTAACGAAGTAGTTAATACCGCCTTTGGCGGCGGAGTTGATTTTATTCATCCACTTAAAGTGTTTGATTGTCATACACCAATGGTATTTGTATTTAGTGATTTAGTGACTAATCCAGCAACAACAATCTTTTTTATCACAATTAACTTTGTTGATGATTTACCTGTTGTAAACGGTCCTATTTCTTTTACTGTAGAACCTTACTATCAACCTGATGATGTTACCCAATTGGGTGGAAGTCAGCTTGACACACTCGGTTCCATGTTTATGTCAGGTTCATTAAGACATAAACACATTTGGATATCCCATACAGTAGGATTAAGTGATGGCGGAGTTAAAACACGATGGTATGATATTATTTATGATGGTATTAGCTTTGTTATGAATCAATTTCAAACGATTGGACTTTGTGATTTGACGACATCTTACTGGATGTCACACATTGATGTCGATTGTGATGGAAATATGGGTTTAGGATTTTCTTATCTAGATTCTACTAGTCCAAACGGCGCGGGTCTGGCAGCAACAGGTAGGCTTCGAGACGATATACCCTATTCTACACATATGATTACCATTCTAAAAAAAGGAAAAGGGATATATAATATCCAGGGTGAAGGAGTGAATCGTTGGGGTGATTATTCAGGTTGTTGTTATGATCCTTGTCATTGTAAACAATTTTGGATATTTAATCAATATGGTTATGATACAAGTGTTATTACTAATGTCTCTTTTAAAACACAAAATGCATTGTTTGAACTTGTTGAAACTGATTTATGTTGTCAACAATTACCACCGCGCAACAATAATGTTGTTTCAAATACCGATGTATTTAATCCACATGCAGAATTAGAACATGTTAAAAGACAACCTGTTATTTTGATTAAGTACTAAATAAAACATTTTTGTTTTATTTATATAAATGAACGAAGATACCTGGTATCAGTTTATGCTTAACGCCGATTTGGAAACCTTAGAACAATTTTTTAAAACGAACAAATTTGCGCGTGATTATTCTCAAAATCTTCATTTTTGGAAAGATAAATATCATCATTTCGGCTACCCTGTAATAGATGAAGATCAATTAGTTACTTGGCAAGATTGGCGTCATGCGTTTATCAAAATGTGGGATATCAAAGTGTTTTTGGATAATGCTTTTGGTTTACTTGATGGTACGCGGTTGTTTACTACTGTTACTGTACATATAAAATATAAATTTAACAAATATAATAAGTATAATGATCAATCATTATTAAAATATTTTCCATCAGAATTTTTAGCACAAGTTTTAGATATAGGCGTGATAAATTATAATAAACGTAGTTTTAATTGTTTTTATAATGCGGACGGCGGTGCAGGTATGATATACTATATAGTTAGTAATGAGGATGTTTATATGGAGGATGCTGCTAGTGGAGATATGACAATAGATAAATTAAAATGGTGTTTGTTACCTACATTATACGAATTTGATTGGTATGATACAAAAATCATACCAGATGTATTTTAAATAAAATGATTCAAACATAAAAATTAAAAACAAAAAAACATGAAGCAATACATAACACCCGAACAACTACGATTAGAATCATTCCAACTCGGAAAACAAATTAATGATTCAAATTACAAACCAGATTTTTTGATAGCGATTTGGCGTGGCGGAGCCATGGTAGGATGTTATGTTCATGAAATGTTAAAATATAAAAATATCACATGTGATCATATTGCCATCCGCACGTCACGGTACGAAGGTATCGATTGTGCCAAACCACAAGTGACGGTGTATAACTTGGGTTATTTGTTAGAACAAATAAAACCAGATAGTCGAATTTTAGTGGTGGATGATGTGTTCGATACGGGGTTATCGATTGATACATTAATTAATACATTACAAAACAAACTAGGCTATTGGGTGAATGTAAAAATTGCTACGCCTTACTATAAACCGACACGTAATCAAACACTGCGTGTGCCCGATTTTTACATTCATACCACAGATCATTGGTTGGTATTTCCACATGAGTTAGAAGGGTTAACAAGTGATGAAATTGGTGACCATTTTGGCCAACAAATTAAACAATTGTTATAATTTATTATAACAATTGTTTAATTTGTTTTAATAAAAATGATTTAACTAAAAGTGATTAAAAATAAATTAAATGACAAATACTGTAGGTAGCTATGCTGTCACATCCATTGATTTTAATAAATGGTTCAAAGATGAACATAATATCAAACAACCCAATAAAAATAAAAAACAAAAAAATAAAAAAAAAATTGTTTATCCCATATTTTTAGATTATGCTAATTTAACGGATGATATTTTTTGGACAAAGAAATTTAATGTATGGGCCGGCGGTAAATTACCCAAATACTTTACTTTTAACAACCACTGTATATACTATAATGATATAGAATGTCAATTAACAGAAAATGCTGTAGAAAGTAGCAAATTATGTATCCATTTTTTCAAAACTTATGGTGGTATATTTTCAAAACAGGACGAATTGAATGACATGGATTATCAATCAGAAACGATGGATACAGAAACGTTAACAGAATCGTTGTCAATATCAAATAATGATATCGATAAAGTGTGGTCAAAATGTGATAAAAAAACCCAAGAGTTAATGTTGAAAAATTACGTCAATTCATTAACTCAAGTGATGTCTTTGAGTATCAAAGAATATAACGTTTTATTACAAACAATAAGACTTACCATTTATTGTAAAAATTTCAACAAGAATAACATTGTTATTGAAAAAGATAAAATTATTGAAATTAAGGGATTAATGTGGGATGATAAAATGCGCACATTTAAAATGGATATTATTCCTGTCAAATCTAAAAAAATAAATGATGGTTATTATGAACAACATGATGAATATCCTAAAGATATGATTACGAATTTGGTACAAAAAATTGATAAATATCATGATATGTATGATAAAAAATATTGTAAATATCGATAATATTAAATACAACAACTTTTGTCAAACAACCAACTAAGTGCATTGCAGTATGACATTAATTAAATAAAATAATTGTATAATGTACAATTATTTTATATTTTAAATATTATCCAATGTTGGATAAACATAAATCTGATTTCCATTAGGCATGGTACGAATAATAAATAAAGCTGGTTCATTGGCTAAAACACCAGCATCATATTCTAATTTGGCGATATCAAACGCATCCGTCATTTCTCCAATATCAACCCGAGGAATAGCATTATTATTTAATTGATTTGCACGCGTACCAATCAATCTCGCCTTTTCATATTTTGTCAATTTCATTTCCGGTGATTGAAATTTAGAATGAATGATAATTGATTCGATTGTCTCAGTGTCATTGATCATATCGGTAAACATTTGTTCCAAAGAAACAGACCTTTCTTTTTTAATATTAGTCTTTTTCAATTCAGCTTTGGAATACCAACCTCGTGCATGATTTTGATAATCCATGGTAATATTTAAATCTATAAAATTAGAAAAATGAGGCATGTCTATAGTTGGTACAGATATTGTTTTTGCAATATCGAATCCATTATTATAAGATGTTGAATAAATAAATCCATGACTATTTCTAACTGATCCATCATAAGCAATAATCACATTTTCAAATGCTCTTTGCATAAATCGCTCTAATTTACCAACATCGCTCACTGATAAAGCACTTTTAACCACACTTTCTTGTCCAGCAGCTTGGACAAAAAACATTTCCGACGGACTAAGGCCATCCAAAAATGACGATTCAATAAGACCCCTCGCCTTTGGATGTTCATCATACAAATCGTAATGTGATGATAATCGGGCTTGATCATGCCACAATCTTTCTCCTTTCAAAATTTGCTGTCCTACAGCACCCATAATTTGACCCAAGTTAGCACTCGATCCTTTCGTACCAGCACCTTCTTCAGTTTGTAATAAAATGGCATTTGATCTAGGTACTTCTTTGGCTAATCTAGCACCAATCGATTTAGCAATGTTTAATTTTTCCATCAACTGAATTTCTTTAAATTCAGCTTCTTCTGGTTTCAATCCTCCTTTACCACCCATAGCTTCGATATCAAGTAATAATTTTACCATTTCTTCTTTCTTGGTGACATAGTTGCGGTTATATTCTTGATTCAATACATTTTTCAAATGTTTATATACAGTAGTAAGCATCATAAATAAATGTTCATTGTAAATACCTAAGATGAAGTTATTTTTATTTTTTACTTCATTTTCATGACATCCGGCAATATGAATCATATTTCTATATACATCATGAACAAAGTTTTCAATTTGTTTTACATAAATATCAAACTGATTATTGATGGATTGATAAAACTGACTAATATCATCAGTTTTTTCAGCAATGTCGATTTTTGGTTTAGGTAGCATTAAAAACGGTTTTAAAATACCATCTTCGATACTTTGTATAAATGTCGTTATTAAATTAAAAATGTCTTGATTCATTTTCATCGCATCAATTTGTTTATCCACTTGTTTAAATTGTTGATATATTGACATATTTGCTGATTTTTCGAATTGATATAATTTTAACGTTTTATCCAATAATGATAATGTTTTTTTAACAGAATCTGTATTGTATAATTCATTTGTCTTTTGTTCATTCAATTTATCATTTAGTTTAACAAAAATAGCATAAATCAATTGGTTTACCAAATCGTTATAATTTGCAATTTTAAATTGATTCAGTTTATTTTGTACATTGATGATCCATGATGTTATTTGACTATCACCAGATAACAAAAATAAAACGTCGATGCTATTTAACATCATACGCAATTTGAATAAAAATGGATCAGCGATCGTTTTAGTTTTAAACTCTATTGAGTCTAAAATATCATCGTATTTATTTTTTAATACAATTAATGATAATTTTGTTTCCTTTTTAAGTTTTAAAAAGTTTTGATATTGCTTAACCACATCAGATACCAACGTTAAATCACATTCAGTGTTATTTATATTTAATAATAAATCATTTATATCAGTTAATACATGCAACTGTTTACCAATGTGATTATTAAATGATAAATCGCGACTTTGCATCAGGTGATGGATTATTGTTTTAACACGTTCAGTCGTACTAGTTATGTCGTTGACATGTCTATTTGTAAAAACAATATGATATAATTGATCATATTGATCAGACAATGTTTTAGCTTCTGGATTATATTTTTTATTGACTAATTCAGCCTTAGAATCAATAACCATATTTAAACAATCTTTGTAACCTACTGTAAATCCTCGTTGTGCAATATACATGTTGGATAAAAATGGCGCATCGGTTAAAAAATCAGCACCACGATCAAGTGAGAAATGTTTGACTAACTCCTGTGTAATAGTTCTCCCAGATGGACCAACTTGTGATTTAGTCAAAATACCAGATACCATGATACCATCATATATAACGACATCTTTATGTCGGTATTCAAAGGTTGGTGGAAATAATGCACTAATGATAGCACGTCCTAAATACATTCTATTATTATTAACATCGACACGAAACAATTTAAATCCAAATTGATTGAGGCGCTTCTCAAGCGTTGGTAGAGCTTCTTTATTCGTTAACGTTTCAATAAGATTAAAGTATAATTCTTCCGATACTTCACTTTGTGATAACAAATTTAATGCAGTCACCGAATTCATAACCAAACCCATATTAGCTTTACCTGTTGCTGTACTGATAATACAATATTGGGTGTTAAAAATATAGGCCAATTCTGCTTCCACGTCGTAATTTTGTGGAATCCAAAAATTTAATTCATCCCCATCGTGATCTAAATTCATTGGTGTTGTAATAGATAAATGAGATTTAGCTACATTACCTGGTTCCAAAACAATTTCAAATCCCTGCATCGATCCTTTGTGTAATGATGGCTGGCGATTCATATAAATGCGATCTTTGTTTTCCAATTGTCTTTCTACTTCTTGTCCGATTTGTAATTTTTCCAATGGTGTTTTAGTATAATCAATGGGTCTCCGTGCACCATTTTCATCAATGATATGGTTGATTTTTTTATTATCTAGTAACTGTTGAAAAAAGTCTATATTAAAGTGTGTTATTTTTCGTGGTTTCGTTAAAATGGTAGCCCATACTTCTGGTATCGCCTCTTGTCCGTATCGCAAATGTTCACCAGGATCAGCTACTGTTCTCGCACACCAATTCACCCGTTTACCCATCATACATGATCTGTAAATACCTTTCTTTCCATGCATCAACTCACTATAAGTTTTAACTTCTTGACCACCACGACGATGATTATCATTTTTAACCAATAAATTCTTTACCGATTTATAAATTTTTCCAGGTGAATTACTTGTATTATTAACCGATTTTACCACATCGATGTAAAGGGACGTGATTGGATTTTGAATAGTTTCTCCTTTTTTATCGGTAATGGGTGCTCGTGTCATTGGGGGTGTGACGAGTAGTCCAAATAAAATTAAATCAACAGGGCGCGTTTTACCAATAAATCCGAGATAATTCGCATCTTCATGGGTTATATTTTTTAAAATGGTATGTATGACATGTGTGTAGATGATTTTGATTTCTTCTTCTTCTTTTTTTGGTTTTTTGGTTCTTGTTCGTGTAGACGATTCTTCCGATTTATCGGCTAATGTATACTGAATAGTACCATCATCTTTGATTGATAAAGCTTTTAGCTTAATATGATAATCACATTTTTTAATGTTGCAATTTTTACTGCTGTAATCACATGTACATCTTTTAATTTTTTTACAATACACTTCTAGATTGGTTAACCGTATTTCATTATCAACTGGCTTATTAAGAGCAGATTTCAATTCATCAGACATTATCTTTGAATTTATTAATTCATTACAAAATAAGACACGGGAACATGAATGACAAACACAATTTAAAATTTTTACAACTGTCCTAATAAAGTGAGGATGTATGGTTTCTTTTCCTTTACCAAATTTAATAAGTCCTAAATGTCCTGGACAATTTTGTAAAGTACATGTTTTACATTTGTCGGTTAAAGATAAGGTACCCATCCTGCTGTCATTGATACCACCGGGTCCATTAATAATATCTGGACTTGTTTTAGATTCAGTAATAATAATTTCTCCTGCTAATTTTAACATTTCATCATAACTAAACAATGATATTTCATATCCTTGTATATAAGCTGATTCCAATTCATTCAATGTTTCACTCATCAGGTTCTTTTATTTAGTCTAATTTTGTTAATTCTAAACATTTTTTATTACAATTAAAATGCATTCGTTATCATATCGTGATAATTCAGATCATGATAATACAGATCGAGGTGTTATAGTGAGTTATAAACTCAATGATAAAAACCGCATTAAAAATATTCATGTTATATTAAAACATGATGAATGTGAAAAAGAATTTAAGTTTAACAAACTTATTTTAGCACCATTTAATCATGCTATATCTTCTTCATATAAACATGATAAATCAAATGAATTTATATCTGGCTACTGTTCGTATATTGTATTATTATATTTATTAAAACAAAGTCATATCAAAGCATTGATATCGTGTAAGTTTTTTATTCCATGTTGTTTAGAAGACGGCGATTGTTACCATCAAGAAATGTTACAATATATTTTATTACTGCTTAAATCATTGATTAAAATAGTCAAGATTAAATGGTTAAAAAAAATAATCAGTGTTGTGATGACATTTATTAAATGTCATATCAAGTTATTTCCAATAGGACCATCATTAAATTCAAATTTATACATCAAACTTCATTCGGATACGCTAGATAGTTTATTATCGGAATCGTCGGAATCATCAGTATCATCAGATGAAAATAATCTTATTTATTATCATGATGAAACATTAACAAATTCGGATACATTTACTGGTAATGGTAATCAATTGATTCATTATCATGATACATCAACGGATATGACATCAACAGATGTGACATCAACAGATGTTACATCAACAGATGTTACAACAAATCATGCCGATAATAATCTCATTTATTATCATGATGAAACATTAACAAATTCGGATACATTCACGGGTAGTGGTAATCAATTAATTCGTGATCATGTTCATCATTATTTTAAAAAACATGATGATATCGTTTTTGCTGATACAATATCATCATATACTGTATCTGATGATACTGTAACAGTTTTTGCTGATACAATATCTGATGATACTATATCAGCAAAAACTGTTACGATATCAGATACGATAAAGACTGTATCAAATGCAACAGCATCGATTTATCATGATTGTGGTACCGATGATGCAACATCATTTAATACATCCTTTTCTATCCTTGAATGGTCGTCACGTATTAATAGTAGTATAAATAATGAATTACGTTGGGGGTAATTATTTTATATCCTTATAAATGATATAAAATAATAATAAAATGTCAAACACGGAGAGATTTACGCTATGTTATTATGATAAAAATAAATTTATATGTCACAGTGGTTATAAATTGGAAAAGGATGCTACATAAAAAACATACATATATACATTCACCACTAGCACACCAAGATTTATATGATCAAACTCGTCTTATTATACCATCAGTTAAATTTGATAATTAAAAATGAATAGTAGTCTTTGGTAATTGTCGTTTTAACTCATTTATTAATGTCAATGGTAAGTTGTTGTTTGACAACAACAATAATGTTAAAGCACGCATCTGACCCATTTCTGGAGGCAATGCACTCAGTTGGTTGTTTGACAAAGACAATTGTTGTAAATGATTTAATTGACCCATTTCCGGTGGTAATGCACTCAGTTGGTTGTGATGCAAAGACAATAGTCGTAAAGTACTAAGCTGACCCAGTTCCGGAGGCAATGCACTCAGTTGGTTATTATCCAAATACAATTCATGTAAAGCACGCAGCTGACCCATTTCCGGCGGCAATGTACTCAGTTTATTGTTTGACAAATCCAAGTATTGTAAATGAATCAGATGACCAATTTCCGGCGGTAATGCACTCAGTCTGTTGTTAGACACTTCCAATTGTTGTAAATCACCCAGCTGACCGATTTCCGGAGGCAATGCACTCAGTCTGTTGTTATTTAAAACCAATTCTTGTAAAGCACGCAGATGACCCATTTCTGGCGGCAATGCTCTCAGTTGGTTGTGAGACAAATACAAATAATGTAAACGACTCAATTGACCTATTTCCGGAGGCAATGCACTCAGTTGGTTGTTTGACAAATTCAAGTGTTGTAAAGCAACTGGAACCACGTCGTTTTAAAAACATCCATGCCCGTTTGATGATAAAGACGTTGATAGATTTGTTTAAACCAATCATCATGTTGTTGACATAAAGTCTTATTGACTTGACACAATTGGAATACGGATTGGATATCAGAATGCGTTAAAATTTCACGTAAGACATCTTCGTTTAAATCAACTTGACGAATTGGTTGTGATAATAACTTTTTATAAGTTGGATTTTTGATTTTATTATACGATTCCATTTTAATATGATTTATAAATTAAATTTATGAACAAATTTTTCTAATTGATATTCATCATACGGTTTTCCTTCATGATTAAAAACAAGTGCTGTAAAAGGAACAACATGAAACGGTATTAAAATAGGATCATAAATCACATTTCTAACCACATCATCATTGATTGTGATATATAACAATCGTTTTATAAAAAACAATAAAGAATACATATCATTCACAATCACTGGTGTGCTGTAATAATCATATTCATCATGCACCCAATCTAATGCATAAGAAACAGATGCTTTAATACATTGTATGCGTCTTTTTAAAATATTAAATGTGGTTGCAACATCATAATAATGATGATTTGATTTTATGGATACATTTTTCATTTTGTAATCATGAAATTTTATATCAAAATGATATTCATCCACATCCAAATTATCAATGTTAATGGTTATCCTTTGATTATTATAATAATCACCTTTTCTTAATACATATTTATTGACATAAAATGTATTAAAACGCGTATCATTAAATATAATAAATTGTTTCGGACGTTCTTCTTTTATATAGGTGTTAAATTCATTCACTGTAATTGGTAATGTACAATGATATTTTAAATAATCGTACGCTAAATAACTACCTTTGTGTATGCGGGGATAAGTTGGATGATAAGATAAAATAGCACTTCTTACCTCTTGTGGTAATTGATTAAAATTCATTTATTTAAATTTATAAATTTAAATAAATGAGTGTTAATGATATTAAAAATTATATCAATAACAAAGTTAAAAATATATTTGGTGTTACACCAACCATTGAATTTATTTATGAAAATACAACAATCAATGCAACATGGTTATATTATACGTTGATGGTTACAAATCATAAAATTGTATTTTTTAATCACAATATGGGTCAATTTAATGAATTTGAAATTAACAATGTAGACGAATTGTATAACGTGATTGATTATATTTTTGATACCATTAATCCTAAACAAAAACATTAATTAAAAAATTGAAAATAATTTAATTTTTTAAACTGATAAATATGAATGACGATGTCCTACGTGAAGTGTTATCTCGTACCGATATTATAACTGCAATTCACTTTTATCAAGTCAATAAAACGTTATGTCATCAACAAGATGACTTATTTCAACAAATTTATCAACGTTTATATAACCATACCGGTATGGTTATATTTAAAAATAAATCAGCTGAAACGACTTGGTTTCAGTTGATTAAACAATGTTATTTGTTGGAACAATTACGTATTAAATTACCCATATTGGCTATTAATTCAATAAAAAAATTATATACTTTACAACAATTGGATTTGTCAAATAACCAACTGAGTGCATTGCCGCCGCCGGAAATAGGTCAGCTACGTGCTTTACAAGTATTGTCTTTGTCCTACAACCAACTGAGTGCATTGCCGCCGGAAATCGGTCAGCTGCGTGCTTTACAAATATTGTATTTGAATCACAACCAACTGAGTGCATTGCCGCCGGAAATGGGCCAGCTGAGTGCTTTACAAAAATTGTATTTGTCTAACAACCAACTGAGCGCATTGCCGCCGGAAATGAGTCAGCTGAGTCATTTTTACAAGTATTGTATTTGTCAAACAACCAATTGAGTACATGGCCGCCGGAAATAGGTCAATTGGGGGCTTTACAAACATTGTCTTTGTCTAACAACCAACTGAGTGCATTGCCTCCGGAAATAGGTCAATTGGGTCATTTACAATACTTGGATTTGACAAACAACCAACTGAGTGAATTGCCTCAGGAAATGAGTCAGCTGAGTGCTTTACAAACATTGTTTTTGTCAAACA